>NZ_MCWZ01000072.1 GCF_002877365.1 Vibrio sp. 10N.261.55.A7
TCCGCGATGAACCTTTTTCTATTCATATACACTACGCTTTATTTATACACCGTCTAGGCTGACGGCCTTAAACACCTAAGTCAAACGCACTTGGTTATGTTACAGTTTATTAACTTTTAATGACTTATCTTAGGTATTTAGAAGTGGAAAACTTATAACTATAAAGGATTGAAGTATGAGCAGTGGAAAAAGAGAAATCACATTGCGATTTTTAGCAGAGCCGAGTGATGTCAATTTTGGTGGTAAAGTGCACGGCGGAGCCGCGATGAAGTGGATCGATTTAGCCGCTTACGCGTGTTCTGCAGCATGGAGTGGTAAATACTGTATTACTGCTTACGCAGGTGGCATTCGATTTGTAGCACCGATTCACGTAGGAAACCTTGTTGAAGTGAGCGCAAAAGTTATCTATACGGGCAAGAGCTCGATGCACATAGCCATTGATGTACAGGCAAGCGATCCGAAAGAACTCAATAATCGCCTAACAACCCACTGTATTGTGATAATGGTTGCGGTCGACGGAGATGGCAACCCTACGCAAGTGCCTGAATGGGTACCGACAACAGAAGATGACATCCACTTAAGAGATTCTGCCATTCGTTTGATGAACATGCGTAAACAAATTGGTGAAGAAATGGAAGCTCACGTTAAGTACCTAAAATGATCGCCTAATCCTTTAATTAAGTCGAGCTAGGTAAAAACTCGACTTTCCATGCTCAAGTCTTTTCATCTATTGAGAGCTTGAGCTTGGTTCTACATTTTTATACCCGACACATTCTTGTCATTATTCTTTCATCTTAGTCTGTTCTAATTCGCTATTCATCCAGAAAGAGCGAACGAAAGGATAAGCGCTTGCTTACGAAAACCACACTAAGTGAGACTACGATAAACAACCTTAAAGCGGTTGAATACCAATGGGTACGTACTATGTATGTAGAAGGGTATAAAGATTGTGAGATCAACCACTATATCCAAACCTGTTTTGGTGGTGACGATACCTTCGCAGACCTATTTAGAAAAGTCGCACTAAAGCAAGAGAGTATCTATGTCTTACTGCAGTATTTAGGTTGTGCCCCCTCTAACAGAGAACTATAAAGATCCTTCCTTTACGCAAACGTTCTTGTTGATCACAATTACTTGTAACAACTATGCTTATTGCAACCCCGTTTATATGATCACTCGCATGACCCTATCCGGAGACTGTTCTGTTTGGTGCAATCTCCTATACTCATCTCCTGTCGTTACCGTATACAACTAGGTAAGTTAAAGCCTGATTTAGCAGCCACGTTGTATCGCTCTATATCAAGAACCCTACTCAAGTTTTAGATATAAAAAAACCTAAGCAATGCTTAGGTTTTGGTTACAAAAACTGTTAGTGAAGTTTTGTAAGGAATCTAGCTAACAGCCAGCTATGCGTAACGCCAGAAATGCTCTTAAACTTAACGGATCGGCGGCCAAACCAGAAAATGTTAATTTAAGAACAAATGGGCGATCCGTAAGGGTCGCCCTTATCGTTATTATCCTTTCACACCGCCAGCTGTAAGTCCTCCGACAAGCCAACGCTGCGCTAGTAAAAACACGGCAGTGATTGGTAGTGCAGATAGCACTGCTGCTGCTGCAAAGTCACCCCATAAGTAGTTCTGAGGATACAAGTACTGCTGCATTCCAACCGCTAATGTGTATGAGTCTACATCAGAAAGTAATAAAGATGCTACAGGAACTTCGCCGACTACCATAATAAACGATAAAATGAACACAACTGCTAATATTGGCACTGAAAGAGGCAATAATACCAGTCTAAACGCCTGCCATGGTGTCGCGCCATCCAATGCTGCCGCTTCTTCAAGTGAACTGTCGATCGATTCAAAGTAACCTTTTATCGTCCAAACATGTAAAGCAATACCGCCTAAGTAAGAGAATATCAATCCTCCGTGCGTATTCAGCCCCAAGAATGGGATGTACTGTCCAAGTCTGTCGAACAATGCATAGATAGCTACCAACGCCAGTACTGCTGGGAACATTTGAAAGATCATCATCGCTTTTAAGATAGTGTTCTTACCTTTAAAGCGCATTCTCGCAAACGCATAGGCCGACGTTGTTGATAACGAGACAATAAGAATTGAACTGATTCCAGCCACTTTAATCGAGTTCCATAACCATGTTAATACAGGGAATGGAGGTGGCGTCACTGAACCATCTGCGTGGGTCACGGTAAAGCCCAGTGCCAGTTTCCAGTGCTCCAATGATGGATTTTCTGGAATGAGGCTACCCGTTGCAAAGTTACCTTCACGGAACGAGATCGCGATAATCATCAATAGTGGAAAGATAATTAGCGATAGGAATGCCCACATAGCGATGTGTGTTGCCCATACGCGGTATTTTAAGGATTTCCCTTGTACCATTGCCATTATTTTGTTCCTTAATCCTGAGAAAGCTTAGTAAAGCGTAGGTTTAGAAGCGCCAGTCCGCCGACAAGCAAGAAGATAAGAGTTGCAATTGCACTTGCCAAACCAAAGTCTTGGCCACCTGCACCTTCAAACGCGATTCGGTATGTGTAGCTGACAAGTAGATCGGTGTAACCTGCTGGCTCTGAGGTACCAATCATGTTTGGACCACCTTGAGTCAATAGCTGAATCATGACGAAGTTATTAAAGTTGAAGGCGAAAGCTGCGATAAGAAGCGGCGTAAGCGGCTTAATCATCAGCGGCAATGTCACTTTCGTAAAATTGTGAATGAAGTTAGCGCCATCAATCGCCGATGCTTCATAGAGATCATCAGGGATTGCTTTGAGTAGACCCATACATAGAATCATCATGTAAGGGAAACCGAGCCAAGTGTTCACAATCAATACCATGGTTTTCGCCAGGAATGGGTCAGAGAACCATGCTGGACTTATGCCAAAGATAGACTGCAACACCATGTTGATCTCACCAAAGCTTTGGTTGAATAAACCTTTGAAGATCAAGATTGAGATAAAGGCTGGGACAGCGTAAGGCAAAATGAGTAAGACTCGATAAATTGCGCGGCCTTTGAGCGCTTCCCACTGAACAATGCTCGCGAGAATCAAACCGATGATCAAGGTGCCCACAACGGTGATAACAGAGAAGATAACCGTCCAGATAAAGATACTGATGAACGGCTCTTTGATACCGTCATCTTTCCATACTCGCTCAAAGTTATGGGTACCAATGCTAACAATAAATCCAGGCGCGACTGTTGAACCAGTGAATTGCCCTGCTTCATCGACAGGCTGGTAATAACCAGCATCCATATTTGGACGAAGAATTGAACCTGATTCATTGTTTAGAAGCGACTCTCCGTCATCTTGCAATGTATACAGAGGCACAACCGCTGCAAACTTTCTTAACCCGCTCATGCGAATATCTTCGCCAGTTGGCAGGTGCAAATCTACACTGTTAAGCTTACTTCTGTTCTGAACGATGGTTTTAATTTTCTCTTTTTCACCCGGTACAGTGTCTATCGCCGATAAATCCATATCAGTCGTAGACAATGAAGCAAGATCAAACGCATCGGTAGCCAGCAACACATCACCGTCTTGAATTGCAATACGGTAACCGTCGTCAGCTTTAAAAAGGTTAAATGAATAGCTCTCGCCGCTTTGATACGTTCTATCAAGCAAGACGGATTGGGCGCGCTCAAGAGAGAGTTGGTTTTTTGCACTGTAATTGGTGAATGCAAGGCCAACCGTATACACCAGTGGGAAAATGATAAATAAGATCATTCCCGCAATACCTGGGTAGATGTAACGGTGCGCATAAGTCTTTTTACTGCCAAAAATGTACAGCGCTAGTGCGGTAAGAATAACGGTTAGAAGTGCAAACGCGAGCTCACCACGAGAATACATTAAAATGGTGGCATAACCATTGATAGCGCCTATCGAACCTAAAAGTGCCCATTTGATGAATACACTCTTGCTGGTCGGTAAATTCGTTGTTGTTGATGTCAAAGCATCTGTACCTTGAACTGACTGCATAGAGGAACCTGCTAGCGATAAATATTTAAATAGAAAAGAAGGAGAGGTTACCCTCTCCTTAAAATGGTGTAGCTAATTACTTAGTCATTTGCTTTTCAGCGTCAGATAGAGCTTCATCTACTGTTTGACGACCATCAACGATGTTGATGATTGCGCTCTTCGCGCTACCCCAGAATGCGTTCATTTCTGGGATGTTTGGCATGATTTCGCCGTTCATTGCGTTATCCATTGTTGCTGCAATACGCTGATCTGTATCTAGCTCACGTTGGAAAGAGTTAAGCGCAACCGCACCTAGTGGCTTATCATCGTTTACTTTGCGTAGACCGTCGTTAGTCAGTAAGTAGTTTTCGATAAACTCAACCGCTAGATCTTTGTTTGGAGAAGCGGTGCTGATACCCGCTGTTAATACGCCAACGAAAGGCTTAGAAGACTGACCATTGAACTTAGGCAAAGTCGTTACACCGTAGTTGATGCCAGACGTTTCGATGTTACCCCAAGCCCATGGGCCGTTGATTGTCATCGCTGTCTTGCCTTGGTTGAAAGCAGATTCAGATACTGAATAATCCATATCAGGTGAGATAACGCCTTTGTCCACTAAACCTTTAACAAAGTTCATTGAATCTTTCACGCCATCTGCTGCAATACCCGCATCTTTTACATCGTAGCCATCCGCGCCAAATTTAAATGCATAACCACCGTCAGCCGCCATTAGTGGCCATGTGAAGTATGGTTCTTTTAGGTTCCACATGATTGCAGATTTGCCGTCTTTCGCTAACTGAGTGTTTAGCGCTTCAACTTCTTCCCAAGTTTTTGGTGGGTTTGGCACTAAATCTTTGTTGTAAATAAGAGAAAGAGATTCAATCGCGACTGGGTAACCGATCACTTTACCGTCGTATTTAACTGCATCCCAAGCGAAATCGACAATGCCTTCTTTAATTTCTTTAGAAGGTGTAACTTCTGCTAGTAAGCCTGATTGAGCGTAACCACCAAAACGGTCGTGAGCCCAAAATACGATATCAGGTCCATCGCCCGTCGCAGCAACTTGAGGGAAGCGGTCTTGCAAACCATCAGGGTGAGCCACGGTCACTTTGATGCCCGTGTCTTCTTCAAACATTTTACCTACTTCAGCAAGTCCGTTATAACCTTTATCGCCGTTGATCCAGATAGTAAGTTGACCTTCTTCGATAGCAGCGTTCGCACCAAAAGAGCCAAGAGCAACTAATGTACTTAGCGCTACTGTGCTTAGGGCATTTTTCATGTCTATATCCTTTTTATTTTTGTGTTGTAGGGCTTACCAAGAGGTTTGCCGTATTTCGACATACATAGTGTTTGAAAATGACGACGGCCTCATCCTCCTACTCCCTACGCCTTTGCTATTATGGCTCATTTTCGTGATCCTCCGCGTTCCACTATGACGCGCAAAATCACAAAACTGACACTTTGTGTGAGAATGGTCACTATTGATAAGGATATTTATTTGATTTAGATCGCTCTACGCGTTTCTCCTCCCCCGTCGCCTCCTCCTTTTCTACTCCCCCTACACAAAGTTGTACTAGGAGGATGCACCAATAGAGTAAAACGAAGAAACTTAAGTCATCCAAGAGTGGATAGTAAGAACCCTTTCCAGAAGTTTAAACAAGATTAAGCTCTGGCTTACAATGCCGACTTGGTTTCCAGTTAGAGAGATGTAGAAACATTGTTCTTTATTTTTAGCACTTTATCCGTGCACAGGAAGAACAATTGGGGGACCACATCATGATTAACGGGGGATGGAAACCTTATTTTGGCTTGATGGGTGATGGCGTACTCGGTTTGGATTGCCACTTAAAATCAGTCTGACATTGATACAATGCTCAAACTGCTTTTAACGCAATACGGTACCCTCACCCTTTTTTCTTGCTCTAGTACCTAAATTGCTTCAAGGTTGATAACACTTGAGCTTTTGACTATTAAGTAATGCGATAACGCATCAACTATTTAGGTATACCACCAACTAATTACAAAGATTATTGCCCTTCATTCCAATTTAGTAGGGGTAGTAGCTAACAAATATGATTGATCGAGGACTAGCTAGATGACGAATGTCACGTTAAAAAATGTAAGTAAAGCGTATGGCGATGTGTTGATTTCGAAAAACGTTGATCTAGAAATACAAGAAGGTGAATTCGTTGTATTCGTAGGCCCGTCAGGTTGTGGTAAATCAACGCTACTTCGCTGTATCGCTGGTTTAGAAGACATTACATCGGGTGATTTGTACATCGGAAACGAGCGTATGAATGATGTCGAACCTTCTAAACGTGGCGTTGGTATGGTGTTTCAGTCTTATGCGCTTTATCCGCACCTTAACCTATTCGATAACATGTCATTTGGTTTAAAACTGGCGAAAGCTGACAAGCAAGAAGTCGACAAACGCGTTGAACACGCCGCTGACATTTTACAGCTAACTCACCTTCTTGATCGTCAACCTAAAGCCCTTTCTGGTGGCCAGCGTCAACGTGTGGCTATCGGCCGAACTCTGGTTTCTCAACCTAACGTATTCTTGCTTGATGAACCTTTATCAAACCTAGACGCTGCGCTTCGTGTACAAATGCGCTCAGAAATTACAAAGCTTCAACGTAAGCTAGGTTGCACCATGATTTACGTGACGCACGATCAGGTTGAAGCAATGACCATGGCAGACAAAATCGTGGTTCTTGATGATGGTTTCGTCTCTCAAGTGGGTAAGCCGCTAGAGCTATACCACTACCCTAAAAACCGTTTTGTTGCTGGCTTTATCGGTTCTCCAAAAATGAACTTCATGAGTGTCTTCATCGAAGAAGTTGAAGCGGAGCGCGTGAAAGTTCAACTTTCTAATGGTATGTCTTTCTGGATTCCAGTAGAAGGTACAACGGTAAATCGAGGCGATCGCATGTCTATGGGGGTTCGACCAGAGCATCTACTGCCATCAAGCCATGGTGACGCGAGCATCGAAGGCGAAGTGATGATTGTTGAAAAGCTTGGTAACGAAACTCAGGTATATCTAAACCTTGAAGGTGCAGACGCTGATGTGAACTTCCGTCAACCAGACACATTGCCAGTTGAAGTCGGTGACAAATTAGAGATTGGTATCCCAGCCCATCGCTGTCACTTATTCCATAGCGACGGCAAGGCGTGTCGTCGTTTACACCAAGAATCAGGTGTAGAACTGAAGTAACTCAGTGGACTAAACAAGCATCAAGTTTGGTCTTAAAAGCCCCTAATGAAGTCACTCTCATTAGGGGCTTTTTATCTCTCTTCAGTCACCTTTTAGCACTACTTAGGCATAGAATAGCTTTTGCTAACGAACTCAACTTCACTGACTTGCAATCGATGGTTGTTGTACGACGCGAGCGTATACATCACATTGGCTAGAAGGTTTGCATAGCGGAACAAGCAGGAATCTGGACTCTTCTTTCCAGAATGTTCAATCGCCACTAATGCCCTAGCGACCTTCTTCGCATTACTACGGCATAAATGCAGTTCACTCGAAAGCCTTGAACCACCAGGCAGCACAAAGCCTTTAAAGCCTCCATCCACCAACTCTCTTAGCGTGTTATAGTCGTCATATAGCTCTTGAATCTCTACTTCTGTAATCGCCACTTTGCCCCTTACCGATCCATTAAGGTGATATATGTTCGGTTGAAGGCGCTGCAAAATATCACGACTGACCTCGTCAAGATCATAAGTCAGTACTAATCCAACACGGCTGCACAGCTCATCCGAAATGATCTCAAAATCACACACAGGGCTATCTTCATAGATAAATGGGTAACAAATCTCCCCATGTTTTTTGCTCACAGGTTTCACAGCTTTTCCTTAGTCATACAAAAACGCTCACTAATCAGTGAGCGTTTTATTCAAGATAAAGTCAATTAAAATTCGACTAAGCAATAGGTTATATAAGAATCTTTCCCGTCAAGAAACTAACGCAGAGCGATTGCGAGCTAAATGTTGTAGCAATACTCTAGAGCGTAATCTTCGCCACTCTTCGCTGTGTATTCTTTGTCTTCGCTACACGCTTTGGTTTTGCCCTTCTCGTCCCCTTGTACAAGGCTAACCCAGTGACGAAGCGCCACCATGTCTTGTGTGAAATTGGTGCACGTCTCTAATTGAATATCATCAATATCCACCAATTCAATACAGCCTGTGCCTTTATGACAACCAAACAGAACTTCAACATGGCTACCGTTTCCATCTTTAAACAAGATTGAGCAAGGATCTTCTTTCTCACCGGTATACGCGATGAAGTGTTTGTTGCTTACCAATCCACTGTGAGATCCATCTTTGAAGTACGCCACCATATGGCGGTAATCTATCATGTAAGCTGTTACGTCTTGATGCGAGCCCTTTTCGAGCGGAAAAAGTTGATCAAGCAATTGTTTTGCTTTTATCTGTTTTTCATTCAGTTGTTTTGCACTGATAGTCTCTACGGCAAAGACTGCTTCAGCGATAAACGGTTTATTGTTTTGATTGTTCTCTTTTTTATCGAATCTAAGCATATTCATAGTCTTTCCCTCAATTTGTTCAATCTAAATTTGGTTGCCATTCAATTTTTTGAAGTTATCTGGCACTACCGCTTCTTGTGACCAAAAGTGATTGTTACTACCAAAATAATTTCCCTTTAGAGCAAACATTCAAAATTTACTTAAATTTCTCTGTAAATATGTGACTTTGCTTACTTGGAAGATTAGCGAATTTTTGACTACAATTTCACAACAAAAATTTTACAATGTGAATTTTACAAAATGTCTCTATCAAAAAGCTTAGTTCGTCAGTCACATTTCCTAGGTACTAAGATTAGAAACCTGAGGAAACGCAATCACTTAACGATGGAAGATCTCTCTGCGAGATGTATCCGAGTTAACCCTGAGTATGCCCCATCGGTTTCTTACCTTTCTATGATAGAACGTGGAAAGCGGGTTCCGAGTGTCGATATGTTAGAAGTTATCGCGGAAGTTTTTCAAAAAGATCCGCGATGGTTTCTTGATGATGAACCAGAACAAAGTGCGATTACACCCGATAAAGGTAACCGCGGCGGTATCAGTGGTATGGCACTTGAACCCAGTTTCCTTTTTTCCAACGACATCTTGCAAATCGCGATACCAGAGATGCTTTCGCAAACTGGGATCACTGGTCGCCAATTTGCGCATCTCCTGATTCGTGCTCATCAGGAGAGCAATCAAAACCACTTTCCCCATTTGGAACGCGCCGCTGAAGAGGTGGGGCTTAAAAGGCTGAATCTAGCGGTTGAAGACCTGATTGATATTGCAAAAAGCCTCGGGGTACGAATTCAATGGATAACCCGTACACCTCAAGATGTCGTCGACGAGCTTGGAGTCAGTGCCAAACAGCTCGTCACCTCTTTCTTTGAAGCTCCAAGTACTATCTATCTCAATGAAATGTTAAGAGAGTACCCAACACGTTTAAAGTACGATCTGGCCGTTTACATTGGCCACTGTATTTTACATCGTAAAGAGGGCCTCAAGAGCGTGTTGTCAGTGGGTCACACCAACAGCTGGGAAGACAATGTTAACCCGAACCCAACCTCAGAATTGAATTCGCAAGATATTCTCCAAGCCTGGAGAGACTTTGAATCGAGCTTTTTTGCTGGCGCTTTACTCTGCCCGAAAGTGCCATTTCGACAGCTCCTTGATCGCAGTGGCTACGAAATTGATGTCCATCAAAAAGCAGGGGTCTCTCCCTCAGTCGCGATGAGGCGTATGACGGTGGTCTCTCCTTACCCTCACTGGCATTACTTTGATGCGTACGGACAGAATAAGCTTAAGGCCGTCTATCGAGGAAATGGCATTCCGCTTCCTTGGGGAAACATGCGGAAGGTGAATGATCCTTGCCAACACTGGGCTGTGTTTAGACGACTTTCAGAACCGAAGAATCATAGCTCCGCACAAATCTCGATTCTCAATGTGGGTGACGAGCCACGTATTTACTGTTGTGAATCGGTCAACATGACCGATCCTGCGGGTAATAATCGTGTTCTCTGTGCGGGAATAGACCTTAATCCAGCAATCGATGCTCAAGGCGGTGATGCCCGCTCTATCGCTGAAGATCTTAAGTCTCTGTGTGTTTCTCAAGGGGGGAGTGCTGCAATACCGAATTACATGCGTAAAGAATTCACAACAATAGCGAAAATACTGAATATTAATTGGATCGAGCGCGGCATTGAATCTGATGCCCGAGTGATATGCTCACGTGGTGCAGTCTGTCCTCGCAAGCCTAGTTGCTATAACCAGTGCCAGGGCACACAATAGTTCGTTAAAGAGATACGTTAGAAAGATATAGCAGAAAGATACAGCAGAAAGAAAAAAGCCAATCCCAAAATACGAGGGGATTGGCTATATATATCTGTGAACAAAATTACGTTCACTAACAACGTCAGTTGGCTAGGTGACCCTCGGCTTAAGAAGGGTCAATATTTATAATGCAGTTAGCATGCCAACTTTTAATAAGTGCAAAAGCACGTATATTGGTGACAAAATAACCAGTTTCACGCCAACACAGTGCATAGCGTGACTGCAAAATGCAAATATTTTGCAAAATGAAAAATGCAAAATTGAAATATTCAATCGCCTCACATACTAGATCTTGCGTCCTAACACGACAAATTCATGCTAAAGTTTAAGTGAATCCACGACTGAGATCCGACATTGCCCAACGTTCATTTAACACTACTCTCACCTAGCGACCATAGTGAACTACTCCATTTCGAAAAAGTTAACCAGCGTTGGTTTGAAGCTACCATCCCACCACGAGATGCCATCTTTTACACAAATAGAGGGGCAGAGCTTCATATCGAGGAATGTTTAGAATTGTATGAGAAGGATGAGATGCTACCGATGCTCATAAAAGATGAAAAAGAGTGCATCATTGGTCGAATCAACTTGCACAGCCTTTGCCTACAATCACTTTCCGCTCACCTTGGCTATCGAATTGCACAGTCTGAAATAGGAAAAGGAGTGGCGACAAAGGCAACAAAAGCCTTACTGACTTTTTGCCAGGAAAAATATAGCCTCAGTAAGCTCATCGCCATAACGGCAACGGGAAACTTAGCCTCACAGCGCGTCCTCACTAATAATCAGTTTTCTGAAACTCGCACCCATAAAAATTACACCCGGCTAAATGGCAAGCTCATACACTGTATTGAATATCAAAAATTATGGGAGAGTGGGCAATTAAGAGCAAAGAGGTAATGTGTGCATAGCTATAAATTCCCCTTCTGTTGATACATTCGCTCATCCGCGACCTTTAACAAGGTTTCAATGTTCGGGTAGTCGTGCAGATAAAGAACATACCCAATGCTGGCTCTTATATCTATCAGGTGCTCCTCATAGATGACGGGCGTATGACAAAGTGCTTTTTGTAGCTCGATGTTAACCACATCGACATCACTGCTGTTCGATATCCTAGACAATATAACCAAAAACTCGTCTCCTCCAACTCGCGCAACCAAATCTGACGAGCGTAAGACACCTTTTAGTCTTTCAGCACACACAGTGAGCACTTTATCGCCTGCAGCATGCCCATAGGTATCATTGATGGCTTTAAACTTATCCAAATCAATACTGAGTACGGCGAACGCTTCATCACAACCTCTTTGGGAACAGTCATGAAATAAATTTTTTAAGGTATACATGAAGTAACGTCGATTGGGTAAAGAGGTAAGGTCATCGTGTAGTGAGCGTCGATGCGCAGAGGTGTACTGACGGTAAATAATGACAAACGACAATGTCATCAACAACATAATTGGATAGCCGATCAAACGAGCAATATAAACGCGATACCAAGGGACTTGAGTCAAGATATCGTCTTTAATTGATCCTGCCATCACCCAACTTCCATAAGGGAAGAAAACAGTCTGTACATCAAATGCGCTGTCGAATACATCATCCGAGCCAAAAACAAGTTCCCCATCCATACCAGCACTGTCCACACCCTTTATTGCCAGATTGAACTTATAGCTAAATGACTCGACACCCACTTCATGGAAAAGTGAATCTACGTCAATAATGACACTGCTACACCCCCAGTAGTCAGTATTAAAAGGCGGATCCGTAAAAATAGGAATACGAGCGATTATTCCCCTCCCGCCTTGTATCAGATCCACAGGGCCTGAAATGAACACTTTTTGTATCTCGCGTGCTTTTTTTACCGACGGCCATTGCTGTGGAATCGTTCGGTAATCCGTACCAACAGCACGTTCGTTTCCCTCGATTGGGTAAACCATTTGCAGAACGTCACCTGGTGCCAACCCAATAATTCGAAGATGTTTTCCTTCTTGCAAGATATTTTTAGCTAAGGCTTTCCAATGACTGATCTCTACATCAGGATTCACGGTGACCAATGCTGATAAGCTTTTTGCCGCATAGATGTCGGAGACGATGGTTGTTTCAAGCTGAGAGCGAACTATTGATAATTCTTCTTTAGCACGAGAAAGTAGCTCACTACGTAAAAAATCTCGTTGGCCAAGGTTAATCCACTCTATAGAAGCAATAGCAGAAACGATATACAGAATGAAAACCAAGCTTAGATAGAGTCGATTGCGCTTTGTAGATTGCATTATTACCTCAAGTCACACTCGTTAAGATGGTAGAAAAACACCCAAATGCCGCCTCCATCAACTCATACTCAGCTTATTTATAACTCTATTTAGAATAGCCGTAGAATCAAACATTGAGTAGGTCAGTACGCACAAATAGATGATAAAGCTATCAATTACTTCACAAGATCAATATTGAGCAACCGATCATCACCAAAATTCATCATTCCAGACTAAACTCTGACACAACACTTACAGCAAACATGAAAAGGACTGTTAAGTTGTGAACTTTTAGGCGAGAGAGGAAAAGTGAAAATGATTAGAACGTTACTATTGCGCAAGAGAGTTTTTGCCACTCTCACTGTAACCCTCCTAACATTTCAATCTCTAGCCAACGCAGACGCGCCAGAAGAAGCCACCACCGTAAACCAGGAAGTCGTAAAACCCAGTCAACGCGAGAGTAGTACTTTCCAAAGATCAGCAAATTTGCTCAAAAATACGTATGAAACTCAACTCTATACACTCTCGGCGTTTAAAGAGGGGCATTATGGGTTGAGAATGTTCAGGCAAACCCTTGATGCTAAATACTCTGCGGCTATTTGGAGCGATATGGCCAGGGTTGCAAGCCAACTCAATAAATTCTCACAAGAGGTTTACTCGAAAGAAGACATTTTGCTTTACTCTCAAAAACGGCTGCTTAGTTACCACCAAAAAAATGATGAGCGCAGTGTTCGTCGCTATGCGATAACACTGCACCACCCAGAGTATTTGTATTTGGGCGTTGATCTGCTCGGTTCCATGGCGCGAGCGAATGAATATGGCCTTAAACACAGAGAAGACCAAAAGCTGAGGGACGTTCTAAGAGGGTATGACTTTGAAACGTATGTCACAAACCCCGATATGATTAGAGCGTGGGCGGCTCAACTCGCCAATCAAGTTTATTGGCTAAGGCAATTGCAAGAACAAGACGTGGTTGACTCGTTCACAAAGACATTTCAGGCGACCTACCCTGATTCGCTAGACAAAAAGCTATCCACTCAGCAATTTGGCAACAAAGTCTATGGTATGACGCATATTATTTTCGCTGACTCCCAGTATTACCAAAAGCCTGTATCTGAAGCCTCACACCAATGGATCTATGACTATTTTAGAAAAAACATCGACACCATTTTGATAAGAGCCAAGGAAGACGTCATCGCTGAAGTCGGTATCGCTTTTTTGCTTGCTGGTTTAGAAGATGATCCCGTGGTCGAAAAAACACGTCTTGCTATTCAGAAATCTATTGATAAAGAAAAAGGAATGATTCCGTCTATTACTGGTGATTTCGACTTGAGCTATGGTGAGCATAGAAATGTACTGGCGATCATGCTACTCGATTGGCAGCAGCCGAATACGGCGCCTGTTTACACCAAGCATAAGCATGTGTTCCGCAAGTTACCATTCGGTTTAGAGGCCAAGTAAAGCAATACGCAACCAGACACTGTCAGATCACCGTTGATTATTTAATTAGATGCGTGACAGATGTCACATAGTAATTTCGTCGAACTGCTTCAAAAAAATAATATTCACCTAGACTTTAATCGAGCCAATGTGAATTTGATAAAAGCGACGAATAATGCCTCAGTTAGTAGGAAGACATTTAGAAGAAATGGCAAATATGCGATCATCAAGAAAGCGTAGAATTGTGCTGATCTCTTCAACAATTGTCGCTTTCTTGCTTATCTTTTATGCCATCGAGCATTCCTCTCACGGTCATTATTACTTTGGGCTCTTCAACTTTGCTAGCTTCCTCATTGTCGCTATCAATGTCATCCACCTGATAAAGCACCCTAAGTCTAACTATTCTGAGATAATCCTCACTGGTGTCCTGCTCCTACAAGCCCTTGTCTTACTGCTCTATGGGGAGAGCATATCCAATCGAATTTTATGGCTGTTTCCTATCATCGCTTCTATTACTTTCATTAATGAGTTTAGAATTGGTCTACTCTTTAGCTGCTCGTTTTATCTCATCGTTTTATTCTCGGCTTTATTTCCAGGAACCCTAATTGTTCCTACTGATTTTTCCGTAGACCGATTACTTCTTAGCCTTTTCGCCGTTCTGCTCATTTGTAACATTTCAGCTTATTACTATGCTAAAGCCGTCAACTACATTCAAAGTCTGTACCGCGAAGGAATAGAAGATCTCGCCTATATGGATCAGCTAACCGGCCTTGCGAATCGTTGGAGTTTTGAAAACTGGGCAAATGAAAAACTACTCACGATTCAAGACCCTAATACACTGACAGCCATGATTTTCATTGATATCGATAATTTTAAACACATCAATGATGATTATGGTCATGATGTCGGCGATCGGGTCTTACAGCACTTTGCGCAAAGGCTGAAAAACAATATTCGCAATAAAGACCGCCGTACAGACAAGCACGACTATTCAATCGCTCGATTTGCAGGAGATGAGTTTGTTATTTTGATTTACGATGTAAGAACAAAAAATGACTTAAATAGAATATTAGAACGTATATGCAATATATTTACTGAGCACTATAAATCGGAACAGCGAATCAAAACGTTAACGGTGAGTGTGGGTGCCGCAATATACCCCACTGATGCTGAAAACTTGCCTGAATTAACTCGTTGTGCTGACAAAGCCATGTATACGGCAAAGCATAGAGGTAAGAATCAATATTGCTACTACCATGACGGCCAAGTGAGTGACAAAAATGGGGATGTAGAAACCACCAGTCATAACGTCACGCCCTTTAAAAAAACTAACCAGCCATATACATAGCCCACAAGCTAACGATAGCTAATACGACCAACCAGATAATATACCTTGCATTGTTAGGCTTACCGTTCTTCGGTTTAATGACAGGTCTCGTTGCCGCAGTACGAGCTGCTGAAATAATCGAGGGATTTTTCTCGTATCGTTCTCTACGTTTCTGGGCTTTGTTTGCCACATCCGTGTATCGATGTCTCTGCTCAGTAGTTAACTCCTGACTAGGATCATAACGCTGGGATCCTGAATGTTTGGGAACAACAGCCATAAGCACCTCCTTTCCAAGCAAAACGTCTGATGATTTGATTAGGCTTCTTTTCACTCCTAAATATATAGTGTAGTAAATCCTATACAAAACAACCAAGGTCTGTTCTTTTAGCCAGCAAACCCTAGAAATAAACAGTCATACTAACGGTTTGCTAGTAATGGTTAATCCATGATGGAATATGGGCTGAGTCAGTGAATAACCCGACATCAAGCCCACATACTCAATCCATCATTGAAAGAATCGAATTATAGATACTCGCACAAATAGGCAGTGGTGACAGAGACTTTGACATCGAAAGAAGAGTCTCCAACAACATCGAAAGCTTCGCCATTTCGATACGTTGACCATTCAGCCTCTCCTGCTCGCTTGATAACAAGCTCACCTTTTATTACGGTCATTTTTTCTGGCGCTGCTGTGCCAAATGTGTAGTCTCCCACTTCCATCACACCAACACTGATTTGATCGTCCTTTTGTGTAAAACCTAGCGACTTGACGTTGCTATCAAAGTACTCATTAATCTTGATCATTACTGCTTCCCTATTTTTCCCTAAATGTACGACCCATCATTTCAATGGTATCGAGTTATGTTTTATCGAAATATCAGTTTGATCTCAAGAAGGTTTTTAAACAACAAGCCAATTGCTATTGCAATACGACGCCGTTATCACGATCATTTTTTGTCGAATGACTAACGAAAACCGGAAACGACAACTATCATTTAGCTAGTTCTTTTGGGCTAAAGATCATAATTTAATATCCATCGTTTGATTGAGTTTTTGATATAGTACAACCTGATCGTTCAAATTTTCATACTAGGTAAAAATCATGGCTGTAATGAGGGGAAAATCGATGAAGAAAATACCCCCGAAGAAAAGCAATCGGCCAATCATCACTAGAGAACAAACCGTCAAAGCCACACTTTTCACAATCCTCTCTGTATTGGGCGTGTCATTTGCGTACCTCACTTACTACAGTTATCAAGAATATGTACACCCAAGAAATGTGTACGGCAGTTGGATAGAGATTGGCACACCATCTTACGACTCAGATATTCTGACATTGTCGGAAAACGGTGTATTTAGGAACAAGCGACTCATTACGACGACATTTCAATTTAATGGGAAAGAGATCAATCTCAAAACAGGGCAAGGTACGTTCACCTATCAAATAGCAGGGACACCAAACTCTCCACAATTAAAGCGTGTTCACCCTGACGGCCCAGTAAAACGATTCATCAAACATGGCTACGAACATACAGTCGATACAGGCAGTGCTGGCGCAGGGAAAAACCGTCGCGCCGCGTTATCTGAACACTTCAACAATAAAAAATAACTCAGATAGGATTATTTTCTATATCCCCCTCAACTCACTTAATCTGTACAACTATTCTGCTTACGCCATTCTGACAACAACAATATCGCTCACAAATTCCATTGTTTGATTCTTAATACGCGCAGAACGTTTTATACTCTTTCCAAACACTTACCACAGCAGATACCCTGATGGATGCAATTTTTACACAGATACAGGTTTATATAAGTTCTTTTCTACATAGCTGGGATAACAGTATCTACTTCATTACTGGTGCCAGTCTAATCGCATGGCTACTGTGGCGTGTCATCTATAATCGATTAGAAATTTTAACGAATAAGACCAGTTTTCAATGGGACAACCTGACACTGAGCGCGTTAAAAACACCCGTAAGCACCTTAATTTGGTGTTGGCCTGCCACGGTATCACTTGGGTTCATGTTACAAGGGTATGTTGAAAGTGAGCTTAATTGGCTTAGTACGCTAAAGCTCATTCTAGTCATTGGTATTTTTATCTGGATAACGCTTCGGCTGATACACAATGTCGAACTGTATGTCTTAGAACAAAAGTCTCGAGATGAGACGACAGTTCAAGCTATCGCCAAGGTCGCAAGGTTATTTTTTATCACCATCGGCGTCTTGACAGCCATGCAGGCTTTTGGGCTAAGTTTATCTGGCTTGCTCACGTTTGGTGGTGTCGGTGGCCTGATTGTCGGTTTGGCAGCCAAAGATCTCCTATCCAACTTTTTTGGCGGAATGATGATCTATTTCGACCGACCTTTTAAAGTGGGAGATTGGGTGAGATCGCCAGACAGACAAATTGAAGGCACGGTAGAAAGGATTGGGTGGCGAATGACCATCATTCGAACCTTTGATAAAAGGCCGCTTTACGTACCCAACTCTATCTTTAGTAATATCGTTGTTGAAAACCCTTCGAGAATGCTTAACCGACGAATCAAGGAAGACATTGGTATTCGTTACCAAGACAGTGCACAAGTAGAAGTTATTGTTTCCGAAATAAAGGGAATGCTCGAGAATCATCCAGATATTGATAGTCAGCAAACGCTCATTGTTAACTTCAACGGGTTTAAGCCATCATCTCTAGATCTCATGGTGTATACCTTTACGAAAACAGTCAACTGGATTCGCTACCATGAAGTTAAGCAGGATGTTCTCATGCAAATTCTTGCCATCATTCACAAACATGGTGCTGACATCGCGTTCCCTACTCAGACTCTAAATCTCAATACGACAAATACACCGACGAACAGGGAGTCTGTTTAGTTGTGATGGTCTAGTTTGATCACAGCTGTATTGGCTATCAATATGGCTGTGGGTCAGTCGCCCTTCTTCTTTGACATTACAGAGGTGCGTATCAAATTACGCTAGCTCGCGACATGATTACGGCTCAACTCGCCCTCTTAGGAGTTTAGAATATCTCCTCACCAGATCGACCGCTTACACTTTGTAATCCGGTTTTCTTTCATTACATAAGGTGATGACATGTTCTTTTTGCGCAGCAGTTAGGGAGTGCCAATTTAGGATTTCTTCTAGAGAACGATAACAGCCTAAGCAAAGGTCATTCTCATTCAAGCAACAATGTCTGATGCAAGGTGATTTAATATCTCTAGATTCAACCCTCTTACTGTCCGTCATACTCTCACCTTCTGGAAAATTCACTGCTGTAGTTTCGCTATCAACATTGACTATCTTCTATGTTGCTCGAGAGGTTATTCTCTCAGATATAGAATAGCCCTTTCTAGGTGTAGATATTACTGTGCCTGAGCATAAAATACCCACCGTGTTTACAATTCAGAAAGCCTAATGACTAGAAAGCCCAGTAGAATAGTCGCCATGCAGCAAATAATCGACGCCGTTATTTCTGAATTCCCGCTATACCAATCTGACACTTTTGTATGTGGGGTCGATAACAGCTGTATTGGTTGTCCAAAAAAGCTAATGGAGTTAGTCGACGGGGAATTGTCGTACTGGCAGCATCAAGTAAACCAGCAGAGATCGCCAACGTTTGAAGAGTTAAATAGGTTCGGGAAGCTGTGCAAAAATGTACGACGTGCGTTAGTGAGAAATGGTCGAATAGAAAACTAAGTGATTAAATGAATAAATAGAGGTGGCGTATAAAGTTTCAATCACTTCAAATTTGGCCAAGAAAGTCTTTTCTTATCGGCCTCAATTCCTTAAGAGTGCATACCACCTAAGAAAAATGAATTAGTTTGAAGGGAGAAGCGCGTCTCGCTCATCTTGGCATTCGTAAGATCCCATTTCAAACTCTCGGCAGATCAATGGACGATTCTCATAAATAGTGCACATCAGTGTTTCTCTATCAACAGCAGAGCACCATCCGTCGTCCAACCGGAGCATCGTCTCCCCTCCCCACTTATCGTAAGCAATATGATGTTCAGGTACACCTGTGTCTGTAAGAATGACAACTTCTAACCGACAGCAACACGCCTGACAGTTTGAACAGAGTATTTCAGGTGTGACATTCTTTACGGGAATATTCATGGATATCTACATTTATCTCAATTGCTGCATAGTACTTCAATCAGACCTTTTATCGAAGATCATTTTTGCTTCTCTTCAGAGAGTCTAGATTCGATGTGAATGACGCAACCTCATTCTTTGTTAAATAACGCCATTTTCCTGGTGCTACATCAAGTAGTACATCACCGATACTCTCTCTATGTAGCGATACAACTTTGTTCCCCACAGCCTTGAACATACGCTTCACCTGATGAAACTTACCTTCTGTTATCGTTAACAGAACCTCTTTTGGAGAAATTATTTGCAATTGAGCTGGGGCAGTCAGAGCACTTTCCCCTTGAAGTTGAATACCCTTCTCGAATATCTGCTCATTGTTATCAGCAATAACTTTAGATAAGCCAACACGATATGTCTTTTTGCATAGTGTACTTGGGTGGGTAATTTGAAAAGACCAACTGCCATCATCAGTAATTAATACCAGCCCTGTCGTATCTGCATCCAACCGCCCTGCAATATGAAGCTCTTCAGGCTTATCTATATCAATATGATTAAATAGTGATGGATAGTGCTCATCGATATTGGAACAGATGGTGCCCGCAGGCTTATTCATTAGGATGTAGCGAAATGGCCTGAGTTTGATTTCTATTCCATTGAGCTCCACAGTGCTGCTCTCATGAACCTGCGTCGCTTCTTCTCTCAAGGGATGACCATCGACCGATACTTCGCCTGAACGAATCCTTTTGATTGCCTCACTTCTCGTGAATTCAGTACTTTTACAAACAAATCGATCTAGGCGCATGGAGGTTACATATCAAACATAGGTAGGGGAGGCATTATCCTGACTTACTGAACATTATCAACTCATTCATAGGTGCAAGAAAATACAAAATTTCCATTCAGGATATAAATACATTCACTGGTAATTGATCCTGGACAATTGTCCGACCGTTTTACTCAAGTATTGTACTGAAACCAACGTAATTATAGGGACTCAAAATGGCACTTTCAATAAAGGCAATCTTCTCAAACATTTCACCTGAAGAAGAGAAACCTAAAGAAGCACCTAAAGAAGCACCTAAAGAAGCACCTAAAACAGAAGGTTCACTTGGCGAGGCAGACAATGGGAAAAAAGTAGAAAAAGAAACACCACAAGGCTGCTGTGGGTCTTGCTCTTAAAGGCGTGGTTCAATATTTGAAGCAATAAAAAAGGAGAGCCTAGGCTCTCCTTTTTCGTAACTATAAAACTGCTAAATTAAAGAGCAGCTTTTGCTTTTTCAACGAGTACTGCAAATGCAGACTTGTCGAATACAGCGATATCGGCAAGGATCTTACGATCGATTTCGATAGACGCTTTCTTAAGACCGTTGATGAAACGGCTGTAAGATAGACCATTTTGACGAGACGCAGCGTTGATACGAGCAATCCACAGTTGACGGAATTGACGTTTCTTGTTGCGACGGTCACGGTATGCGTATTGACCAGCTTTAGTTACTGCTTGGAAAGCTACGCGGTAAACACGTGAACGTGCTCCGTAGTAACCTTTAGCTTGTTTTAGAACTTTCTTATGACGTGCACGAGCTTGTACACCACGTTTTACGCGAGGCATTATGCTTCTCCTAAACTAAACGATTATTAAACTAAAAAGAATTAAGCGTATGGCATCATACGTAGAACTTGAGCCACTTCACATTTAGGAAGGATCGAGTTCGGACGTAGCTGACGCTTGTTCTTAGTAGTACGCTTAGTCAGGATGTGACGTTTACCAGCGTGCTTAAACTTAATACCACCAGCAGTTTTCTGGAAACGCTTAGCAGCACCTTTGTTGGTTTTCATCTTAGGCATGATGAATAACTCCGCATTGTTGAGTTGTTAATAACATAGTAATTAGGGCGAACAAAACACACCCACTGAAACAGCAGGTGCGTTTTCGTTACTTGTAAGGCCTTTAATTACTTCTTCTTTGGCGCCAATACCATAATCATCTGGCGACCTTCAATTCTCGTTGGGAAAGATTCGACTACTGCAAATTCTTCAGTATCCGCTTTCAAACGATTAAGAACGTCAACACCGATGCTTTGGTGGGCCATTTCGCGACCACGGAAGCGAATTGTTACCTTCACTTTGTTGCCGTCTTCTAGGAAACCAGTCAGGTTGCGTAGTTTTACCTGATAGTCTCCAATATCAGTCCCAGGACGGAATTTTATTTCCTTAATCTGGACCTGTTTTTGCTTCTTTTTCTGCTCTTTCGCAGCTTTGCTCTTCTCGAAGAGGAACTTACCGTAGTCCATCACACGACAGACTGGCGGCTCGGCGTTAGGGCTGATCTCTACGAGATCCATACCAGCTTCATTAGCAGCTTCAAGTGCTTCAGCAATTGATACTACACCAACGGCTTCGCCGTCAGCGCCAGTTAGACGAACTTCTCGAACGCCACGAATGTCACCGTTTAAACGGTGCTGGTTTTGCTTGGCCGGTTGTTGGCCACGTCTTCCGCCTTTAATAGCTATTCCTCCAGATTGAGCTTACGGCTTGAAACCTCAGCTTGGATGTACGAAATAAAATCATCCACTTTAAATTTACCGAGGTCTTTGCCTTTACGAGTACGAACTGCGATTTCACCGGCTTCCATTTCTTGGTCACCACAAACCAACATGAACGGTACACGTTTCAAAGTATGTTCGCGGATTTTAAAGCCTATCTTCTCATTTCTCAAGTCCGCTTTTACTCTAAATCCACTTTTTTGCAGTTTTTTCGTAATTTCTTGCACGTATTCTGCTTGTTTGTCAGTAATTCCCATCACAACAGCTTGTTCTGGTGCCAACCACGTAGGAAAGAAACCAGCGTACTCTTCAATTAGAATTCCGATAAAACGCTCAAGAGAACCCAAAATTGCACGGTGAATCATGACTGGTGTATGACGTTCATTGTCTTCACCAACATAAGTTGCACCCAAACGCTCAGGCAGCGCAAAATCAAGCTGAACCGTACCACATTGCCATGCACGGTCTAAACAGTCATGCAGTGTGAATTCAATTTTCGGTCCATAGAATGCACCCTCGCCTTCTTGGATGTCGTAAGCGATATCCATTGATTCTAGAGCCAGTTTAAGATCCGCTTCCGCACGATCCCACATTTCGTCCGAACCAACACGCTGTTCTGGGCGAGTAGACAGCTTCACAACGATGTTTTCGAAACCAAACGTTGTGTAAGTATCGTAAACCATCTCGATACACGCTTTCACTTCTTGCTGCACTTGTTCTTCAGTACAGAATACGTGAGCATCATCTTGAGTGAAGCCACGAACACGCATGATGCCGTGAAGTGCGCCAGACGGCTCGTTACGGTGACATGAGCCGAACTCAGCCATACGTAGTGGAAGATCACGGTAAGATTTCAAACCTTGATTGAAGATTTGAACATGACCAGGACAGTTCATCGGCTTAATCGCGTATTCACGATTCTCAGAAGACGTTGTAAACATCGCTTCAGCGTACTTATCCCAGTGACCAGAACGTTCCCAAAGAACGCGATCCATCATTAATGGACCTTTCACTTCTTGGTAATCGTATTCTGTTAGCTTTTCACGAATGAAGACTTCAAGATCACGGAAGATAGACCAACCATTATGGTGCCAGAACACCATACCCGGCGCTTCTTGCTGCATGTGGAAAAGGTCTAGGTGCTTACCAATCTTACGGTGGTCACGCTTAGCAGCTTCTTCAAGGCGTGTTAGGTGCGCCTTAAGTGCTTTCTTATCGTGGAAAGCTGTGCCGTAGATACGTTGAAGCATCTTGTTGTCGCTGTTACCACGCCAGTATGCACCGGCTACGTTAAGTAGAGTGAAGTGCTGACAAAAACCCATATGTGGTACGTGTGGACCACGACACATATCGATGTATTCTTCATGATGGTATAGGCCTGGACGATCATCTTTAGATACGTTCTCATCCAAGATTTCAATCTTGTAGTTTTCACCGCGAGCTTCAAAAGCGTCGCGAGCTTCCTGCCAGCTTACCGTCTTTTTAACAACCTGATATTTGGTTTTCGCAAGCTCTTTCATGCGCTTTTCAATCTTATCCAGATCGTCTTGCGTTAAAGAGTGTTCCAAATCGATGTCGTAGTAGAAGCCATTGTCGATGGTCGGACCGATCGCCATTTTCGCTTCTGGGAAAAGTTGCTTAACCGCGTGACCAAGAAGGTGAGCACAAGAGTGACGAACGATCTCTAGACCATCAACTTCATCTTTCGCTGTGATGATTTCAAGGCTAGCATCATTTTCAATAAGGTCACATGCGTCAACACGATTGCCATCAACACGACCCGCGATGGTTGCTTTCGCAAGACCTGGGCCAATGGATAAAGCGACATCTAGAGTAGATACAGGATTGTCGAATGGGCGCTGACTGCCGTCAGGAAGAGTAATAATAGGCATTGTTTGTCCTTTACAGTGGTGTTGCATACCAAGCAACACATGTTCAGTAATATGTTTTGCCGATAACAAAACATGTCTAAATTAGAGTACGGCACTTCTGTCGATACAAATACGAATGCACCTAAAAAAATACGAACGCGCATTGTAACCGATACAGGCTAAATAACAATCCATGTCACATATATCATTGGATAAAAGGTAGGATTGGGTACTTCAACCAACCTTCACCTTAATGCTCATATTCATTTCTCGTTATATCGGCACCCCCTTAAATCAATTTACACTTTCAGCCGACACAAACATGACTCCTAAATGCCAGTCCATTCACACATCATTCGATACCAAACACTGAGTTAACGTTAGCCCAAAATATGTCAGTACTTCTTGACGAAACTTTGGGAAACCCTTACTTAGCTTGACTGATTCTTTACACCTCAATGCGTAGTATCGAAATGGCCAACTCATTAGTCATTTCCATCAACCTAGGTATTTATAGGAGCATTAACATGAAAAGAGTCATCTTATTAGCAACCACACTGATGGTCAGCTCTGCAGCCTTTTCTGCCGTCAATACACGAAGTTCCGAGACCACAATCAAGACAGAAGCATTCACCACACAAGAGCAAGCGTACAACGCAGGGTACGAAGTCATGGAAGAGCTCAACGCAATGCAAACCAGCGAATTGATTAAAGAACTTCCTATTCGTGAAAACAATGTACGACACCCGAGTGTTAAGGTCACCGATACAACAATCAAAATCGAGGCGTTTTCTAAACAACGAGGAGATGTGCAATATCGCGCCATTGTAGAAGTCGACTATCAATACCAATATCGCGAAAGTCGCAATAGCTAAGCACTCGCATCGAATGAACAAAAAAGCCAATACTGTCTCATCAGTATTGGCTTTTTCTTACTTCGGAATCGATAGATACAGGAAAACCATTCAAATAGGGTTTCCTGATAGCACATTACGAAAACAGTATCTGGATAATCCCCGAGGAAAAGTGCTCCAATCGCAGCCTGTGTCATTCCAAATAGCCACTGAAGTCAGTTGCAATACACGAATAACGTCATTGCTACGCAAAAGAAAAGGTTAAACAATAATAGCTTACTGGAGATAGCGATAGACATGCTCGCCAATGAGTTATGTGTGCCGTTCAGTTGCTTCCATAAAACTGAGCTCGAGCAAAATTCTGTGATTCATAAAACTAGGGAATGGTGCCAAAAGCTAGATAAAGTAAAGTGTACTTCTCCTAGCTCAAATCCGTCGCTAACTCTTAACCACTAAGTGATTGCGGTTATCACGACTCGATTTGATCAGCTCTTCGCTTGTATCCATGTTTGATGACTTAGCAAGGCGATCATAAAGCAACACATTCACCGAAGCAGCGAGGTTCATACAACCAATGGTTGGCACGTAAACAACGTGATGAGCTCGATCTGCAACGTCTTGAGAAATCGATCCATCTTCTGGACCAAAAATGTAAATGGCGTTATCTGGATGCTGAAATTCAGGCAGAGGTGTCGCTCCTTCTGCAAAATCCACACATACAATGCTTGTTTCATCACTCAAGTTATCCAAAAAAGAATCCACGCCATTTAATGGAATCTTATTAGTTACGTTCTTAGTATCCGTCTGAAACTTAGACGCCTTCTCATATCGTTGGCCGGTATACACGACTTCATCGGCTTGATAACAACCCGCAGCGCGCATGACTGCACCCACATTTGAAGGGCTTTTAGGATTGGTTAAACCGATGGTTACACGGGTATTTTTCATGAGTATTCTCTGCATCTACTTCAGCATGATAGTCCGCGACTCAACTCAGACTGGTCAATAATTGGAGCGTTAACTGACGATAAAATTGAGGCGGCATTCTAGCAAAAGCCATTATTAAACAAAAGGTGGAGGGAAGAGCCAGTAAAAACATGGACATCAAACAAAATAACTGAGCAAAAGATACGCACCCGCGAGAACTGGCCACGAATGGAGGTGAGGCTCTTACACGCTTTGTATTCCATTTCTGATCTTTTAACGAGTGAAGAGCATTGATTTACCCATAAAAATATCAATAACACATTTACAATAGCAATGAATGCATCAACACTAAAAGCTATCAATAATCAGTTTAACTGAATGTCCGTTAACTCTGGGGGACACAATGCGTCTAAATATATTAAAACGAAGAATTAAAGACACGCTCTTTGGCAAGACCACCAACACTGCGCTAGACGTACAACTACTAGAAATGGCCGATGCTCGCATGGGCGCAATGTATATGCTGGCAAATACAGACATCAATAAGGTTTCGTCATTTTCAAATGGTCACCTGTTTGACAACTTTGTTATTGGTGCAGAGCCGCTAAGCGATCTTAAATCTGTTTCTATGGGGCTGCTGAATAAAACCGATGCGATGGCAAAGCTACAGCAATCCAAAGCGGGAAAGTCAGTGACTAAGGCGGTCACGGTTGTTGGTGAGGCAACGTCAGCGGTCATTGCGAAAGTAAAGCAGATCATTTCCGAGTTCTTTCGCATGCTCGTCAGCAAAGTCAAAATGGTTTATGGCGACGCACTGTACGGTGCAGAATGGTTTGCTGAATTTGGCGCTTGGCTTACGGCCGAATTCGCGGGGAATTTCTCCAGTTTCATTCCAGGCTGGGGCTATGTGCAAAGTGCTTCCGACATCTATTCAGGTGTGAAACAAGCTGCCTTTAAATCACGAGACCTCGTGACTCAACTCTACGCAGGGCGCGGCGTAGAACTATTGGGTGGTCACCCTAGTATTATTGCTAACGCTCTCGCGAGACATTCCGCGTCAGGGTTGATGGGCGGCCTGAAAAATGCGGCGGTTGGCGTCACTAAAATAGGCTTAGAAGCAGCAGGGGATGCATTTGCTGGCGCAGGCGTGTTAGTCAGTGTCATCAGTGGTCTGTTTGAGCGGATTGTTAAACTGGTCGATTATATGGTGCAACGTTCTCTCGTTGGTAAGGTCTTGAAAAAGGCAAAAACAGAATGGGTTAATCGAGACTCTTTATCGAGTCTTGTGAAAGATCATAAACGTTTTTCTGAATGGTTCCAAAGTGCCGTCATTACCACGCCTATCATTGCTGCTCTTGTGATGGGAAGTGGCTTTGTTGCCCACCCCTATAAGTTCCTTCAACTCCTCTCCCCCAACTTGGCCGCCATCTCGCAAGGGGAATTCAGCAAAGGTGTCACCTACATAGAGAAACTCAAATCTCTCTCAACAGGGTACGTTCAAGAGTACATAGAAGGGTATTCTGTTGCGTTTACTAGCGATGATGGTGTCGTCAATGCACGTCTAAAAGAGTTGTCTGAAGGAAAAGGCATTCTAGATGGACACGAAATTTCGGTGACCAGTACAACACCATAGAATGGTCCATACATTCTAAGGCAAAACATATTTACATCGCCACTAAATGTAAGCACTATTGAACATTTGGTGGAGTAACGCCTGCCGACAATTCGATGTTTCAAAGGATCATGATATGAAGAAAATCGCACTTTTACTGTTTCTCACGACTCAACTTATGGCATGTACCGAAGTCGGTAGCGAAGCATGGTGTGAGGATATGGAGCAGAAGCCTAAAGGCGATTGGACGGCAAATGAAGCTGGCGACTATGCCAAGCATTGCATTTTTTAGCCTTCACCGTTCTTGCTCTCCTTAAGCACTAACAACGACTTTTTGTTCACTTCCCCTCAGAGGCCAAAAGCCTACTCTCACAACCTACCGTTCACACGCCAAAGCACCAATCGACTTGGCGTGTCTAATGCGAAACTCTATTGCAGGGCTAAACTTTAAATTGACCAACCAATGCCTTCAACGTTTCTGCTTTTTGCTCTAACTCTCTCGCTGACATAGCGGCCAGACTCGCTTGCTCATTCGCATGACGAGAAACCTCCGATACTGACTCAACGTTTTTGCTGACTTCACTGCTCGCCTGAGACTGCTCCTCAGCCGCTGCTGCAATACTGTCAATCATACTGGCAACCTCTTGCGCGCCTTCGACAATGTCATCAAGACTGACTCCCGCTTTATGAGCAAGTTCAAGTCCTTCTTTTACATAAGCCGTCCCAGATTCCATTCCCTCTACAGCCGCTTGCGTTTCACTTTGAATCGCCTCTATGGAATGAGCGATTTCTTTCGTGGCAGAGGTGGTTCTGTCGGCGAGTGTTCGAACTTCATCCGCCACAACAGCAAATCCGCGTCCTGCTTCCCCTGCTCGGGCCGCTTCTATCGCGGCGTTAAGTGCTAGCAAATTGGTCTGCTCAGCTATATCGTTAATAACACCGATGATCTCACCAATTTTCGAACCGCGATTTCCAAGCTCTTGCACACTGGTTGAAGACGCTGTCACCGCTTCATCAATGGAATTCATACCGCCAATGGTATTTTTAACAATATCCCCTCCAGAATTCGCAGTCACGCCCGCATTTTGCGCACTGGTTGTCGCGTCTGCTGATTTCAAGGCGACCTCTTGTATGCTCAGTGACATTTGTTCAATTGATGACGCTATTTGTGTCACTTGATCCGACTGTTGGGTCAACTCATGAGCCATGTCGTCATTGGCCTGCAAAATAGATTTAGAGCCAAGAGTCACTTCCTCTGTCGTACTTAACACCTCTTTCATTGCCTTATTGGTTCTGCTAACCGCTTGATTGTAATTGCGTGCCATCATGCCCAGCTCATCCAATGAATCGATATCCACCTCTCGGGTGAGATCTCCATTTGCTAATGCAGATAGCCCTTTCGCCACTTCATCAACCGGCACGGTGATGGATTTCAACGTCAACCACGAGACTGAAAACCCAAGGATGATGGCCACAACCATACCCACCAAAATTGTCGTATTAGTATTGCTTGCCGATGCCTTTGCCGATGCTTGACGAACGAGCATGAGTTCATCTTCTATATGAATAAACTCGGCGATCTGTTGACGAAACTTATCGAAGTACACCTTACCTCTTGCCTCCCCGACCAGTTGCGCCATGTCGTTCATTGTCTTCGCATCACCAATTTGCGCTCGAAGGTTGATATTTGATTCAACCACCTGACTTTGCCACTCGTTTATCGTGGTAAGCATGTCGTCAAGTAATGTCACTTGCGCTGGGTTATCGGACACCGTTTGTTTTTGCTTGTTAATGAGGGACTCAAACCTCTCCTTCCCTTTTTCATAGGGTTCGAGAAATTCTGCTCTCCCCGCTAACAAATACCCTCTCATCCCTGTTTCCATATCCACCGCTGAGGCTAATATCTCTTGTGTTGTACCAATCACTTTGTAGGTGTGACCAACCCAGCCGCTCGCTTCTTCCTGCGACCTCATGTAACCGCTTAAACGAACAAGATCAGAGCCTGAGGCGACTCCACTGAGATTTATCGCGTTGATAATCTGTAATGCGTTGCCGAAATCCTCATCACTTTGTTTTTGTCGCGCCTCCAACAGCTTTGCTTCTCTCTCGATGAAAAGAGCAACCTGCCCTCGAAACTTATCGAAATACACCTTCCCTTTCGCTTCAGCTATCAAATCAGCAATGTCATCCATCGTTTTGGCATCCCCAATATCGCGACGCAGCTGAATTGCAGGCTCAGTGACCTTGGAAACCCATTCGCTAATATTACTTTGAATATCATTAAGACGAGCCACTTGCACAGGGTTGTCACTGACTCTTGATTTTAATTTATTAACCCGTTCGGAGAATGCTGATTGACCATTGATATACGGAGCCAGGAACTCTTCCTTACCCGCTAAAAGATACCCGCGCATGCCCGTTTCCATGTCTACGGCAGCGGCTTCAATTCTCATCGCCTGCTCTATGACATTATGCGTGTGATCGACCAAGGCATTGGATTCAACTTGCGAGCTGGAGCTTGAAATGGCAATGAACGAGAGGAAGACCAATAATATCATCGGTATTCCAGTACCAAAGGCGATTTTGTAGCGTAAGGATAGGTTGCGGAAAAACATACAATATGCTCCCTTATGAAATCATTCCATTTAATGACGTTTAAGGACACATCGATTACTTCTAATTGCCTTTATTCAAGCCATAGATAGTCAAAGCAAGCCCTTTCCAACTATTCATTATTTTATTTATATCTTTAGTTATAGGCGTCGAACTCGAACATATCGAGTAGCCTTACGAATAAAGTGCTTATTCAGGTAAAAATAACGATGACAGGCTGAAACGCTACCGCCTCATTTCGACATTCAGTATACTGGCGCCCCATCTAGCAGAGGCTCCCTTATGATCACATTACACACGAACTTCGGCGATATTCAGGTTGAACTTAACCAAGACAGTGCACCCGTTAGTGCCAAAAACTTCCGTCGATACGCCAAAGAGGGCTTTTATAACGGAACGATATTCCACCGTGTGATTGACGGTTTTATGATTCAAGGTGGTGGCCTAACAAAAGACCTCGAAGAAAAGACAACGCGCATGCCAATCGTCAATGAGGCGAATAGAGGATTGAAAAACATTAAAGGCAGCATAGCGATGGCAAGGCTAGAAGCACCGCACTCGGCAACCGCTGAATTCTTTATCAACCTCACGGATAATGCATGTCTTGATCACACGGCAACCACCAACAAAGGCTGGGGTTACGCCGTGTTTGGCCAAGTTACGGTGGGTATGGACGTGGTGAAAAAGATAGCGAAAGTCACCACAGAGTCGTCTAAAGGCTACGACGATGTGCCCGTTGAGGCGATTGTGATTGAAAGTGTGACTGTCACACCCTAGTCTACTGAATGAACCCGTTTAGCTGAGAACCTTAACGCTCTTTCTCACTGTAAGCGTGGGTTCCAGTTGAACAACGATCGCTTCATTGGATTGCTTGTCTAGTTTCTCTAACAACGTATCAACCGCCGCTTTTCCCAATCGGTATTTGGGCTGATGAATTGTAGTCAGCGCAGGGGTCATAAATTTGGAGAGCTGAATGTCATCGTAACCAATAATAGAGATATCTTGAGGAACTTGTACGCTCTGCTCATTCGCCGCATTTAACACGCCCATCGCCATCATGTCGTTACAAACAAAAATAGAACTCGGTAAGGCGCCTCTTTCTTTCATCGTATTGAAAGCCTGATAGCCTCCCTCACATTCAAAATCCGCTTCAACGATCCACTTCGGGTTTATCTCTATTTCGGCTTCATTCAGTGCACGCTTATAGCCTTCATAACGCATTTGAGCTTGATGGCGAATCAAAGGGCCGGTAATACAACCAATCTCTTTATGCCCAGATTCAATCAGGTATTTCGCTGCCATGTAACCACCGCGCAAAGAGTTGTCCTGTATCTTATCGCTGGTAAAAAGCATCGGCCCCCAATCCATCACCACAACAGGAATGTCAGGATACCGCTCAAAGACATCAATACGCTCGCCTTCTAGTGTAGAGCACATCAAGATCACGCCATCCACACGTTTCTGAAGTAACGTATTGATCGACGCTTTCATCCGTTCACTGTCACCCTCTGTATTACACAAAATGAGATTGTACCCTGCTTGATAACAGCTTCGCTCGACGCCCTTTACCACTTCACCAAAGAAGGGGTTGGTTGAGGTGGTGACGAGCATACCAATGGTTTTAGTGCGGTTCATTTTGAGGCTACGCGCAAGCGCAGAAGGTGCGTAGTTCAGTTCTTTAGCGGCTTTGTTAACGCGCTCTGAGATTTCTTCGCTAACGTATCGAGAGTTGTTAATAACATGGCTAACCGTTGACGTTGATACGCCGGCAACCCTTGCAATATCTTTCATTGTCGCCATGTAAAATCCTTATCTATCGACAAACGAACGCTCAAATACTCGTTCGATTTTGTCTTTCATTATGCTCGTTCTTGTAAAAAAGCGTCGACTTCTTCACGTGTCGGTATTGACGTTTGCGCACCAAATCGCGTCACCGAAATCGCGGCGGCTGCATGAGCAAATTTAATAGAGGATTCTAAAGGCAACGACTCTAATAAACCAGTGACCAATGCCCCATTAAAGGTATCTCCGGCTGCTGTAGTATCGGTTACCTCAACTTTGAAGCCTGCAATGATCTGACCATCACCACATTCTTTGCCTCCTGAACAGCTCAGCCATACCCCTTTTGAACCCAAGGTGATCATGACGGTTTCGATGCCTTTCTCGTGCAATACATTCGCCGCTTGTTGAGCCGTTTCATTGTCTGTGACGGTCACACCTGTCAGCACTTCCGCTTCGGTTTCATTGGGTGTGATGATATCAACACACGCAAGCAGAGCCTCTGGTAATGGGCGCGCTGGGGCAGGGTTTAAAATCACCGTTGTGCCGCTCTCTTTGGCCACCAGTGCCGCTTTTTCAATGCCATCAAGCGGCGTTTCAAGCTGCATCAAAAGATATTTGGCTTGTCGAATGCTCTCTAAATCAGATTCGATAGATTCTGCGCTTAATTTGGCGTTTGCCTCAGGCGAGATACAAATACTGTTTTCACCACTGTCAGACACCTGAATCATCGCAATCCCGGTTGGGCAGTTCGGCTGCATTTTGACACCCTTGATATTCATTCCATCAAGTTTGAAATTTTCACGAATATTGATACCAAACGCATCGTCACCAACACACGCTATGAACCCTATGTCGGCATTGAGCCGAGCCGCTGCGACCGCTTGGTTTGCACCTTTTCCACCCGGTATAACTTGATAATTTCGGCCATGAAGAGTTTCGCCAGGGCGAGGAAAAGAAGGCACTTGAAGAACATGGTCAGCGTTAACACTACCTAAAACCACCAACTGATTCATACGATTATCCTCTGTTCTATAGAACCTAAATATGAGAGAAATGAGTGAGAGTTCACTCTAAAATGGATAGGTGTAAGCTCTAAAAACGATGCAAGTTAGAGCCGCCAGAGCCTATACATATCCATTTTTGCTCTCGACTTCTCATGACGCCACGCCAATAAGAAGTGGAGAGCAAATATCGATTACGTCTTATCTGGTTTCAGATAATCCGTTTATTTAGTCACAACTTTTAGTGGTACAGGGATGTACTTTTTGACTTCTTCACCCTTAAGAACGCTGGCTGCTGTTTCAATACCCAGTGCGCCAATTAAGTATGGTTGTTGTGCAACCGTTGCTGCCAACATGCCGCGATTTACCGCCGCAATACCGTCATCAGTGCCATCAAAGCCAACGATCATGATGTCTTTACCTGACGCTTGAACCGCGCGAAGTGCACCTAATGCCATTTCATCGTTTTGCGCAAATACCGCTTGAACATCAGGGTTAGCCGCCAATAGGTTTTCCATTACGTTTAGACCTTTCGTGCGGTCGAAATCAGCGGGTTGGCTTGCCATCAATTCCATTTCGCTGCTATTGACAGCATTCATGAATCCTTCTCCACGCTCACGCGCTGCCGATGTACCTGCAATACCCTCAAGCTGAATCACCTTCGCTTTTTCACCCACTTTTTCCATGATAAAGTGACCAGCCATTTCACCACCAATCACGTTATCAGACGCGATGTGGCTCACGACTTCACCACGGCTCGCACCACGGTCTAGTGTGAGTACTGGGATGTTTGAACGGTTCGCAATGCGAATAGCATTCGATACAGCGTCTGAATCCGTAGGGTTGATTAAGATCGCTTTCACGCCACGTACTGTTAAATCTTCAACGTTTGACAGTTCTTTACTTGGGTCATTTTGAGAGTCCAATACAATCAACTCGTATCCCAACTCTTTTGCTTTAGCTTCAGCACCATCTTTCATCGTCACGAAGAAAGGGTTGTTGAGTGTCGAAAGCACAATCGCCATTGTATCTTGTGCCTGTGCAGACACTGGGATAGTGGAAGAAAGTACCGCTGCAGAGATTAGAGTAGCTAGTTTTTTCATTGTTATAGTCCTTTGTGTAGGGTGAGCCAATCACCTCAGAAACCCTGAATCACTTGGCTCAATGTCGTATTTTTGACCAAAACCATTTAGCCGAATACGTATTTAGTCAGTGTTACTTGTTGCGTTGTTTCAATTCATTTTCAGAGCAATTACTTGTTCTTGTTGTCCACTAGTACCGCCAGCAAAATAACCACAGCTTTGGCAATCATTTGGTAGTAAGAAGACACGTCCAGTAGGTTCAGTGCGTTATTCAGGAAGCCAATGATAAGGGCACCAATCAGCGTTCCCATGATTCGGCCTTTACCGCCCATGAGACTGGTACCGCCGAGTACTACCGCTGCAATCGCATCCAATTCATAGCCCATGCCCGCGGTAGGCTGCGCCGAGGACAGTCGTGATGTGATAATGATGCCTGCTAAAGCTGCAAGCATGCCACACACCGCGTAAACGCCCATTTTGACTCGGTCAACGTTAATGCCGGAAAGACGAGCGGCCGATTCATTGCCACCTACTGCGTAGATGTATCGTCCAAAGCGAGTGTGATTGAGTAAGTACCAAACGGCAGCGAACACAAAAACCATTAGCCATACAGGAACAGGAATGCCCAGCGTGTAACCTGTGCCGAACCAAGCAAAGACGTCTGCGGTATCGGTAAAACCCGTAGAAATAGGTCGGCCATCGGTGTACACCATAGTCACACCACGTAGTAGCGTCATTGTGACCAAGGTAGCGATAAAGGCTTGAACCTTACCCTTCGCGATGATGATGCCACTGATGGCACCCAGTGCCGCGCCAGCAAGCAGCGATGTAGGAACCGCAATCATCACCGGGATTTCTAATCCAATCATGGTGGCTGCGAAGGCACCACATAAAGCCAGTACAGACCCCACACTCAGGTCGATGCCCGCGGTTAAGATAACCAGCGTCATACCCACCGCTATAATCGCGTTAACCGAGGTCTGACGGAGAATGTTTAAGATATTGTCGACGGTAAAGAAGTTCGGGTTTAAGAACGAAACCACTACGATCAAGAACAGCAAAGCAATCAATGATTTCTGTTCGATCAACCACTCTTTACTGAAGAGCTTGTTTCCGTGAGCGTGTGTTTGTTTGCTCATCGTATCCGTTGACTTATTGGTGGCATTTGCACTCATGCTGCTTCCTCTTCAATTTTTTTACCTACTGCGCAAGCGAGTAGTTTTTCTTGGTCTGCATCTTTCACATCAAACTCACCGCTGATGCGGCCTTCATGCATAACCATGATTCGATCACTCATCCCGAGCACTTCTGGCATTTCTGAAGAGACTAATATGATGCTCATCCCTTCAGACTTGAATTTGTTGATCAGTTGATAGATTTCTTTTTTGGCACCCACATCGACACCACGGGTTGGCTCATCGAGAATAAGAACTTTGGGTTTAGTCATGAGCCCTTTGGCTATGGCGACTTTTTGCTGGTTACCGCCAGACAAGTTTCCGATGATTTGATCGCGAGTGGGAGTTTTAATATTGAATAAGCGAATGAAGTCTTCGACGGCTATCACTTCTTCACTGTGTTGAATTCGTCCGCCCTTAGCGAGTTTATCTAAGGCACACAAAGACATGTTTTCTTTGACCGATAAGCCAAGCACTAGACCATCACCCTTACGGTCTTCCGAAATGTAGGCAATACCATTGGCCAAACCATCTTGCGGGCTAACTGGGTTAATGGTTTTGTTGTTGAGATTAATCACGCCACGTTCGCTTGGAAGCGCGCCGTAAATCACCTTCATTAACTCAGTGCGACCTGCCCCCATCAAACCCGATACACCGAGTATTTCACCGCGTTGCAACGTGAAGCTGACATCGTGTACACCCGAGCCCGTTAACCCAATCACTTCCATACAGATGTCACCGTGTTGAACGTCAACGCGTGGGTATTGGTCTTCCAACTTTCGACCAACCATCATCTCAATAAGGCCATCTTCATCTGTTTCGGCTACCGCGCATTCGCCAATGAATTTGCCATCTCTGAGCACAGTAATGTCGTCACAAATTTCGAAAATCTCTTTTAGGCGGTGAGAGATGTAAACAATGCCACAGCCTTGCTCTCGAAGTTCTTTGATCACTTTGAACAGTGATTCAGTCTCGGTATCTGTCAGCGCGTCGGTTGGTTCATCCATGATGATGACCTTTGACTCAAAGGAAAGCGCTTTGGCTATCTCAACCATTTGCTGCTCACCCAGGCTAAGATCACCAAGCAATGTGTTTGACGTGTGTTTCACATTTAGTCGTGCTAGAAGCTTGTCTGCTTCTTGATACATTTTCTGCCACTGAATTCGCCCTAGTGGAGAGGTAAACTCACGACCTAAGAAAATGTTCTCAGCAATAGTAAGCTCTGGGATTAGATTCAATTCCTGGTGAATAATGCTGATGCCCGCTTGCTGCGAATTTCTAGGCCCTTTAAACGCTGCTGGCTCACCTTGGTAATGAATCGTGCCTGCATCCAATGAATAGATACCGGTCAACACCTTCATTAACGTCGATTTTCCTGCACCGTTTTCTCCCATTAATGCCATCACTCGGCCTGGGTAGACATTGAGACTCGCCTTATCCAGCGCTTTAACGCCTGGGAATGCTTTTTCAATGGCACTTAGTTGTAGAATGGCTTGAGTCATTTCCTGTCCTCAATTCAAAATCAGTAATGTTAAAAATCGTACGTGTTAAAAGACCACACCAGCTTGGAATATCACGTTAGCGTAAGGGGTACACTCACCCGTTCGAACCACCGCTCTGCTGTCTTGAGTCCGGCCTTTAAACTCTTCATGAGATACGTAAGTAATCGTAATCGATATGCCAGAACGTTCTTCTTCCAACTTCAATTCTGCAAGTAAGCTACCGTGATGTTCAGGACTGATCGTCGCAAACTCTTCAGCAATAACGACGCCCTCTATCTGCGATTCAGATAGCAATACTTTCACTGTTTCGAGAAAGCTAGGAACCCCATGTGTCAGGGCTAAATCTATTCTTGTGACGTGATCTGGGATAGGTAAGCCCGCATCACAAATTGTGATTTCATCGGTATGACCCAGTGTGGCGACTAGGTAAGAAAGATCCGCATTAATAAGCGTGCTTTTTTTCATTTTTAGACCTTAACAGTGAACAACATCAACTCTTATGAGAACGTCAACTTGAATACAATGTGTCAATTCAAGTTACTCATCGAAACGTATCGATACCAATCCAAAAAATCTCATCGATACGTTTCGATGAATAATAGTTAATGCTTGAAACTTTGCAAAGGCAGGGAAATCAAACTGTGATTTTGATCTTTTAAATCGAATGAATGAGGTTCGAAAGGGTGATAATTATCACTGGTGCTTTTGTCAATACTAATTGATTTAGAGTATATCGGAGTCGAATCGCGCGCGTCGTGCCTGCGACATTGTGCAGTCCGTTCGCTGCATCAATTCTGCCAAAGTGACATTCGGTGTGCTAATGACTATTTTCTCTAGCTTCTCTTCTATCGTTTCTGTCTCAAACTCAAGTGTCGCTAACGTTTGATCTAACTTCTTAATAAGGTAAGTAAATGATTCGTATAGTTCTTCCGTAAACGATTGACGGTAATTTTTGAGGGCTAGAGGGTCACCAATCAGCTGCCAATTCCTAGAACGACGTACTCTTTTTAACTCGCACTGGTACTCTAAAGCGCGAGTTTTCGCTTGCTTAACCCTGTCACCATCAAGACGGTGAATAAGGGAAGGTAATGCAACAAGAACGCGTTCGTCATCAGAAGTACGGGTTTTCTTACTCATACACTACATGCGCTTGAGTGGTTTCACCACGCTGTCTAAACCTTCAATTTTCAAGGCCAAACAAAGCTTTAGTAAATCACCCAACTCACCTGACGGAAAGCCCTTTTTATCGAACCAAAGTAAATACTCTTCAGGCAAATCAATCAAAGCCCTGCCCGCGTATTTTCCAAATGGCATGGGCATTCGGGCTAACTTAATTAGGTTCTCTTTCTCTAGCATGGCAATATCTTGGTGTTTGACTCTATTGGTATTCTTGGCCTTGAAGAGTAACACCTAAGCGGTCAACCCAAAAGTTAATCGCATCTTTTGCGTCGTCTAACGCATCAATCATAGTAGAGAAATCTTTGTTGCCCGCTTCTCGATCAATCGCAGCGAACAGTGGCGTGCCTGTTTGAGCATCGCTCACTAACAGCTCAACTGTCGCACTGCCCACATTCGTGTGTTCGCCCGTCGTGATTTTAGAAATGGTTGAAATGGCAATGCCTGCAGGAAGAAGGCTGCTCGTCACCGCCAATATAGGGTTCGGAGTCTCGACATTACTGAGCGCAATACTTAAACGCAGTGTATTGCCTGCAGGCTCACCCACAATCGTTTTGTGCGGAGCGATTTTTTGCTTCAACTGATCAACCAAGTAACTGGTCAACTCTTCAATCTGCTCTTCATCGATGCTGCCTTCTTCTGCAACGACAAAGACTTGATCAATGACCACTGAATCGTAACCATCAAGCTTTGCCACTAACCTTTCTTGACTGCGTAAACCAAGCCTAGCCCACACAAGATCGACTCCCCCTTCTGGCCCTGCGGAAAAATCATCGTAAGAGGTAAACTTCGTTGCGTGATGACGAGGACCAGAGCTACACCCAGCAATGGTTAGCGTGACTAGCACTATCAGCACTAAATTGATCAATTTGTTGTTCATTGGGGTTACCATGCATAAATTTATCAGAATGGTATACTATATAATGCAAATATAGAAGTACGATCATTGAACATTTATATCAATGACCAAAAAGTGATTAAGCGATGGTATGGACATACTCAACAATGACTTGATTACCCTGCGCATAAACTTTCTGAATTTCACCATCAACCGAGATTGTGCTTTTTAGTGTCACCAGCTGTTGTGCAGACTTATTGGTTTGTTTTAAGGAAGGGACAACATGGTAGGCATCAACATGTAGGTTGCTGCAAAACTGATGGACAAACTCCATGGAAAGTAATGTGTTACCGCGCAGCATTTCAGAAAAGGCACTCTGAGTTAACCCCATTTTTTTCGCCATTTCCATTTGCGTTAATCTCATCTTAGCTTTTTGCGACATCCAGGTCGTGTATAAGGCGTCTCTGTCTTGTTGGGTGAACTGCACTGTGTCATCTCTATCATTCAAAATGTGGATGAATTCTGCGTGATTACATTGATAGCATGTCAGCGATTCGTCAGGTTTTGACTAACGTTTGGCAACGATTCAGTGCGCCCTACGTTGAGCAGAATGTTGAATGGAATCCATAAAAAAACCACGTCATTGACGTGGCTCTTAATTGGAAAACATGGTTGGAAATTTTAGTTGGAAGCCTTAGCTGGAAACTAAAAAGATCAGATTACATCATGGCTAGAAGAAGCTGGCGATTAAACGCTTGAACCAGTCAATAGCTTTCTTAAAGAAGCTGCCTTCTTCCACATCGTTAAGAGCAACCAATGAAGATTTAGCGACTTCTTCACCTTCTACCATGTACGAAACGCTGCCTAATACATCACCTTTGTTGATTGGCGCCGTCAATTCACCGTCCAGTTCAACGTTTGCACTCAGCTTGCTGATCGCACCCTTGGTAAGCGTTATGAAGATGTCTTCTTCCAAACCAACGGCAACACTGTCTTCATCACCCATCCACACTCTAGGCGTCGCTAATTCTTCCCCTGCGGAGTTTGGAGAAACCGTGTCGAAGAAACGGAATCCGTAGCTAAGAAGCTGTTTGCTTTCTGCTTCACGGCTTTTCGTGCTATTTGAACCCATCACAACCGCAATTAAGCGCATGTTTCCGCTCGTGGCTGAGCTGGCTAAGCTATAGCCTGCTCCACTTGTGTAGCCCGTTTTCATGCCATCAACGTTCATACTTCTATCACGAAGCAACCCATTACGGTTGTATTGAGTAATGCCGTTGTATTTGAATGAACGCTCACTATAAAGCGGGTAAATTTCTGGTAAATCACGAATGATTGCTCGGCCAAGCGTAGCGATATCAAAAGGCGTAGAATACAAACCATTGCTGTCTAGGCCATGTGGGTTTGTAAACGCGGTATTTTCAAGATCTAAGCGTTGTGCCCATGAATTCATGAGAGCAACAAACGAATCTTGAGAGCCTGCAACGTGCTCTGCGATGGCAACACTGGCATCGTTACCAGATTGAACAATCAAGCCTCGATACAGATCCATCATATCGACCGTTTTACCCACCTCGATAAACATCTTAGATGAGTCAGGAAACTTTTTAGCCCAAGCATTTTTGCTGATCACAACCTTATCATGCTTGCCAATATTACCCGCTTTGATCTCTTGTCCTGCAACGTACGCAGTCATGAGCTTGGTAAGGCTTGCCGGATTAAGTTTTGTATGAGCTTCTTTCTCAACTAAAACTTGGCCCGTGTGATAATCCATTAGAATGTAACCATTAGCACCAAGTACAGGGGCATCGGGAACTATAGTAGGAGCGGCAGCTGCAAAAGGTGAGAGAAGAGCAGTTGAGAGTAAAGCACCAGCGAATCGGAAATCCATATTAATCATAACTTAGCCAAATGAAATAAGTAGTGTTGAAGTATATATAAAAGTAGAACAGATAAATTACGCCTTTACCAATCCTTACGAAAATTTGATTTTAGTTACACAGTGCGAGATCAAATGTCAGCCGTTCTCGCAGGCCGTTAAACCGCGTGTATGACCTTCACTAAAATCAGTCTTTATTAAAACAAAATGACCGATAGCAAGCCATCGGTCATTGAAGAATAATCTAATGCTACACGTACGATATCGCTTTTTAGTTAGCGTAACGTGAAATTAGTGTGGTCCAGTGCGGCGTTTTATTCATTCGATAGCTAAACCATAGATAAGTCGCCACCATAGAGAAGAACAAGTACGACATAGCAAATATAAATGGCGACGTAATTAAGTCAGCCGACACACTTAATGCGATACCCACAACCGTGATCATTAGTTTTGCAAACATGCCAAGAAAAAGTAGTAATAGAACTAACTCAGGAAAACGCGTAGTACGGAAGGCAAACCAATAACAGCCACCCACAGCCAGAGTTGAAATGCTTAACCCTAGAATAAATGAGTGGAAGTGCTCTGCTGATGCTACACCAGCTAAAATAGATATCATCGCAATAACAAATAATTTCATAATTAACGCCTCGTCAGGTGACCTACGACTTGCTTCCTTTCATTTTTGAAAACTAATTTTGCGGTCATTGTCGCTTTTTTAAACGGCATTGCAAGTGCCAACAATCAACAATTTTCGTACACATTAGACGACCCAATAAGCATTAACAAAGTCGTTACAAAATGTAATCGAATACACTCAGTCTCCTCCTTTGCTTTCAAGCGGTACGGGTAAATAGCGAGCTAAAATGTAACAAATAAAAAACAGTTGTAAGCAAAGGTAACCTGTCGATCTAGATCACTTTTGTGGGAGGGAAATGTTCACGTTAGCGTTAGGGAGCGAAGAGCGTATAGTTGGTTTTTTTGAGAAGGGAATAAGGCCATGATTCCGACTGCAAATTATCGAAACAAAATACGATAAATTCACTCGTCAAAGATTAGGGGCTTTGTTACCTTATGCGCATCTTACGCTAGCTGCCCTATACGCCATGCCTTCACAATACAGAATTTCAAAAATCGTCGAAATTGGGGACACATTACATCGCAGTGGCTGTGCTCCATATAAAGTTGAAAAATACACCCAGCATTACGCTCGTAAACATAATGTTGATGTGATGGTTCAGGCAACGCCAACGACGATTAATTATCAATTCCCCGACGACAACAACGCTGTTGTCATGAAGAGACTAAAACCCGCTTCCATCAACCTTAGCCTCTTAGCCAATACCATCATTAGAATCAATCAACCCAGCAGTGAACCGGTGCCTGAACCGACTGGTTACCCTAAATGGGTGGTCGCATTCGCCAATATGGGCATTCCTCCGGCATATCTCATGTTAGTCGGCAGTACCATGGAGGCGATTGCGTTCTCAGTCTTCCTTGGCTTTATGGTTTGGGTATGCCAATTGGTATGCAAAGGCAGAAGAAGCATTGCGGTTGAGTTTGTCGCGGCGCTTGTCACGGGAATTCTAGTCGCATTCATTGCCAGTACGGGATTGCCTATCCCGATTTGGGCTCTCTGTATTGCGTCCATCGTTTTATTTGTGCCCGGGTTATCCATCGCTAATGCTTTAGAATGTTTGGCTTTTAATGATCTAGTTTCCGGAACGAGCCTGCTTGGCCAATGCGCCCTAACATTGATAAAGCTCTTTGTTGGTATCGTCATGGGGCTCAATATTGGTGAAGCCATATGGGGAACCAGCGAGACCTTAAACTATCTCAACGAAGTGCCAACATGGTTACATATAATGGGCGTGTTCCTGATCTCTATCTCAATCGGCATCATTTTTAATGCACGAGCAAGAGACATCATGCTTGGCTTACCTGTTGCGGTGTTGGGAATGTGGGGGCCATTCTACCTAGGCTTTGATAGTGGTTGGGTAGTGGGAACTTGGGTCACAACAATGCTGATCACTTTGTATGGCACGTGGGTCGCTAAGAAGATGGAGTTAACAGGCGCTATCTATATTTTACAAGGCATCATTATCTTAGTTCCGGGTAGCCGAGTACTGGTGAGCGCAAGCCAATCAGTATTTGAGCAATCTATCTTACCCATCCCTAGTATCGGGCTTTCAGCCTTGTTTATGTTCTCAGCGATCGTAGCAGGCCAGGTAACAGCGTACTCAATCTACTCACCAAAAATTGAACGTTGATTTCATTACGAAAATACAGAAAAGCCCTATTCAAATTCAACATGCTAAACCAATTAGCTACGCTGCTTTTGAATAGGGCTCTTTGCCCTTATGTTTGTGGCTTCTTCGATAACTTCCTTTGCCCTTTTTAGCCTGTTCTACTTTGGCTTTAAATAGCTTACTGGTCACCATTGCTTTGAGTGCGTTATCTTTAATTTCACCCCTGCCTATGTCCACTTCTACCACTGTAGGCACGGAATCATTCGCCTGAGTATCAACTCGCTTTCGAGACATTTTCTATCCTTATTGTTTGCAATAAACCAGTGCATTTTGGTACAAAAACCAACCATTCACAAATATTAAATTTGTGAATAGGCCAGAAACAATTACATTAATCTCAATAACGTATACATAAAAATGGCACGTCGCGCATAAAATGACAGAAAACTTAAAAAAGTTATGTGCAATCGCTCGAGTAATCGTTGACTTAGCTCAATATTGGGCTAGAATCACCTCAGCTAGAAAGCAGTTCTTTGTCTAAATATGCGTCTCGTTGGATTACTTGTAACTTCCGTGTGGTACGCAATAGCAGTCTACTTTTCCACGCTATCCGCGCCAATTTCGGCACAATATATATAATTAGGATATTTATCATGTCTAATACAGTTACTGGTACAGTAAAATGG
>NZ_MCWZ01000073.1 GCF_002877365.1 Vibrio sp. 10N.261.55.A7
ATATTAAAGTGGGCTCTGGCAGCTATTTCACGTTCCTAAACTCTATGGCTGATAGCTTTATTGAGTGTCTTGTAAAGTAGCCAAACGTACATTTAAAAGTACAAACTAAAACACACTTTGTTATAAGGGTTACTGAATAACTTTTCTCATTCCTATACACTTTACAAAATAATCGCCGCAAAATAACTATGACCACTAAGTTCGAAGGCTTATCGCCACGAGACTTAGTGCGTCAACTGAATAATATGGCGTAGCGACACACGGATTTTGCTGCTGAAAGGGTATAGTTTGCTATCACGTTTCGTCTTTATTTTGTCTTGTTTGCTGATGTCTTATACAGCGACCGCTATCGACATCTCCCCATCTGTGTTTTATCCATTGTCGACGCAAGCCGAAGGGCGTGTTATTGCCGCAAAAAACCTGTACTTAAGCAATGAAGGTGGGCTTTGGATACATGACGTTCACGGCCGCGTTGTTTTCTATGATGGTAAAAACATTCTTCCTAGACGTGGCTCGGTTCTAGACTTTACTGCAGAGCAACTTGTCTATTTAGATCAACATTTTTGGTCGTATGTTGATAATGAAATATATCGAACCGCCCCAAATAAGCAGAGAGAATTAGTTTTTAGCTTAACCCCGGGTTCTTCTATCCAATCTATCGGTGCATCTGAACGCTTTATCTGGGTTGCAGATGAGCGTAATTTCTACTCCTATCATATCGATTCCGGTGAATTCAGTTCTTTTTCGTTAATGGAGTTGTATCAATCCACTCAGATGAGTCGAGTCTCTATCAACGATGCAAAGAAAATACGCTCCAAATGGGTGCTAGCGACTAACTCAGGTGTGTTTTTGTCTGGAGATTCCGGTTTCTCGCATGTGTCCGCATCGGGCAGTAAACATATCGAAACACTGTATTACTCTCAGTCTCGGAGCGAGTTGGTTATAGGATCACGTTCGGGCGCTACGATCATCAATATTAAAGAACCTAATGGCGTAAACCAAATACTCGACAAAAAACATATTCTTTCGATTATTGAAGCTGGAAACGAATATTGGATTGGTACAGAAACGGGATTGTATGCGTTCAACCACCAGTCAGGTTTAACGTATGAACTACAAAGTGGTGTTAGTCCAAAATATGAATTAGATGGACAAAAAATCTACGCATTAGTTAACGACGGAAAAATGGGGATATGGATAGCGACGGAACAGGGTATCCGATATTTCTCTGAGTACAGTAACAAGTTTCGCAGAGTGCCTAAGCATTTACTGACGTACAACAACGCGAGTGAAACCCTAACAAAGATCGTCAAAAACGAGAATAAAGAAGGGTATTGGTTAATCTCCAACAGAGGCCTTTACCTCGTCTCTTTAGGTGAAACGCCTACGAGAACACTCATCTATTCAGACAGTCAGGTGTTTGACCTTGTTGAAAACCAAGAAGTACTCATTCTGGCTACCTCTACTGGTCTTGTCTGTATTGATATAAAAACTGGCGATGTGATTGAGAAAGATGGTTTGCCCAGATCTTTAAAATCTCAGGCTATAGAACAGTTGGAGATTGGCAACGACGGCACCATCTGGGGAGTGACTGAATCGACACTTTGGTCATTTAATTCCGCCAGTATTGGCCTTAAAAATTATGAAGATCAATGGATGGTAAGCAGCTTTATGCCTGCTAAAGTTACTCTGTTGAGAGCAACTCAAACGTTGGGTTTACTGATTGGTACGGATCATGGGCTGTATCAATTAAAGAATGAAAAGATACGTTTTTTCAAAGATAGCACTCAGTTTGGGCATGTTGTCGCGATTAAAGAGGTCGAAGAAGATGTCTGGGTTGCTTCGACATATGGGCTCTATCGAATCACGGATCGAACGGTGTTCTCGCAACCTATCCCTTTAATAGAACAAAATATTAGCCCTAAGTGTCTTATTCGAAGTCGTCATGGTGTTTGGCTAACTTCTTCGGCAGGACTCACCTTCTATGACACATCAGGCTCGATTGTTAAACACGTCGGGGCACCTTTTGGTGTTCTGAACAATGAGTTTGTTTCTAGCCTATGCGACCCGAGTAATGATGGGGTCAATGGCCTTTTGTTAGGCACGGTCAGCGGGCTTATATCGGTTAATGAAACGTTGCTATTGAATGCGCCTTTACCGAGTTACCAAGTCCTTTTCAGCCAAATTAATGTCAATCAAAAAACAATATCACTAGGGAACAAACTGCCAGAGCGTTTCACCATTAAGTATGGGGATTCCATCAGTTTTCAAGTAGGAATCATTCCTTGGAGTCACAGTGAGCAATTGTACTACCGACTTAACTTCGAGAAAGAGTGGAGTGAGTTTGAAGGGCATTTACTTTCTTTTGACCATTTGATGCCAGGTACTCATACCTTAGAGATCAAACGAACGTCATTAACTGGCGTAAGCAGCGATGTCATCCAACAAGTCTTCACTGTTTCAGAGCCTTGGTATTTATCACGTTGGGCAATCGCTGGTGGTGTTCTACTCGCTTTAGTTTTGTTAGGCGTGGCCTCATTCTGGCGGTCTCGCATTGTTGCAGCATCGAATAAAGTATTGAAAGCTAAAGTGTCTTTGAAGACAAACCAACTACGACATCAGAGCCGAATTCTACTGACCAACAATCAACAGCTGAGAAAACAATTAGAAGTGAGGCACCTTATTTTTAATCAAGTTATCACTTCAGTGCAGGACAACTTGTCTAACTTAGCGAGGAATAATCAAAGAGAGCGCTCTTTATCGTCTCAAGATGTTATTCAATTGGTATCGAAAGAGTTAGAAATACTCAGAGATGTTAAAAGTAATGGGAGTGGTACTAAACAGATATTTGACCTTTCTCTCGTTGTATCTACCGTCCTATCGGGGTGGGAGTCAGAGTTCGCTAAGTCTGGAATAGCCACTCAATTTATATGCCGTGAAAAGGACGTATTGGTTGAGTTACATAGCTTCAATCTAGATGTCGTGCTAAACACTATGCTAGATAGTGTTCTAGAAAGAGGCTTTAAAAACCAAGATGTGCTTGTCGAGCTATCCATAGAGGGCAATCTCGCTTCTGTAAAAATGATTGATTCTGGTCGAGAGTTTCCTGACATAGAGAAATATGACCAAGCGACATCACTTGACCTTAGTATTTATAATCTGCCTGCGTTGGTTTCTGAGAGTGGTGGGCAACTCAAATATTACGTCTCTAAGGAGCGAAACCTCATTGAGGTCTCTTGGCCGTTAGTAAATAACGCAGAAGAAGAGTTACCTTCAGGTGATGTTGATGTGACAAAAACGGTTGATGCTAGCAAAGAAGACCGGAGTTGGGTGACCAAGGTTGAAAGCCTTCTTGCTCAACACTATGCCGATCCCGATTTCGGTACAGCAACGGCGGCAAAGCTGCTGTTTATTTCAGAACGAAGTCTTCAACGCCGATTCAAAACCAGCCACGGACGAACGTTCAAAGAAACACTCAATGAATATCGCTTAGACAAAGCGGTTAAGAAATTACTGGCCGGTGAAAAGGTTTCCGATGTCGCGTTTGACTGCGGCTACAACGACCCCTCTTACTTTAGCCAACGCTTCAAACATCACTTTGGTGTTCCCCCTTCTCAGTTTGTCGACGGTTATACCAACACGACCGATAAATAGAGCTCAATTTTCACTCTGCCTCTCGAATGGTAAGTTCAGGGTGTTCTTTGGGCTCTCAACGCTCACCTTTACACGTTTAATCCCAATCTATTTGCAGAAACTAAATTGTCGCGCTCTGCTGCTCTCTAGACCGTATTGAGAGATCTTCGCTTAGATATCTAGATAGCGGGATCTGCGAATTGGGGCGTATTTGAGGTTGTCAGTTAGGGTATATGCGTACCGGATCTGTAGAAAATGATGTAAAAATTTCAAGTGGAAGCTGAGTTATTGAAAGAGTGGTTTACGGAGGGGAAGAAAAAAATTCGTGGCATAGCCGGGGGACTATACCACGGGCGTCAATGACACCTTCGCTTGCTGCCGGAGTGATATAGCCAAGCTATACCACCTCTGGAATTTGTTTAGAGGGAATACCTCTCGACGTGGTTAACTATAAAATACCCTACTTATTTTACTTATAAAAATAACGACAACTTACTGTAAGAAAACCGACAGTTTCTCTGTATTTTCTTTAAGTTGTTGTTGTTGCTGGATTTAATTTCATTTTCTTCGTTCTTTGTATTATTGATTCAGATTTTAACTGTGAGTTGGAATGTAGATATTAACGTTTTTGACGTGTTGAAAATTTACGTTTTTAACGGTGTCATTTATGGAAATATTGATTTCACACAATATGTATCTGAATGTTTCGGCATAGAATTGCTATCACAAATAATAATCCTTCTCATTAGCATTGTGTGTGTTGAATATGAAACTATCTGAACTTGAACAAGGTGAGAGCGCTGTCATTCAGTCGTTCCAATCGTTGTCACTAGAAACTCGAAAGAAGCTTATGGTCATGGGGGTGTTACCGAATACACCCGTGACATTGTTACGTCGTGCCCCTCTTGGTGAACCTCTTCAAATCGACGTGCGCGGTGTTTCTTTAGCCTTAAGAGAAAATATTGCGGCTGCTGTCTTAGTGGAGAGAAAAGCATGAGCTATCAAATTCTAACGGTCGGTAACCCGAATAGCGGAAAGACAACGCTATTTAACGCATTAACCGGTGCTAAGCAGCAGGTCGGTAACTGGGCTGGTGTCACGGTAGAAAAGAAAACGGGTGATTTTTCCCATGCAGGGGAAACATTCAATCTCACGGATTTACCCGGTATCTACGCGTTAGACAGTGGCAATGACGAAAACAGTATTGATGAATCCATCGCATCAAAAGCGGTGTTAACACATTCTGCGGATCTGATTATTAACGTGGTTGATGCCACGTGCCTTGAACGTTCGTTATACATGACTCTTCAATTAAGAGAGCTTGGACGTCCAATGATTGTTGTTTTGAATAAGATAGATGCCTTATTGAGAGATGGTCAAAAAGTCGATGCGAAAAAGCTAGAGCAGAAGCTAGGTTGCCCCGTTATGCTGCTGTCAGCTAACGATCGCAATCGAGTGTCAGAGTTTAAAGAGCGATTGCACAAGACTATCGTACAAGGCGTGGCTCTGCATACGCTCAACCTTGATTACAGTTCTGAATTTGAAGAGTGTATTTCTGACATTGAACCTATTTTCTCTGATGAAACCGTTACGGCAAGATCGCTGTCAATTAGAGCGCTCGAAAATGATCGATTGGTTCTTAATAGTCTAAATGACCAAGACCGATTGAAAGTCGCTGAGGTGCAAAAGCGCTCAGCCATTGATATTGATTTGCTCGTTGCAGATACTAAGTACACACATTTACATGAGCTTGTTAAACAAGTTAGAAAAACGAAAGGCAAACTCAGCCATAGCTTCACAGAAAAAGCAGACAGTGTCATTTTGAATAAGTGGGTTGGTATTCCTTTTTTCTTTTTCGTCATGTACTTGATGTTCATGTTCTCAATTAACATCGGTAGTGCTTTTATCGATTTCTTCGATATTGGTGTCGGTGCTCTATTAGTTGATGGCGGGCACTATTTATTGGATGACCACCTTCCTGTTTGGTTAGTGACACTATTGGCCGATGGTGTGGGAGGTGGTATTCAAACGGTTGCTACATTTATCCCTGTGATTGCGTGCCTGTATCTGTTTTTAGCCGTCCTTGAAAGTTCTGGTTATATGTCTAGAGCGGCGTTCGTTTTAGACAAAGTGATGCAGAAAATAGGCTTACCTGGTAAAGCGTTCGTGCCCTTAGTGTTGGGTTTTGGCTGTAATGTGCCATCAATCATGGCAACGAGAACACTAGACCAGGAAAGAGAACGAAAACTGGCCGCTTCAATGGCACCGTTTATGTCCTGTGGTGCGCGTCTACCTGTTTATGCCTTGTTTGCGGCTGCGTTCTTCCCTGATAGCGGTCAAAACATTGTATTTGCACTTTATTTGCTTGGAATCGTAGCGGCTGTTTTCACCGGTTTAATCTTAAAGCACACCATTTATCCAGGTTCTAGTGATAGCTTAATCATGGAAATGCCAGATTATGAATTTCCGACACTGCAGAATATTCTGATCAAAACCTGGCAAAAACTGAAACGTTTTGTACTCGGGGCAGGAAAAACCATTGTTATCGTTGTTACTATCTTGAGCTTTTTCAACTCGTTGGGAACAGATGGAAGCTTTGGTAATGAAGACAGTGATACGTCTGTTCTATCTAAAGCATCGCAAGTGGTCACCCCTGTATTCGCTCCGATTGGTATCAATCAAGACAACTGGCCGGCGACGGTGGGTATCATTACGGGCATTTTCGCGAAAGAAGCAGTCGTAGGTACGCTAAACAGTTTGTACACATCTTCAGAAGAAGAGGTCAGTGAGTATGACTTAATGTCTAGCCTTGAAGAAGCGGTTATGTCGATTCCTGAAAACCTCGTTGGTATTAGCTACTCTGACCCACTTGGAATTGAAGTCGGTGATCTGACAGATATGGATTCGGTGGCAGACGAGCAGGATGTGGATACATCAATATTTGGTAATCTAAAGGCGCACTTTGTCTCTGGCCATGCTGCGTTTGCTTACCTCATTTTCATCTTGATATACACGCCATGTGTGGCTGCTATGGGGGCTTATGTCAGAGAATTCGGCCATAAGTTCGCAAGATTCATTGCTGTTTGGACTATGGGGCTAGCCTACGGAAGTGCCGCACTCTATTATCAAGCTTCACAGATTGTCACCCAGCCGCTGACTAGCTTGGCTTGGATTGCATCTATTTTGGCATTGGCTTTTATTTGCTATGGATACTTGAAGCGTAGAAGTGATTCGCCACAGCTTGTGGAGAAAACGGTATGATTCTTTCTGCCCTATTTGAATACATTTCCGAACATGGAACATTAAGCCGAAGCAAGCTTGCTAGCAAGTTTTTGATGAGTGAAGATGGCGTGGATGTGATGCTTAATGTTTGGGTGAAGAAAGGCAAAATAAGTCGGATGATCGATACCAATAAGCATGGCGAAATCACTCAAGTTCGATACAAACGAAATGAATTCGACAGCTTGTCTATGACAGTCACGATGTAGCTGTTTGGAATTGCTCACCCTTAATAATGCCGCTATCGCTAGCGGCATTTCTCATTGTTTAAATGGTGTCTAAACCGAGAGATTAATGAGCAAAAGGGCTGAACAAAGTGCTGAGTGAAAGCACATTCTTGATTCGTGTTACCATTTCGTGTTGCTCGTCGTCATCTCTGAAGACGCCTTTAGTGTTACCCCAAATAGGCCCTGGCCATGCTTCATCACTTTCAAATCGGGCAATATGATGAATGTGAAGCTGAGGAACCATATTACCAAGAGCGCCTAAATTGAGTTTATCTGGCATGAAAGTGGCTTCTAGTGCTTGGCATACGGCTTGAGATTCGTAAAGAAACTGCTGCTGCTCTTTCATCGTGAGATGGTGGAGTTCTTTCAGAACAGCACGTTTAGGGACTAAGATGACCCAAGGTACCGCCTTATCTTTATGCAAAAGCGCTAATGAAAGTGGGAATTCACCGATAACGCTGGTGTCTTTCATTAGTTGAGGATGAAGTTCAAAACTCATTGTCTTTCCTTAAAACCGCCAAACGTTAACTCGGCGTATTGTACTATTTGAAACGTATTAAGCTGTTGTGATGGGATCACTACTTGCTTGTCGATGATCTTCTGTACTGGGTTCACGGCTAAGCATTAGAGTACCACCTATTAATAATCCCGCTCCAACAAACTGCCATTTCGTCAACTCAACATCAAAAGCAACCCAGTTGATAATAACCGCTGCAACAGGGAAAAATAATTCCGCTATTGTGGCATAACGTGCGGGCGTTGTTGCAAGGCCACGATAGTAAAGGTACATCCCCAAAAGGCCAGATAACAACACCATGAAGATAAGATTGGTGAAGTCTGGCTTGGAAATAACAAAGCTTTCATTGAACCCAAGCATAAGCATACACAGAGTCACAAAGGCAACACTAAAGCGACCTGTCATGATCTGCAGTGTACTGTAGCCCATTAAACTCAGTTTCTTACCGTAAACAATGGACGATCCCCAAGCTATGACGGCAATAAGAGCCGACGCATACCCCAATATAATGGCCATGATCTGAGGGTTATAATACCAAGTTGTACTTTGTTGAGTCAGCGCAAGTATATCGGGAGCAATCATAATGACGCTCCCAACCAGACTCACGGATGCCCATATAATGAAATGCCGCTGAAGCTTTTCTTTGAGCAAAATAACAGATAATGAAATCGCAATGATAGGCTGCAATTTCTGCAACAAGATAACCAGGGTTGGATTCATTAGAGTGAATGCCTTAGTAAAGGCGAGCGTGCCGATAGCGGAACCAAATACGCCAATAAGCATGAAAGCAAACAGACTGCCTTTGATATAGCGGAAACGGTGCTTAGGTAGCAGCAGTTGTATGGTTATCGCAATGGCGATTAATACGACATGTTCGAAAAAGACGATTTGTAGCGTACTGTTTTTTTCTAAAAGTGGATAACGAATCAGTGTGTCTGCAGCCCAAAGACTTGCAGCAATCATAATTAAGATAATACCTGCCACGAGGATCTCCATATGTTGTATGAAAAGATAAACGTAAACAGAGCATAAGAGGTAAGGCAGCCAACCACACAGCTCACGATATAGTCGTGCGCATATGACAAAAAATCACCACGGTAACAAACTGAATATAGTCTGCTACGGCAGTGTTATTTTCGCTGACTGTACTACTTCTTTCATCCGGACTATAACCGTCGGCTCTGGATTCACACCAGATCTGCTTGTCCTTCAATCTTCACACGATACAGCAACGACGAAACGTCGAGGTGTAATCTTGGGAAACTGCGATTGAAGCGCTCGTGGGCTTAAGTTGTGCAGTACGGGGTGTATTGCATCAATCTCTTACCACCGGTGGGGAATTTCACCCCGCCCTGAAGTAACATTCATACAGTAATCAAATAGAATACTGAGAGCAATAGCATCAGGTGATAAAAAGCAAAAAGGGCCGCAATCGCGACCCTTTCCATTAATCGAGTTACGAAACTCTGATTACATGCGCTCTAGTGTGTCGATACCTAGAAGCGATAGACCTTGCTTGATCGTCTTCGCTGTCAGTGCAGCAAGCTTCAGACGGCTCTGCTTAACCGCTTCGTTTTCTGCTACTAGGATAGGGCATGCTTCGTAGAAACTAGAGAATTGACCAGCCAATTCGAACAGGTAGCTACACATGATGTGTGGTTGACCTTCGCGAGCAACAGACTGCACCGCTTCTTCGAATTGTAGAAGTTTCGCGATAAGCGCTTTCTCTTTCTCTTCAGTGATTTTTATTTCACCTTCAAGAGAGTCCATAGAAACGCCAGCTTTAGCAAATACAGAAGCCACACGAGTGTATGCGTACTGCATGTAAGGCGCTGTGTTGCCTTCGAACGCAAGCATGTTGTCCCAATCGAACACGTAGTCAGTCGTACGGTGCTTAGAAAGGTCTGCATACTTAACCGCTGCCATTGCAACCGTGTTCGCGATCGATTTCTTCTCGTCTTCTGCAAGTGTCGGGTTCTTAGATTCGATCAGCTGCGCCGCACGAACTTCTGCTTCATCAAGAAGATCAGCAAGACGAACAGTACCGCCCGCACGAGTCTTGAATGGTTTACCGTCTTTACCTAGCATCATGCCGAATGCGTGGTGCTCAAGAGAAACAGATTCTGGGATGTAATCGGCTTTACGAACAATAGTCCAAGCTTGCATTAGATGCTGGTGCTGACGTGAGTCAATGAAGTAAAGGACACGGTCTGCGCCGAGCTCTTCAAAACGGTATTTTGCACACGCGATATCTGTTGTTGTGTAAAGGAAGCCGCCATCACGTTTTTGGATGATAACGCCCATTGGGTCGCCATCTTTGTTTTTGTATTCGTCTAGGAAGACAACTTGTGCGCCGTCATCTTCTTTCGCAAGACCTTGCTCTTTTAGGTCAGCAACGATAGTTGGCAGCATGCTGTTGTACATGCTTTCGCCCATGACGTCATCACGCGTTAGAGACACGTTTAGACGATCGTAGTTGCGCTGATTTTGAATCATGGTTACGTCAACAAGCTTCTTCCACATCTCTGCGCAGAACTCGTCGCCGCTTTGCAGCTTCACTACGTAACCACGTGCTTTAACTGCGAACTCTTCGTCTTCATCGTAAAGCTTTTTAGATTCACGGTAGAAGCCTTCAAGGTCAGCAAGTTCCATTGAAACTTCGCCAGACTCAGCCTGAACGCGCTCAAGGTTCGCGATAAGCATACCGAATTGAGTACCCCAGTCACCGATGTGGTTAGCACGGATAACGTTGTGGCCTAGGAATTCAAGAGTACGAACAACCGCATCACCGATGATCGTTGAACGTAGGTGACCCACGTGCATCTCTTTTGCAACGTTTGGCGCTGAGTAATCCGCAACAATTGTTTGTGTTTCTGCTACTGCAACACCAAGGCGAGAATCAGCCAATGCTGCGCCTGCTTGCTGTGCTAGGAAAGCTTCATCAAGGAAGATGTTTAGGAAACCTGGGCCTGCGATTTCAACTTTAGAAGCGATACCGTCTAGGTTTAGAACGTCCAGTACTTTTTGAGCAAATTCTCGAGGGTTAGTGCCTAGTCGCTTAGCAACGCCCATCACGCCGTTTGCTTGGTAGTCACCAAATTGTGGTTTTGCAGATTGGCGAACAGCCGCAGGAGATCCTGCTGGTGCGCCAGCGGCTTCTAGAGCCTGAGATACTTTGTCATTAATAAGTGCTTGGATATTCACACGAGTTTCCTTCAATTCAAGGATGATAAGAGTGGTTGTTATTTTATGGTCACTAATCGAGCTAAATAGACGCCTAGTTAACGATTTAATGACGAAATGAACAACAGACTCTGTTTAAGTTCACAAAAATGGCGGTAATCATACCAATTTTGTGTGGCTTCTTATAGGTCGAATTGATAGAAAATGAACATTTCCAGTGGTGTTTTGTGCAAACGACTTTCAGCAAGAAGAGTTTACCGGTTTATGGTACTCAGATAGCGTGCCCGTAGAGTGTTATTTGCAAAAGCAACGCTTGTTGAAGAAAGCAAAACTGATAACATGCAGCCATTAACTGGAGAACACAGACAATGACGATGAGCCTGAAGCAAGCCGAACTCGAACCACAACAAATGATCGCACGCCTTGATGCCTTTATGGCGAAAATCGAGAACCTAGGAGATACGTTAGGTTTGGACTTAAGCTTAGCTCAAGCGGATCATATTGCGTTAAGAATCAATGAGACGGAACTGGCGAAATCGGCTCATCAGGCATGGTCTGAATACGGTTCTACGATTTCAGAAGCGATGATCAATGGTCGACCAATTGTGGTGTTGGCGTTCGATGAACCGTTGCAAAGCCTTGGTTGGAAGATTGAATGCTTAGAGTTGCCGTACCCAGCGGAAGGCAAGATATACCCTGGCCAAGATTGGGAACACGTTGAGTTCGTGATTCCATCTCACGCGCAAACCGCTGATGAGTACCTAGCGGATCTACAAGAGACCTACCCACTGTTTGCAGCTAGGTTCGATACCTTGTCGGCGCAAGGCATTAAAATAAAGCTCTCTAGCCCGAAAGGCGAGGGTGAACGATTGAATAACCCAACCGTTGCGTTTAAACATAAAGGGATTTGTATCAAACTACACCCTCATTCACTGAAGAGAATCGTCGAATCAGAGCGTAGTTAACATCTGGGATTTACCGTGCAAGAGATGAGCAATTTTGGCGATGAGTGAAGCTAGCCAAGATTGCAATCTTTGGGCCTTAGTTGGAATTCTCTAGTGGAACCGATCTCTTGGCCTAAGTTCAGTGTTTCTTCTTCTTCGTGAGCATTTCCTTGAGTATGCATGATCAAACGATTCGCCGTTCTTGGTTTAAGCTCGTTAACAACGAAGCGAATCATATCGCTACGAGTGAGTTTTTTGAGTTCTTCTAGCACGGTTTCTCTTTGGTTGAACTCCACATCTTTGTTGCCAATCGCAACCCATAGCCTTTGAGCGCGCCCACGCAATGTAGCATCTGGCGTTGAAATCTGATTCCAAAGCCCTTTTTTACTGCTATGCCATTGATATTCATTAAGTTCGAGCAACACCATATAAAACGCATTGAGAAACTCATCGATGGAGCTAATTAGATCAATTGGGGCAGCATTGGGGGATTGAACGTACAGGACGATTCCAGGATGTCGATTCAGTGGCATGTTGCCTGTGCCAACCATGTAGCCTAGTTGTTGTTTGGTTCTAATTTCATGGAAAAAGGTGGCTGACATCAGGTGATTAGCTAAAGAGTAGAGTGCAATACTTTTTGGGTGTGTATCTTCACACTGATAATAAACAACAATGGCCGAATCATCCTGATTACACTTCACTTCTTTTTGGAACGTCCCATTTTCGCCAAGCATAACGAGCGGACGAAGAGATTCTTCATAAGATTGATCACTTACTCGCAGTGCATTCTTTAGAGTATTGGCTAGTGCAAGTGAAGCCTGTTTCGTCCAGTCACCGTAGACGAACATTTCAACATGCAGTTCACTAAGGATATCGTTAACGAAGGCAGAAAGCTCATCGACTTCAATCACCTCTAAAGCTTCAATAAGAGCAGAGTAAGGTGGGTTGTTAGGCTGTAAAATGCCGGTTATTGCATTGAAAAGCTGAGAAATAGGTCGATCTTTAGCTGAGTTTCTCCAACTACGCAAAAGTTGTTGTTTGATGGACTCAAAGCGTTCAGGGTTAAATTGTCGCGCCGCAAACTGCTCTAGAATCATCTCCAATAGGTGCGCTTGCTTTTGACTGAAACCCGAGATAGAAAGCGTGACGCCACCTTGGTGGCAGTACAGGTTGTAGCTCATTCCCGCTATCTCAGCTTGATAGGTCTCTTTAATCAGAGAATCCAAGAACATCTCCACACAAAGGCGGGTTTTCACTATGTTACTCGGCGTGGCGACTGAGTGTGGGCTATCTATTGCAACGTAAATAACCCCTTTTGGCACTCGAAACTGACTGTCTTGTAAGTGCCAGAGCGTAAAGCCTTCCTGTTGTTCTATTATTTCTGGAATATCGCTGTATTTCTCGACGTCTTGAGGATCAAGGTCGTAGCAAATGAACTCGTTTCTAGGAGGCAACGTTAACGCACTATTTTCCAGTGGTGTATTGAATTGGATACTTTGCTCACTAGTGACAGGCTTGATTGAATAAGGCGTGTCATACCATTTGGCGGTTTTGTCATAATGGCCACCTTTCGCAATGATGGTGATACGCGCATTATCGGAAGTAAACTTACTCAGCAAAGAACGAATTAATGGCTCATCATATTGGCTCATCATATAGTCACCATAAATGACGTCTTGCTCAGCATAATGTTGCATGTTGATGACGAGATGGCTTGCGAGATCCAGTGGCGTCGTCGGCTCTTGGAATCGAAAGGCAGATTCTAGAACCGCTTGCTTCTCATTGTAACGCCACTCGTCAAAGCCACTGTCTTCGATCAAAGCAATATACTGAAATATGCTCTGAATGATTTGGTCGGTATTTTCTAGGCCATCGGTTGTTAGCGTGCAACTGACCGTAAACTCGCGGTAGTTGTCACCACTGACGCCGCCTCCTGCTGACAGCGACGTGACCAAGCCTTGGTCTTTAAGAGAAAGCATTAGGCTGCCTTCACCTTCATAACCTAATAAATGCGCCAAATAAGAGAGAGGTTTCGAATGATAATACTGATTGATACTTTCTAAAGGAAAAGCGACAACGAGTTTTCTGAGTTCTTTTACTGGCTCAACCTGTACAACAATATTGGTGCTACCGTCGGCTACGTAGGGGATGGATATAGACTTACTTTTGAGCTCATTGTTAATCACAGCGGTGAACTTGTCAGCGGCCAGTTTTTCCAACTCATCTAAAGAGTGGTGGCTCACTAAGGTTAGCGTCATTAAGTCGGCAGAATAGCACCGTTTGTAAAAATCGATAATTTCATCGCGAATTGAGCCATCACTGCGATCGCTCAGAGTATCAACGTTTCCAACCGAAAATTTAGCAAAGGGGTGAGCGGGATTCACTGTCTCTTTATGGACTTGATACAATCGCCTGGCATCATCCATCAGCTTCAGTTTGTATTCAGAATCAACCGCTTCTCGCTCTTTCTCTAAGGCATCAGAATTAAACAATGGATGCGTGAAAAACTGACTAAACCGATCTAACGCAGAAGAAAAAGCGTTTGGGGCGACATCAAAAAAGAAGCAAGTATGTTCTGTGCCTGTCCAGGCGTTATTATTGCCACCATGCTGATTGATATAACCTTGAAATTCGCCAACATTTGGGTATTTTTCGGTTCCAAGAAATAGCATGTGTTCTAGAAAGTGCGCCAGCCCCTCTCGCTCAATAGGGTCATCGAAATGGCCAACTTTTACGGCCAGGGCTGCCGCAGATTTTTGCGCACTATGATCGTGAACGAGTAAGACTCTTAACCCATTAGATAACGTGATATAGCGGTAGGTGTTTGTATCATTTGGGCTTAAGTGCACAATGAATCTCCATTTCGACGAGCGCTGGAATTTAGTGTCAATTGATCGCTAAATTGTAATAATTCGATAACAAGTATGACTGTAGAAAACCGCTCCTGCAAACCTTGCTGAGAGAACAATCATTATAAACGTTACTTAAGTCTCGGATTTCAATAGATTGTTAGAAAAACCAACGTGTTTAGCAAGGTACTTGATATAATTATTTGTATAAGTAAAAAAGGATAAAGCAGCTGTAGACTGCAAATTAATCCGTCTATATTTTAGAACCTAGGAATGTATTAGGAATTGCCATAATGAAAATTTTTATCATGCGTCACGGTGAAGCTGAGCATTTTGCTTCTTCTGATGCGGAAAGAGCGCTAACGAACGGTGGGCGTACGGCATCTATTGCGGTCGCGAATGCAAGTAGTAAGCGTGGTTATTCTCAGTTTGATAAAGTACTGGTCAGCCCTTATTTAAGAGCGCAACAAACTTGGCAATCCATCAGCCAGGAATTTAGTAGTAATAATGTAGAGACATGCGATGACATCACACCATATGGGAAGTCAGGCCAAGTCTTTGATTATATTAATGCGTTGATGGATCTAGAAGATCTCGAAACAGTGTTATTGGTGTCGCATCTACCGTTAGTGAGTTATCTCACCGCCGAATTTGCTACTGATATTGTTCCGCCAATGTTTCCTACGTCAGGATTAGCTTGTATCGAGTTTGATCCAAAAACACAACAGGGAAGCTTGCTATGGAACATTCACCATTAGAGTCGCGGTGAACTGCCCCTTTGGCTTGCCGACCGGTACTAGCCAAAGTATTTGAGCTCGGGTGCCAATGCCACTTAGGTACCCTTATCAAACTTGTCATTTATTATCTATACCTTCCAATCAAGCCATAATTTTGACGTAATCAATGGACTAAATCTTGCATCCATCAAGTAACTTATTAAAAGAACGCTATTTTTCGACACTAGGTTACTAGCAAATCTATGAAATTTACTCTCCCATTTGCGGATAAATTGCCAAATATTCCACAGCGAAGCTTGCCAGCTATTGGCGCTCCAGTCATGGTATTGGCTACGCTTGGAATGATCGTATTACCTATTCCTGCGTTTATCCTCGATATTTCATTCACGTTCAATATTGCTCTAGCAATGGTTGTTCTTTTAGTCACCGTCTACACTCGAAGACCTCTAGACTTTGCTGCGTTCCCTACTGTACTACTTATCGCGACTCTATTACGTTTGGCCCTCAATGTCGCCTCAACTCGAGTCGTTCTATTATATGGCCATGAAGGGCCAGGCTCGGCAGGTAAAGTGATCGAAGCCTTCGGTAACGTTGTTATCGGCGGTAACTATGCTGTTGGTCTCGTCGTGTTCCTAATATTGATGATCATTAACTTCATGGTTGTGACAAAGGGTGCCGGTCGAATCTCAGAAGTGAGTGCTCGTTTTACGCTAGACGCTTTGCCTGGTAAACAAATGGCGATTGATGCTGACCTTAATGCGGGGCTGATTGATCAAGACCAAGCAAGATTGCGTCGCTTTGAAGTGACTAAAGAAGCCGATTTCTACGGCTCAATGGACGGTGCATCTAAGTTTGTTAAAGGGGATGCCATTGCCGGGATCCTGATACTGTTTATCAACATTATCGGTGGATTAGCGATTGGTATGGCGCAATACGATCTTGGCTTCGGTCAGGCGATTGAGATCTATACCTTATTGACCATCGGTGATGGTTTGGTTGCTCAAATCCCCTCGCTGTTGCTATCAATCGGCGCAGCAATGATGGTGACTCGCCAAAATACCGACGAAGACATGGGGCAGCAAGTTGTCTTCCAAATGTTTGATAACCCTAAGGCTTTGACGATCACAGCGGTCATATTGGGGATTATGGGTATTGTGCCGGGAATGCCACATTTTGCATTTCTATTGTTGGCCGCACTGGCCGGCGGCAGTGCCTATTTGATTATACGTAAGCAGAAAAAAGAGAAAGAAGAAGAGACGAAACTACCCGCAACGATCGAAAGTGAATCGTCGACACCAAAGGAGTTGTCGTGGGATGACGTGCAGCCGGTTGATATCATTGGTTTAGAAGTTGGCTACCGTCTGATACCGCTGGTCGATAGAGATCAGGGTGGTGAGTTACTTGAACGTGTGAAAGGTGTTCGTAAAAAACTGTCTCAAGATTTCGGTTTTCTGATTCCAGCCGTGCACATAAGAGATAATTTAGAACTGACTCCAAATAGCTACCGTATCACTTTGATGGGGGTCGCTGTTGGCGAGGCGGAGATTCGTCCAGATCAGGAGCTAGCGATTAATCCTGGTCAAGTTTATGGCATGATCGAAGGTGAACATACCATTGACCCTGCATTTGGTTTAGAGGCTGTCTGGATTAAAGAAGATCAACGTGAACATGCCCAAGCTTTAGGGTACACCGTTGTTGACTCATCAACCGTACTAGCGACCCACCTAAGTCAGTTACTGACCAATAATGCGTCTCAACTCATTGGTCACGAAGAGGTTCAAAACTTGATGGAAATGTTATCAAGAAGTGCACCGAAGCTAGTCGAGAATTTTGTACCTGATCAATTGCAGTTAGGTACGGTTGTGAAAGTACTGCAGAACCTACTGAACGAAGCGATACCGATTCGTGACATAAGAACAATTGTTCAAACTCTGTCGGAATATTCGAGCAAAAGTCAAGAACCTGACATATTGACAGCTGCAGTTCGGATTTCACTGAAGCGACTAATTGTTCAAGAAATCAATGGTATAGAGCCAGAGTTGCCAGTGATTACGTTGATTCCTGAGCTGGAACAAATATTGCATCAAACTATGCAGGCGTCAGGTGGAGAGTCGGCAGGAATTGAGCCAGGGCTTGCGGAAAGACTGCAAAGCTCATTAAGCCAGGCGACTCAAGAGCAAGAACTCAAAGGTGAACCCGCGGTGTTGTTAACATCCGGTGTACTGCGCTCAACTCTTGCTAAATTTGTTAAGAACACCATCCCATCATTGAGGGTGTTGTCTTATCAAGAGATTCCAGACGAGAAACAAATACGAATTGTACAAGCGGTCGGAAATTAGTCGCCAGCTTAAATTATTCAAATATGGACATAGACTTTGAAAATTAAACGATTTTTTGCCAAGGACATGCGTTCTGCACTGCTTCAAGTTAAAGAAGAACTTGGTGCGGATGCGGTTATCATGTCTAACAAAAAAGTCGCTGGTGGTGTTGAAATTGTCGCGGCTGTGGATGGCGCTGAACAAGCGAGTCGTCAATCAACGAACAGTCAGTCAGCGACAAACTACAGTTCTAGGCCGCGAAACGAACAAACACAGGCTGCAACAGCAAAACCTCAGCCAACTCCAAGACAGCTTGCAAGCGATAAAGTGAGCCTACAAACGGGCGCGAATGCTGGCAAGTCGATGACTAAGCGCTTTGCTAACATGCTAAAGCAATATAGTAATGGCGAAGAAGAGCAGGAGCATCGCTCTGAAAATGAAGACTCTCTTACCGCATTGCTAAAAAGACAGCGCAGCGCACAAGCAAACAATGCCGGCCATGCTAACTCTTCTTCTCAGCCCAATAGAAGCAGAGGAGAGCACTCAAATAGCCTTCTCTCCGATCCGGAATCGCCGCTTGCAAAATTAATTGCGCAAGATCGAGATGCAGAGAGAGCGAAGCCTAGGCTAGATCCTACCCGTTACGATAGAGCGCGACGCGATGAAAAAAGCGTGGACAACGAAGAGCTTGAAGGCATGCGCGAAGAGATGACGTCGATTAGACGCCTCCTTGAGCACCAAGTCTCTGGCCTTATGTGGCAAGAGGTTGAACGACGCGAACCGCTTCGTGCCATGTTGATTAAACGACTTGAGAGAATGGGCGTTTCTTTAGAATTGGCTGATCAATTAGCATGCTACATACCAGAAGATACGGCGCCGCCTAAAGCATGGAAAGCCCTGCTAGGTTTAGTGGCTGATCAGATCCCTGTTGCAAAAACGGATATTTTAAAACGTGGCGGCATTGTTGCACTTTTAGGCCCTACAGGGGTTGGCAAAACAACAACCATCGCGAAGCTCGCGGCTCGGGCGGCGATGGAGTACGGGTCAGACAATGTCGCGCTAGTCACAACGGATACATATCGAATTGGTGCTCATGAGCAACTATCGATTTACGGTCGAATCATGGGGTGTCCTGTAAGAGTTGCTAAAGATTCCAATGAGTTAGCCGATGTAATATATCAGTTACGAAACCGGCGTCTAATTCTTGTCGATACAGCCGGTATGGGACAACGAGACGTTAGGTTATCCGAGCAACTGGATACCTTAATGCAGGAAAGTGGCGAGGTGATACACAGTTACTTGGTATTACCCGCAACCGCACAAAGAAAAGTTTTACAAGAAACCATAGAGCACTTCAGAAGAATACCGCTCTCTGGTTGCATCATGACTAAGCTGGATGAATCACTTAGTTTAGGTGAATTTTTAAGTGTAATCGTTCAAAACGCGTTACCTGTTGCGTACATCGCGAATGGGCAACGAGTGCCTGAAGATATTGTTCTAGCACAGCCAAAATACATGGTGGCGAAAGCGAACGAACTACTTGAGAAGTCGACAGACAATGAGCCTCACTACTGGAATAGTGACTCAGCGGAGGGGCTCTAGGCGGCGCAATAATATGACAGATAAAATGATTCACGATCAAGCTAGTGGCCTACGCCGATTAACTCAACCATCACTGACTAAAGTTATATCAGTGACGGGGGGGAAAGGTGGCGTGGGTAAATCTAATGTAACCTTGGGGTTAGCCATTTGTATGGCTCGACAAGGAAAAAAAGTAACTGTTTTAGATGCTGACTTAGGCTTAGCTAACGTTGATATCATGCTCGGAATTCGTCCTAAACGAAATCTAGGTCATGTATTAGCGGGAGAATGTGAGCTTCGCGACGCGATAGTTGAAGGTCCTCATGGAATAAAAATCATCCCTGCAACTTCAGGTACGCAAAGCATGACGGAGCTATCTCATGCACAGCATGTAGGATTAATTCGCGCATTTGGTAGCCTAGAAGAAGAAATGGACATACTGTTAATAGATACCGCTGCGGGTATCTCTGACATGGTCGTCAGTTTTTCTCGAGCTGCTCAAGATGTAGTTGTCGTTGTTTGTGATGAACCGACGTCGATCACTGATGCATATGCCTTGATCAAACTTCTGAGCAAGGAACATCAGGTGCAACGATTCAAAGTTGTTGCAAATATGGTCAGAAGCTACCGTGAAGGGCGAGAATTATTCGCAAAGTTGACCTTGGTCACAGAGAGATTCTTGAATGTAAGTCTTGAACTCGTAGCATGTATTCCATTAGATGATAAAGTTCGTCAAGCGGTTAAAAAACAAAAAATAGTTGTTGATGCGTTTCCACGCTCACCAGCGGCATTAGCCATTAGTTCATTAGCGAATAAAGCTTTGACCTGGCCAATCCCCAAAACGCCGAGTGGGCATTTGGAATTTTTTGTCGAACGACTTCTTAATCGGTCTGACATTTTAGGGGAAACACTGAGTGAATAAAGCGCTAACTTACGATCAGTACGCGAACCAAAATAGCCAAAAGGTTTTTTTGGAGAAGTATTCCGTGTTGGTTAAACGCATAGCGCACCACTTGATAGGACGCCTTCCTCCAAGTGTTCAGGTCGACGACTTAATTCAGGCTGGCATGATAGGTCTCTTAGAGGCACAGAAGAACTACGACGGCAGTAAAGGTGCAAGTTTTGAAACCTACGCTGGCATTCGTATTCGTGGCGCGATGCTTGACGACATTCGCCGTGGTGATTGGGTTCCACGCTCTGTTCATAAGCATAACCGTGAAATTGGCAATGCAATCTCTACACTGGAAGGGGAGCTAAATAGAGACCCAACAGACGCAGAAGTTGCAAATCACCTAGAAATGTCTCTAGACCAGTACCATACTGTTTTAACAGATATAAATTGTTCTAGGCTGGTTGGGATAGAAGATTTAGGTATTTCAGATGATGCCATATCTCCGGTAGACGATGATAAAAACACCCCATTCAGTGGTGTAGCGGACGAGTTTTTTAGAAAAGCATTAATAGAATCAATAAAATCACTACCAGAGCGTGAAGCCTTAGTACTTTCGCTTTATTATGATGAAGAGTTAAACTTAAAAGAAATTGGTGAAGTAATTGGTGTGAGCGAATCTCGTGTTAGCCAAATATTAAGCCAGTCAATGCAGCGTTTACGTACCAAGTTAAGTGCGTGGACAGAACATGAATAACAATCACTGATTTCAATCTCAGTGGAGGCAATTTTGAATAAAAATATGAAAATCCTTATTGTTGATGATTTTTCAACAATGCGTCGTATCGTTAAAAACCTACTACGTGACTTGGGGTTTAATAATACTCAAGAAGCAGATGACGGCCTTACTGCGTTGCCAATGTTAAAAAAGGGTGAGTTTGATTTCGTTGTTACTGACTGGAATATGCCAGGAATGCAAGGAATTGACCTACTAAAGAATATTCGTTCTGATGCTGAACTTAAGCACTTACCTGTACTTATGATTACAGCTGAAGCTAAGCGCGAACAGATCATTGAAGCGGCACAAGCTGGTGTTAACGGTTATATTGTGAAACCTTTCACGGCAGCTACGCTTAAAGAAAAACTGGATAAAATTTTTGAGCGTTTATAAGCCAAAAGTCATAGACATTTCTTAAGCGTAATTAGGACCAAATCAGGATGATTTCACTAGAACAGGCAAAACAACTTGTCGAGCTACTGGAAAGTGAGCAACAACAGGAAGCTGACACGCTGGTAAAAGCTATCTATGAGGGTGGAGAGAAATCCATGCTTAATGAGGTAGGTGCGCTGACCAGAGATCTCCACGATTCACTACAGAACTTTCATATCGATGAACGTATGAGTGAGATTGCCAAAGACGAGATTCCCGATGCACGCGATAGGCTAAGATACGTAATCGAAAAAACAGAAGTCGCAGCGAATAAAACGATGGATGCTGTTGACCGTTGTATGCCTATTGCAAATAACCTTCATGAAGGTCTTGTTCAAGTAAGACCACAGTGGAATGAGTTAATGCACGGCCGCATTGAACTCGCACAGTTTAAAGCACTTTGTCACCGTATTGACGGCTTACTGACTGAGGTTGAAGGCGATAGTACAGAACTAAAAGGCCAGCTGACTGAAATTTTAATGGCGCAAGATTTCCAAGATCTTACCGGACAAATTATCAGCCGGGTCATCACTTTAGTTAATGAAGTTGAAGACCGTTTAGTCGAGATTCTTACTATGTTTGGTACTAGCCAAAAAGTAGAAGAATCAGAGGAAAACAATAATAAAGCATCAATCAGTCCTGAAGGACCAATAATGAATCCTAACGAGCGAACGGATGCAGTTTCATCTCAAGATGAAGTCGATGACTTGCTATCAAGTCTTGGGTTTTAGGGGTAACGTATGAGCTATGATTTAGACGAAGATATTCTACAGGACTTTTTAGTTGAGGCGGGTGAAATACTCGAACTGCTTTCAGAACAACTAGTTGAACTCGAAAATAACCCTGACGACAAAGAACTTCTTAATGCTATCTTCCGTGGGTTCCACACCGTAAAAGGTGGTGCAGGGTTCCTATCATTGACTGAACTTGTTGACACCTGTCATGGTGCCGAAAACGTGTTTGACATCTTGCGAAATGGGCAACGTTCGGTCAATGCGGGTCTCATGGACACTATGCTACGTGCACTAGACACGGTGAACGAGCAATTTAAAGCGGTTCAAGAATCAGAACCACTTCCGGTCGCGGATCAGGAACTATTGGATGAGCTTCACCGCTTATGCCGCCCAGAATCAGAAGATGAAGCTTCAGTGGAAGTTGCTGCCCCTGTAGAAGATGTAGTCATTCCAGAGCCCGTCGTTGAAGCTTCAGTTCATGAAATTCCAGCCGCCGATGAATCGGTAGGATCGGTTGATGAAATAACCGAAGACGAATTTGAAAAGCTGCTTGACGAGTTACACGGCAAAGGAACTGCACCTAATCTATCTAACGCAGCCCCAGCTCCAGTCGCGCCAGCTACACCTTCAGTGCCAGAAGCCAGTGGTGACATCACTGATGATGAATTTGAAAAATTACTCGACGAACTGCACGGTTCGGGTAAGAGCCCAACAGCTAATACATCACAGCCTGTAACTCCACCCCCAGCTCCTAAAGCCCCTGTTCTTGACGCGGCTTCAGCTGCTGCTGGCGGCGATGATTTAATGTCTGATGCTGAGTTTGAAAAGCTTCTTGACGATCTACATGGTTCCGGTAAAGGCCCTTCACCCGATGAATTAGAAGCGGCAACGAATCCAGTAGCAGAAGCGCCTGCTCCGGCGCCTGTAGCAAAACCAGCACCTCAACCCGTGGCGAAGCCACAAGCTGCACCACAAGCACCTGCTAAGGCACAAGCGAAACCGCCTGCTAAGAAAGAAGCATCAGTGCCGGCAACTCAAGCTAAAAAGCCTCAAGCTGAAGCAACGGTTCGTGTTGATACTTCAACCTTAGATACCATCATGAACATGGTTGGCGAATTAGTACTGGTTAGAAACCGTCTACTCAGCCTAGGTCTGAACAGCAATGACGAAGAAATGTCCAAAGCTGTTTCTAATTTGGATGTTGTGACAGCCGATCTTCAGGGTGCGGTAATGAAGACTCGAATGCAGCCAATTAAGAAAGTATTTGGCCGATTCCCTCGAGTTGTAAGAGACCTTGCCAGAAGTTTAAATAAAGACATCACGCTAGAAATGCGTGGTGAAGACACCGATTTAGATAAGAACTTAGTTGAGGCACTTGCTGATCCACTGATTCACTTGGTGAGAAACTCGGTTGACCATGGTATTGAAATGCCAGATGACCGTGCAGCCGCGGGTAAGCCTCGTAACGGTAAAGTTATCTTGTCTGCTTCTCAAGAAGGCGACCATATTGAACTTGCTATCGTCGATGACGGTGGAGGTATGGAGCCTGATAAACTGCGTGGTATTGCTGTTAAGCGCGGTATCATGGATGAAGATGCAGCGTCTCGTTTGACCAATAAAGAGTGTTTCAATCTCATCTTTATGCCTGGATTCTCGAGTAAAGAACAGATTTCTGACATATCAGGTCGTGGTGTGGGTATGGACGTTGTGAAAACAGCGATTAATACCCTAAATGGCTCGATCGATATAGATTCTGAACTTGGTAAAGGCACCAAGATTACTATCAAAGTTCCACTTACTTTGGCCATTCTTCCTACCTTGATGGTAGGGGTTGCGGGACATCCATTCGCTTTACCTTTAGCGAGTGTTAATGAAATCTTCCACCTTGATTTAAGCCGAACCAACGTTGTTGATGGACAGCTAACGATTATTGTTCGTGAAAAGTCTATTCCTCTGTTCTATTTACAAAACTGGCTTGCGCCTCAGGCCGGAGTCGTCGAATTACGAAAAGGTCATGGTCACGTAGTTATTGTACAAATAGGCAGCCAACGAGTGGGTTTTGTGGTTGATACCTTGATTGGTCAAGAAGAGGTCGTCATTAAGCCTCTTGATAACCTATTACAAGGTACACCAGGAATGGCCGGTGCAACTATTACCAGTGATGGTCATATCGCACTTATTTTAGACGTGCCAGATTTGTTGAAGCAGTATGCAGCTGCCTCAAGAATCTAATTATTCGTCACTAAAAAAAGGGAACACATGGCGATTAAAGTACTCGTAGTTGATGATTCAAGCTTCTTTCGACGTAGAGTCAGTGAGATCATCAACTCTGAATCGCGTTTAGAGGTAATGGACGTTGCAGTCAATGGCAGAGAAGCCGTTGAAAAGGCTAAAACACTTAAGCCTGACGTCATTACAATGGATATTGAGATGCCAATTATGGATGGTATCACGGCTGTTAAGCAAATTATGGCCGCGTGTCCGACACCAATATTGATGTTTTCTTCTCTAACGCACGATGGGGCTAAGGCCACATTAGATGCTCTAGATGCTGGCGCATTAGACTTTCTACCGAAGAAATTCGAGGATATCGCTCGGAATCGAGATGATGCTGTCAGTCTGTTACAGCAACGCGTGATACAAATTGCCTCCAAGCGAACATTAATGAGAAGAACGCCCGTTGTGGCTCCTCGAACGACGAGTTCTTCAGCGCTAGCTCCTAAGCCAACGGTAGGGTCGCGAACGAGTACGGCTAAGCCTTCTGCACCTGCTGCGACTCGATTTAAGGCGAGCGGTAAGAAATACCAGCTCACGGCTATTGGTACATCGACCGGTGGCCCTGTTGCTCTTCAAAAAATTCTGACCAAATTGCCGGGGAATTACCCTCATCCCATTCTATTGATTCAGCATATGCCCGCGACGTTCACATCCGCTTTTGCTAGTCGTCTAAATTCGCTATGTAAAGTCGAAGTGAAAGAAGCACAAGATGGTGATGTATTAAAACCTGGAGTGGCCTACCTAGCACCAGGTGGTAAGCAAATGATGGTTGACGGTAGGCCGGGCTCTGCACGCCTTCGAATTATAGACGGTGGCGAACGAATGAATTACAAGCCTTGTGTCGATGTGACATTTGGTTCTGCCGCGAAAATCTATGCTGATAAAGTACTTTCTATGGTTTTAACTGGCATGGGCGCAGATGGCCGAGAAGGTGCTCGCATGCTCAAGTCCGCAGGGGCGACCATATGGGCACAAGACGAAGAAAGCTGCGTAGTATATGGCATGCCGCAAGCCGTGGCCAAAGCCGGAATTTCGACTGAAGATTTACCACTTGATAGAATCGCTGAGCGAATGCTTGTCGAAGTCGGGATTGGGTAGAGGAAACTTAATGATAGTTTGGAGTGTCGCTAACCAAAAAGGCGGAGTAGGTAAAACAACAACAACGATTACCCTTGCAGGCTTACTCAGCAAGCAGGGTAAAAGAGTTTTACTTGTCGATACCGACCCTCATGGTTCATTAACGACATACCTTGGGTATGATTCGGATGACGTACCCGCAAGTCTGTTTGATCTTTTTCAGCTTAAAGAATACACCGAGCAAAGTGTTTCTCCGTTGATCTTGAGAACAGAAATCGAAGGCATTGATATCATTCCCGCGCACATGTCTTTGGCGACATTAGACCGAGTTATGGGCAATCGAAGTGGCATGGGGCTGATATTAAAGCGAGCACTGATCGCGTTACGCGCCAACTATGATTATGTCTTGATTGATTGCCCGCCGATTTTAGGTGTGATGATGGTCAATGCACTGGCTGCTAGTCATCGAATATTGATTCCAGTACAAACAGAATTTTTAGCGATGAAAGGGCTAGAGCGCATGGTGCGAACGCTAGCCATAATGCAAAAATCTCGAAACAAAGGTTTTGATGTAACGATAGTTCCAACGATGTATGACAAACGCACCAATGCGTCACTTCATACGTTAAATCAGTTAAAGAAAGACTATCCAGATCAAGTTTGGAACTCTGCAGTTCCGATTGATACCAAGTTTAGAGATGCAAGCCTGCGTCATCTACCGGTATCCCACTTTGCGGCGGGTAGTCGAGGTGTTTTTGCTTACAAACAGTTACTACTTCACCTTGAGAGGTTAAGTATTAATGAGTAGCCAAACAATGATTTCGAGTGAGCAAGCACTGGATGATTATTTCACATCGTTGCTGGATGATGTTGAAACACAAGAACCTGAATTAGAAGCTGTAGACATAGACACAATTGCGGCTCAGGAAGAAGCCTTTGACAGTGCAGAACTCGAACCTAAATTTGAGTTAACAGAGGCTCCCCAACCTGAAAAAAGCTTTTATAAGCTTCATGGTGATGAGATCGTCTTACCAAATTTAGACGATGTTGAGCGCTTATTGCAACAAATGGAAACCAGCAACCCAGTTGCCGAATTAGATCTCGAAGAGATCATTGAACAGAACACCATTCAAATAGCAGAAGAAAAAAACGCTCAGCAAATTGAAGAAGAGATTCAAGATTGGACTGTTGACGAACCGTTACTTGAAGAACAAGTCATTGAATCGACTCTGACAGAAGACGTTGCGTTACAAGATGAAGTGGTTGCGAAGAAATTTGTGACCGAAGAGCCGATTCTAGATGAGCCGGCAATACAGGAACCAGAAATTCATGTCGACGTTGAAATAGACACTGAACTTGCTACTCAATCAGGCGATAGCAAACAAAACGAGTGGCAAAGTACGAAACGCGATGAAGATTTCCAAGTGCTCTATTTTGATGTCAACGGAGTCGTATTTGCTGTGCCACTGGATGAGCTAGGTGGGATTCATCGCCTGGGTGAAGTTAGCCATTTGATAGGCCGACCAAGTTGGTATCTTGGTTTGCAAACGAGCAAAGACAACCAGCTTGATGTTGTTGATACCGCGAAATGGGTCATGCCTGAAAAACTAGCAGACGACAGCCATAAAGAGCAATATCAATACATTGTCATGCTTGGCGAGAGTATGTGGGGATTGGCAAGCACAGAATTGAAAGGTACTGAGTTACTCAATACTGAAAAAGTACGCTGGCGAGAAACGGCAGGAAAACGACCGTGGCTTGCGGGAATGGTTAAAGAAAAAATGTGCGCTTTAATTCATGTTGAAGCATTGATAGCTATGCTTAAAGCAGGGCTTGATGTAAAAGCACTCGATAAATAACGTATTTGTGTCGGGAAACGACTTAGAGAGGAAAAGGTATGTCTCAAGCTAATGAAGTCGAAGTGAGAAAAGAACAGTCTAATGACGAAGTGCTTCAGTGGGTGACGTTCCAACTTGAGGAAGAAACTTACGGCATTAATGTAATGCAAGTTCGAGAAGTCTTGCGTTACACAGAAATTGCGCCTGTTCCAGGTGCTCCAGACTACGTACTGGGTATTATTAACCTTCGTGGTAATGTCGTTACGGTAATCGATACTCGCTCACGCTTTGGGTTAATGGAAGGCGAAATCACGGATAATACTCGAATTATTGTGATTGAATCAGAACGTCAGGTCATTGGTATACTCGTGGATAGTGTTGCTGAAGTTGTGTACTTACGTTCTTCTGAGATTGATACCACACCAAGTGTTGGTACTGATGAAAGTGCTAAGTTCATCCAAGGTGTTAGCAACCGTGATGGCAAGCTACTGATTCTTGTTGATCTAAACAAGCTGCTTTCTGATGAAGAATGGGATGAGATGGCTCACCTATAATGGGAATAGACTTTGCGGCTAGCACTCCCATTTTGATGGGGGTTTTAAGTTTCATTATTGTCGTTATAGGTTTGCTTGCTTATCGCTCAAAGATTCTTGGGAAAAAGCAGCGAGAACTCTATAGACAACAGATCCGCAACTTCGATAAAGAGCTACAGAAATCCAATAAACAGCTACTCGAGGTGAGATCGGTTGTTGTAGGGTTAGGGCAAAGAGTCAGTGAGCAGCAGGATATCATCAAGCATTTGGATGAAAGGATTTCAGAGCTTGAACATGCTGATAGTGATGGCCGTCTCTATACTCGTGCAAGTAAGATGGTACAACTGGGTGCCGGACTGCATGAGCTAATTGAAGAGTGTGAACTCCCTAAAGCAGAAGCTGAACTCATGATGTCTTTGCAGAATAAGCTTACCGGTAAAGAAAAAGTCCCTCCTCTAGAAACAAGCCCAGAGCGAAGGTCTCAAGCTCAGCGAACGACACAAAATAGAAAGTAACTAATAAGGAGGCCTAGCCTCCTTTTTTCATTTCCAATATCTATATTTTCACTTGTAACTCTAAAGTATTAAATGAGACAAATAGTGACGATTTATTAACAGTTTCTTACGTAGTTTCGTGACTCGTGAAGTCGTAATTCTATTTCGTAAAATGTTGTCTGTGTTACTATAAGTTTCATGAATTTTCCTGATGACCTCACATGTTAGAAGTAAAACAACTCACCGCTATCCGAGATGAAAGAATTTTATTCGAATCCCTGTCTTTTATCATAAATGAGGGTGAGTTGGTTCAGGTAGAAGGCCGAAATGGCACCGGAAAAACCACTCTACTGAGAATCGTTACAGGTCTTGGTGATAGAGATGATGGTGAGATATATTGGAATGGCGAGAATATTGAATCTAATCGAGACGCGTTCCATCAGGATCTATTATTTCTAGGGCATCAAACTGGCGTTAAGCGTGAGCTCACAGCGTTTGAAAATCTACACTTTTACCAATCTATCCATGCTCCTCATCTTCGAGATAAAGACACAATCTTTAAAGCACTGACTAAAGTAGGGCTTGCTGGTCGTGAAGATGTGCCAGTTGCGCAGCTTTCTGCTGGGCAGCAACGTCGAGTAGCGCTGGCTCGTCTTTGGCTAAGTGATCAAAAACTATGGATACTTGATGAACCTTTGACAGCGATTGACAAGCAGGGTGTTAAGGTCTTAGAGGCTTTATTCTTACAACATGCAGAGCAAGGTGGAACCGTGATTTTAACCACTCACCAAGACATGTTTACAGATAATCCCAAGCTTAGAAAAATTAAGTTAGGAAATTAGAGATGATTTCAACAATGACTACCATTGTTCGACGTGAATTATTGATAGCGTTTCGTCGACAAGCCGATATTTTTAATCCTCTTTGGTTTTTTATCATTGTGATAACGCTGTTTCCATTGAGTATTGGCCCTGAGCCTAATTTGCTGGCGAGAATCGCGTCTGGCATTGTGTGGGTGGCGGCGTTGTTATCGGCACTTTTGTCATTAGAAAGACTACTCAGAGACGATTTCCAAGACGGTGCGCTAGAGCAAATGATGCTCATGCCAGTTCCGCTTCCGATCGTGGTTCTTTCGAAGGTTATTGCCCATTGGGTTCTAACTGGATTGCCGCTCATTGTTATTAGTCCTTTGCTCGCGATTTTACTTTCTTTGGATTTCAATACCTGGAAAGCGGTGGTATTAACATTATTAATTGGTACACCAACGTTAAGTTTCATTGGCGCGATTGGTGTCGCTTTGACCGTTGGTTTGCAAAAGGGAGGGGTGCTACTTAGCCTTCTGATCCTTCCTCTGTATATTCCAATTTTAATTTTTGCCACGTCTGCGATAGATGCGGCCTCTTTAGGTGTTATGTACAACGGCCAACTTGCCGTTTTAGGCGCAATGTTTGTTGGGTCAATGACATTAACACCTTTCGCTATTAGCGCGGCACTTCGCGTTAGCGTCCATTAAAAAGTTGTTTTTATAATTCTAGAACGGGTCTTAAGTCCGTCTAAACGAAGCAAGAGTGAGATTTACAATGTGGAAATGGCTCCATCCCTATGCCAAACCAGAAACCTCTTATAATTTGTGTGGTAGGTTGCTTCCTTGGTTTGCAACATTAGCGTTACTTTGTCTTTCGATAGGTACCATTTGGGGCCTAGCGTATGCACCATCAGATTATCAACAAGGCAATAGCTTTCGTATTATCTATATTCACGTTCCTTCTGCAATTTGGTCGATGGGTGCGTATATGTCGATGGCGATAGCGGCATTCATCGGTCTTGTTTGGCAAGTGCGTCTATCAAGTATGGCGGCCGCTGCCATGGCACCAATTGGCGCTGTTTTTACCTTCATCGCCCTTTTGACGGGTGCCGTTTGGGGCAAACCTATGTGGGGAACATGGTGGGTATGGGACGCTCGATTAACTTCTGAGCTAATTCTTCTTTTCCTCTACCTTGGGGTCATTGCCCTTTACCATGCGTTTGATGATCAAAAAACGGCCGCAAAAGCGGCGGGTATTTTGGCGATCGTTGGCGTGGTTAATATTCCAATTATTCACTTCTCTGTTGAGTGGTGGAACACGTTGCATCAGGGCGCGACTATCACCAAGTTCGATCAGCCATCTATTTCCAATGAAATGCTTTGGCCTTTACTGCTGAATATCTTTGGCTTTGCATTTTTCTTCGGTTGGGTCACTATGATTCGTTTCCGAAATGAAATTATCAGTAAAGAAAGCCATAGGCCGTGGGTCATTACACTGGCAACGAAAAAATCTCAGGGGGGAGCATAACGATGTATTTTGATTCACTGAGTGAATTCTTTCAAATGGGTGGCTATGCCGCCTATGTTTGGAGTGCCTTTGGCATAACTTTTTTATCAATGTTTATTATTTTAGTCACAAGCATCCGACGCGGAAAGAACCTGTTTAGAGAGGTTCAAGCCAAGGTCGATCGTCAAGCTCGAATTGATGCAGCGAAGGATTTGGAGAACACTTTATGACCCCAAGACGTAAAAAGAGGCTCGGTATTGTTCTTGCGATATTTTTTGGTATCGCCACAACCGTTGGATTAATGCTCTATGCACTTAATCAAAATATGGATCTCTTCTATACCCCAACAGAGCTAGTAAACGGTAAACCTGATGGTACTAAGCCAGAGGTTGGCCAAAGGCTTCGAATTGGTGGCATGGTTGTTCCAGGTTCTGTATCACGCGACGCCCAATCATTACGCGTGAGCTTTGATCTTCATGATGTGGGTCCAATCGTCACTGTTGTTTATGATGGCATTCTTCCTGACCTTTTCCGTGAAGGGCAGGGCATCGTTGCACAAGGTGTATTACTTGATTCAACGACAGTCGAAGCCTTTGAAGTATTAGCCAAGCATGATGAAGAGTATGTACCTTCAGAAATAGCAGAGGCGATGAAAAAAACACATGAGCCTCTTCAATACTCTGAAGAGCAATTGCAAGGAAGTGACAAATGATTGTTGAAGTAGGTCACTTCGCCTTGATCGTATCACTTGGGCTGGCGGTGTTGCTGAGCATCCTCCCTCTCATCGGTGTGTCTAAAAACAATACGATGCTTATCAATACTGCAAGGCCTTTGTCTTGGGGTATGTTTTTCCTAATTCTTGTTTCGTTTATTGTTTTGTTGTGGGCATTTTATGTCAATGACTTTACCGTTAACTATGTAGCAACTAACTCGAATAGCCAATTGCCTTGGTATTATCGCCTTACTGCTGTTTGGGGTGCGCATGAAGGTTCACTTTTACTGTGGGCTCTTATTCAAGCGGGTTGGACGGTTGCAGTTGCCAAATTTAGCCGTGGAATGCCTCAAGAATCGGTAGCACGTGTCCTGGCTGTCATGGGTATGATAACGGTCGGTTTCTTACTGTTCATTATCGTTACGTCTAACCCATTCTTACGTACACTGCCATTTTTCCCTGTTGATGGTCGAGATCTAAACCCACTACTACAAGATCCGGGTTTGATCATTCACCCACCAATGCTTTACATGGGTTACGTTGGCTTCTCTGTGGCATTCTCTTTTGCGATTGCGTCACTGATGTCAGGCCGTTTAGATACCGCTTGGGCACGTTGGTCTCGCCCTTGGACAACTGCAGCATGGTTATTCCTTACTCTTGGTATCGCGCTAGGCTCTTGGTGGGCTTACTATGAACTTGGCTGGGGCGGCTGGTGGTTCTGGGATCCAGTAGAAAACGCATCATTCATGCCTTGGCTTGCTGGTACGGCACTGATGCACTCACTTGCGGTAACCGAGAAGCGCGGTACGTTTAAGGCGTGGACGGTTCTATTAGCCATATCTGCGTTCTCGTTGAGCTTATTGGGTACCTTCCTTGTTCGTTCGGGAATTTTGGTCTCGGTACACGCATTTGCTTCTGATCCTGCTAGAGGCATGTTCATCCTTGGCTTCTTAGTCTTTGTGATCGGTGGTTCATTACTTCTGTTTGCATTAAAAGGTTCCGCAGTTCGTGTGCGAGGTAATTTTGAGCTCGTATCACGTGAGAATGCTCTACTAGGTAACAACGTAATATTGATTGCAGCACTGGTTGTTGTTCTTGTGGGTACATTGCTGCCACTTGTCCATAAGCAACTTGGGTTGGGATCAGTCTCGATTGGTGCACCGTTCTTTGACATGCTATTCGCGTGGTTAATGATACCGTTTGCGTTCCTGCTCGGTATTGGTCCACTGATTCGTTGGAAGCGAGATAACCTGTCGAAATTGATTAAACCGATGACGATATCTGGCGTTCTTTCTTTTGGTCTTAGTGCGCTAGCAATCAAGCTGTTTGCGGAACATTACAGTGGTATGGCCTACATGGGCTGGGTGATGGCATTCTGGATCGTCACTATGCATGGCTTTGAGTTGTATGAAAGAGCGACACACCGTCATACGTTCTTAAAAGGTATTGGAAAACTTCCACGTAGCCACTGGGCGATGATTTGTGGTCACTTAGGTATGGCAGTCACTGTGATTGGTATTGCCATGGTTCAAAACTACAGCATAGAACGTGATGTACGTTTGGCTCCGGGTGAACATTATCAGATTCAAGGTTATGACTTCTATTTTGAAGGTCTACGTGACGAAGATGGTCCTAACTACGATGGCTTCATTGCTGATTTTGTGATCACTCGTGACGGCAAATATGTCAATACTCTTCATGCAGAGAAGCGTTTCTACCGCACTGCGAGATCGATGATGACTGAAGCGGCGATCGATCGTGGTGTCACTCGTGACCTCTACATCGCGTTGGGTGAGCAATTAGACGATAACGTTTCTTGGGCTGTTCGAATCTACCACAAACCATTTATTCGTTGGATTTGGGCTGGTTCATTGATCATGTCTTTAGGCGGAGTAATTGCGATAAGTGACAAACGTTATCGTTTTCGAAAAACAGACAAAGCCAGTAAGAAACAGGAGGCGTAAATGAACAAGAAGATACTATTTATTCCTCTGATTGCGTTTCTTGCTTTGGCGGCCGTGTTTGCGACGCAATTAGTTCGAAACTCGCAGGGCGATGATCCAACAAAGCTAGAATCGGTTCTTATCGGAAAGCAAGTACCTGAGTTTCGTTTGGAAGATTTAGCACAGCCAGGCAAGCTCTACAGCCAGAACATTTTTAAGGGTGAACCACTGCTTCTGAATGTGTGGGCGACTTGGTGTCCAACGTGCTATGCCGAGCATCAATACCTGAACGAACTCGCTGCGAATGGTGTCAAAATCATTGGCCTGAATTACAAAGATCAGCGTGACAAAGCTGTAGGTTGGCTCACTGATTTAGGCAACCCATATCTAATTAGCCTCTTTGATGGTGACGGTATGTTAGGGCTTGACCTAGGGGTGTACGGTGCTCCAGAGACATTTCTAATCGGTGCGGATGGTGTCGTTCGCTACCGCCATGTTGGCGATGTGAATGCTCGCAACTGGGCTGAAAAGCTTGGACCAATGTATGAAGAACTCTTAGCGGAGGCAAAGCAATGAAAAAGCTAATCATGTCTTTGTTTGCTGTTTTTGCTGTCTCTATGGGCGCTTCAGCGGCGATTGATGTTTATGAGTTTGACACTTTAGAACAAGAACTTCAGTTCAAAGCGTTAGGCCATGAATTGCGTTGTCCAAAGTGTCAAAACAATACGATCAGTGATTCGAATGCTGAGCTTGCTCAGGACTTGCGCCAAAAAGTCTACGAGATGACAAAGGAAGGTAAGTCAAAATCTGAAATTGTCGATTACATGATCG
>NZ_MCWZ01000074.1 GCF_002877365.1 Vibrio sp. 10N.261.55.A7
GATTTTTCTTGTAAGTTACTGTATTTAATTGAATAAAAAAATATTCCTCTGAAAGCATGATCATGTATTAAACGAAACTATGATCATCGTAATGATGAAAGCATGATCAAACTATCTTACAAGCATGATCATCTATAAGTAGGATCGATGATCATGTGGTGCTGAAAGTATGATCATCAGGTATTAACATCTTATCCACAACCGTTTTAGTCACCGAGTTCTATATTAACCTGATTTACTTCTTTCTAATGATAATAAATAGGCTGAACTCTTGGAAGCATGATCATGTGAAGATACAGAATCGTCACTACTGTTTGCTTATTGAACAATATTGCATTGGCTCGACTTGTTTTGTTCTAGAGGAGCAACCACTGCTGCTTCGTCCTATTACTCGAAAGCATGATCATGTAATTGCGTCATTTTCCAATGGTTTGAGATGAATACAATGGCTTAAGCTAGAATCCATGTGTATTTGGCTCTAGCCTTTAGTGTATCTACATCTAGCCGTAACTTAGACAACTATTTACATGCTTCCGATAGTAACTATCACTTGATCATTGTTCCGTAAAGTGATCCTTGTATAAGATCACCATTAATATAAATACTTCCCCAATATTTCTCTTGATCATCTTTCCGAGTTTACGAAATTACACGGACGAATGATCATGATAGCTTCCTTGATCATACTTCCTAGTGAAGCTATCAGTGGAAGGTAGGCAGATTCGAAAGTTGTGACTATAAATGGCTTATGAGAACGTTCTTCTTATACATATGTGATTTCTTTCGTTGTGGTTACCGATTGAAATTACACTGTCCGTAATTAGAGTGCACTTTGTAATCGTTCCGGCAAAATATGGTTAAATGCGGTTGATATGGACAAAAAAATATTTACACCGAATAATCATTTTACATTGTAAATTGGTGACGTGGTAACACTTAAATTCTGTAGTAGATACAGGTAGAACTAGTGAAGAAATTTAAAGTGTTCTTTGAGATGAAATTAGCAACATTCATTAATTACATAGTTTGCACTCTAATTAATGATAACTTTATATTTAATTGAATGTTCACCTTTTTATTGTGTATGTCATTAAGTGCTGTACAATTGGTGAGTGGGTTAATGATAACGGAATCTGGCAATGAAAAGAGAACAAACCATTGAAAATCTCTACCAGCTAGCTGAACAAACGCAGCAAGTTCAAGCTGACCGTATTGAGATTGTATTAGAAGAACGAAGTGACGAGCATTTCCCTCCTATGTCCAAGGCATTAATGGAGACTCGCTCAGGGCTGACGCGCAGAAAACTGGATGATGCGATCAGTAAACTTGAATCTGCGGGGCATCAGTTTACAAAAAACAATGCGAACCATTATTCGATTTCTCTTCAAGAAGCGCATATGTTAATGGATGCTGCTGGGGTTGCTAAGTTCCACCAACGCAAGAAAAATGGTGATAATAAGCCATGGATCATTAATGTTCAGAACCAAAAGGGTGGGACAGGTAAATCGATGACTGCCGTTCACTTGGCAGCGTGCTTAGCGCTCAATTTGGATAAACGTTACCGCATATGTTTGATTGACTTAGATCCACAGGGCTCTCTGCGCTTGTTTTTGAATCCTCAAATCAGTGTTTCTGAGCATGAAAATATCTATTCAGCCGTTGATGTCATGCTAGATAATATCCCTGATGGCGTCGAGGTCGATAAAGAGTTTTTGCACAAGAATGTCATGATGCCGACTCAATATCCTAACCTCAAGACGGTCTCTGCGTTCCCTGAAGATGCAATGTTTAACGCTGAAGCGTGGCAACACCTCTCTCAAAATCAGTCGTTAGATATCGTAAAACTGCTCAAAGAAAAGTTGATTGACCAGATAGCCGATGACTTTGACATCATTATGATAGATACCGGTCCACACGTTGATCCACTTGTTTGGAATGCGATGTACGCGTCTAATGCGCTACTCATTCCTTGTGCTGCGAAACGTCTTGATTGGGCATCCACAGTTAACTTTTTCCAACATCTACCAACCGTTTATGAGATGTTCCCTGACGATTGGAAAGGGCTAGAGTTTGTGCGTTTGATGCCTACGATGTTTGAAGATGACAATAAAAAACAAGTGTCAGTATTAACCGAAATGAACTACCTGCTGGGTGATCAAGTGACCATGGCGACGATTCCACGAAGCCGAGCGTTTGAAACTTGCGCTGATACTTATAGCACCGTATTTGACCTTACTGTTGGTGATTTTGAGGGAGGCAAGAAGACGCTTGCTACCGCTCAAGATG
>NZ_MCWZ01000075.1 GCF_002877365.1 Vibrio sp. 10N.261.55.A7
TTTTGGTATTCTACTAAAACAAGCTTCCGTTAGTGCGGACTGCATGAGGAAACAACTCCTCATTGCCGATGGCCATAATCAAGCGGAAAGTGAATTAAAAGCCGTTCACTCTTTGGTTGAGAAAAAATGCGATGTCATCGTTTTGTACAGCCGAATGCTGTCGAGCGAACAAATCATTGCTCTCAACCAGTCTATCGACATTCCTTTGGTGAATGTTGGGCGTCAACTTCCTTCAGATGCGGGGTATTCCATCGCGTTTGATCAGAAAAATGCAATAAAAATGGCCGTCGACCATTTGATTGATTTGGGGCATAGAGACATCACCTATATTGGGCCAAAGCCGGTCACACCTACCTCCATTTCTCGCTCTCAAGGTTTTACTGACGCCATCAAATCACACTCTCATTTAACGATTGATACTCGAAAGCTCACATGCGAGTTTGGATTTATTGAAGGGTATGCTGCGGGAAAAGAGTTTGCCAAGCAGAAACGACTGAACACCTCCATCGTCGCCGCCTCTGATGATATTGCGACAGGGTGCATTAAAGCGCTCACTGAGGAAGGCATTCATGTGCCCAATGACGTCTCAATTATCAGTATAGATAATGACCCTTACAGCGCATTCATCGAACCCGCGCTCACCACGGTGGAAGTACCCATTAAGTCGATCATGGCTCAAGCGATGCTCGTCGCTCAGAAAATGATTGAAGGTAATGACAGCACGCAGCCTGAAATACTATGCGGTCAGTTGATCGTTAGGAGCTCCACCCGTCCCGCTACTCTCTAATTGTCCCGCCCCTTTCTTCACTGCGCTAGCAGAGATAGGGGCAACAAGGTTTCTACCCAGTCTTCCATCTACTTCCGCTTCACCATCTGCTTCCAGCTCACCGTCTGTTTCCAACTCACCATCTATTTCCATTTAACCTTTCCTCTTTCTCGTCACTTTTCAAGCAAACCGTACAGATAAAACTCGTCCAAAAATTAGACATGCGCTGCATATTTATTATGCATGCTTCCCATCCTAATCATTTTTATTGTATATATGTAACCGGTTACCGAAACCGGTTACATTATTATAATCAAGTCTACTTAGACGAGAACTAAGGATGGATACCATGAAAATATTTCTATGCTGCGCTGCCGGCATGTCGACGAGCATGCTTGTCAGCAAGATGGAAACAGCGGCAAAAGAGAAGAACATCGAGTGTGATATATCTGCGCATTCAATCTCTGAATTTGATGAGTGCATTAAGTGGAGTGACGTCTGTTTAGTCGCACCACAAGTGAAATTTAAATACGAGGAATTTAAACAAGTTGCATCTGATCTTGGAAAAGGATGCGGACTCATTGACATGATGAATTACGGGTTACTCAAAGGAGACGCAGTATTAGATCAGGCCCTCTCTCTTTACCCATCCAAAGAAGCTATGGAGAGTTAACAATGGCCGTTTTTGATCAAGTACTGAATTTTGTTGAAAAGGTTGTGGCGCCTGCCGCTGGAAAAATATCCGCGCAAAAGCACATTAACGCAATCAAAGATGGGTTTGTTTCCACCATGCCATTTCTCATTGTAGGCTCGTTATTACTGGTGCTGGCTTTTCCGCCATCAGAAGGTAACTTTTTCTTTGACGGGTGGCACGGGTTAATCGACCTCATTGGGAAAGAAAACATTCTGACCCCGTTCCAACTGAGCATGGGCATATTTGCACTTTACGCCTCATTCGGCATTGGTTTTAGCCTTGCAGAGGCATACAAACTTCGTCCAATGAATACTGGTATGCTCTCTATGTTCGCTTTTTTACTGGCGGCGGCGCCTATGGTGAATGTCGAAATAGGTGGCGTGTTACCCGGTGCTTTCCTAGGCGGTACGGGTGCTTTCACGGCGATTATTTGTGGTTTGCTTGTTCCAGAAATGCAAAGGCTTCTGATCAAATACAATATTCGAATTAAGATGCCCGAAGCCGTTCCACCAAAGATTTCGGCGTCGTTTGACCTGCTCATTCCAATCGTATTCATCTCTATCATTGTCATGACGATAAACGTCTACCTGGCTCAGCATGGCATGAAAATACCCGACGCCATCATGACGCTCTTCCAACCGCTCGTGTTAGCATCAGACAGCTATGTCGCGTGTTTGCTTGCCGTGTTGCTTGTTCAATTGCTCTGGTTCAGCGGCATTCATGGTGGCTCTGTTGTTGGCGGAATCATTGGCCCAATGCTACTGATCAATTTAGGCCTAAACCAAGATGCACTTGCGGCAGGAGAACCATTACCCGCGATTTTCATTAACCCAGTGATGGACTTCTTTATATTCGTCGGGGGTGCTGGCGGCACATGGGGCTTAGTGGTTCTCATGATGCGCTCTAAAGCCACTCAATTGAAAACCATCGGCAAGATGTCCATTATTCCAGGCACATTCAACATCAATGAGCCGGTCATTTTTGGTACGCCAATTGTCATGAACCCTATCTATTTCATCCCTTGGCTATTAGCTCCAACGCTCAACACGACCATTGTTTGGTTCGCATTTAAGTCAGGTTTGGTTGCCAAGATCATAGCGATTCCACCTTGGACGATGCCAGCACCGATTGGCGCAATCATCGCGACAAACTCAGGGACAGCGGCACTTGTCGTCGTGAGCAGTATCATTGTGAGCGCGATTGTTTTCTATCCATTTATGAAGGTGCATGAAAGGCAGTTACTGGCTGAAGAAAACGCACTGAATGAAACCGCAACAAACTCAATAAACGAAGGAAGCCTCGATGAATGTAAAAATTAACAGTAACGAAGATATTTCAGAAGAGTTTCTGATGACACTACTGTGCCAAGTTGGTGAGGCTCGTTCAACCTTCATGGAGGCGATGACAACGGCGCGTAAAGGCCAATTTCAGCAAGCCCATCAATTGTTGAAAGAGGGAGATTCTGCATTAGCAGAGGTTCATAAAGCTCAAACCTCTTTAATTGGGTTCGACGAAGGCGCAGGCAAAGTTCAGATGACACTGATTTTGACGCACATTCAAGATCATATTATGACAACCATGCTTTGCCGGGAATTAGCGGAAGAGATCATCACTATCCATCATCAACTCCAAAAGGTAATGAAGAATGAACAAGCGACTGTTTGATTTCACCGCGAACGATTTTCTATCGGCTTCACGACAAGAGATTGTGGACAGCATTAGAAACTCAGAAGGACGCACAATAATGGTGGAAAACGTCGTCGCCATTACGCCGCCAATCGATGTGGTGTCTGGTGCCGAAATCGCTGCCGCCTTTGGCGCCGATATGATCACGCTAAACTGTTTGGATGTGTTCGACCCTAAAATAAAAGTGCTGTCGGAAAATCCAGAAGACACCATGTCGATTCAGGAAGTTAAAGACGCGACAGGGCGATTGATAGGCTGCAATTTAGAGCCTGTTCCAGATAACGTTCAACACATCGATGTAGGGCGAACCGTCACAAAAGAGACTGTCGAGCGAGCAATAGAGATCGGTTTAGACTATGTCATGCTGACTGGAAACCCTGGTAATGCAGTGACGCAGGAAACCATTCTTGAGGCGATCAGCTTAGTCCGTCAGGTTTCCCAAGACATCATCGTTATCGCGGGGAAAATGCACGCAGGCGGTGTCGGCAATGATTATAACTTAGATATTATCAAGCATTTTGCTGAAGCTGGCGCCGATGTCATGATGTTTCCAGCCCCTTATACGACACCTGGGGTCGATGCAAACCTCGCACGCGAAATGATGAGCACCGTTCATCAAAGTGGCATGCTTGGCATGTTGGCGATTGGAACATCACAAGAAGGGGCGTCCGAGTCATACATAGAGCAAGTCGCCATGGCCTCGAAAGCCGCTGGCGCTGACATTGTGCATATCGGAGATGGTGGTTACAGCGGTATTGCACCACCTGAAAACATTATGCAGTTGGGGCTAACGCTTCGAGGACGACGTCATCAGTATAAGCGTATGGCGAACCGGAGATAACCCTCTCTAGTGAGTTCATCGCTTAGGTAAGACCAAGCCAGCCACTCTCCCTAGGCTGGCTTTTTTCATATTCGGCAGAGTTAACAACCGAGCCCAGATATCAACAGAATTATGCCAGATTCTCAAACTGAGCTTTGGTGATGCCGTACAGTACGCGGTCATCAAACCCTGACTCTAATTTGTAGTAGTCTTTTTGCGTCCCTTCTAGGGTATAGCCACACTTTTCCATTGTTTTGTAAGAGCCTACATTACTTAGATAGCAATCGGCGGTGACTTTATGTGCATCTAGCTCATTGAAAGCCAGCTGAGTCATAAAAGCACACGCTAATGTTGCAATGCCCTGCCCCCAAGCGTTTTCAGCAAGTTGATAACCCACTTCAAAGTTGCCTTGCGTAAACATAACACCGGGCAGGCCAGCCATTCCCATGTAGTTTCCTTCGAGATCATGAATGATCGCCGTTAGGCTTTCTGGCCATTCACCTTTTTTAATCGCGTCTTGCGTATTCTCAATGATCGGATTGAAAAAGCCTTCATACATTTCAACGGGAGCTGGAGCAAAGAACAGGTATTTCGCGACATTGGGATTGCCAAGCATTGTAATGATGTCTTTGAGATCGTTCTGTGTGATCAATCGAATCGTCAGCTTGTCATTTAAAGGGACAGCTTTACCTTGTTTAAATAGTGATAATGACACTGGTGTTACCTTGTTATTGAATATGCGGTTAGGATAAAGCTCGACGAATAATTAAGATTGAACTTTTGCGACATTTTTCAAGAAAGCGGAACACACCTTACTCAAAGTCTCCATACGCATCGATGACAAGATCTCTCGCATTCAGGTAGCCCGCTGGCGTCACGCCGATCACTTGTTTCATTTGCCTGATCAAATGAGGTTGGTCACTGAACCCAAATTGGTTCGCCATTTCGGCCCAGTCCGTTTTGTTCGGATTCTCATGAATGTACATAAAGAGCGCTTCGAACTTCACAATACTTTGGTACTGCTTAATGCCCATGCCAACTGTTTTCTTAAAGGCACGCTCTAATGTTCGTTTCGTGGTAAAACAGCGTTGTGCCAAACTATCACTGGTTAATAGCCCGTTGTGCTGTTCAATCAACACCGCCGCGTTTTCAACCAGCTTTGCCGATTTATCCGTTTGAGTCGACTCGACCAAAGGCAATAAATCTTGTTCAACACGCGCTAAGATGGTGGCAGTGTCGGCCTCTGCGATGAGGGTTTGATAAATGTTCGATGGCAGTAATTGATTGAGCCATTCGGCATCAAGGCAGTGATCGACCAGGCCAGATCCCCCCTGCTGCAGCTGATACAGTGCTGTCGGAGTAAAACGAAGTCCCAAGCGGGTTAGTGGTGCTTCATCTTTCAAAATCAATGTCTTAGTGCTTGGCGTGAGCAGGTGACATCCGGTGCCAACGAAATGGTTGGTTTTATTTTGGTAATCATACGGTTGAGAAGCGGGCGTTACGATGTAATGCGCATTCACATTCGGCACAAGCTGCGGCATGAAATCTATCGACTCACCCGGCTTAACGTCTAAGTACCACACCCAATCAACTAGGTGTTTAATAGACTCTATTTGGTGCTTCCAAGTAATCATGCTGCTCCCTTCAAACGATGCTATCAGTATATCGTTCAATAGGAAGGTATCAATACACCGCGCATCCAAATCCGTGTTCAAGCAACCTAATACCGGAAATACGAATAACAAATTCTATAAAGCGACTTCTATAGAGAGACGAATACAGCAGTAAGGCCCTCTAATTTTTTCTCCGTATTTGTAATCAGACACAGCAAAGAAGTGATGCTTGGTCGAAGCAAGATAAAGCGACATATTTTGATTCAATTAACGGGTAGAGCCTTGGGACATCAAAGCGCGTTTTCAGGTAGTGAACTATTCAGAAGAAACTGTCGCGAGAGAGGCCCAAAATGACCTCTCAGTTATTTGAAGTTACGTGGCTACTCGATGAATTCACTCACTTGCTTTCTTCTATTAAGAATGGCTTCGGTCATTCGCTCTCGAATGCCAATAGGCAGTAACCCGTGATCAATGAGTATTTCTTCCTCGGGGCTCCACGCGAAATGCATGCCTTTGGTTTTTCCTTCCACCGTCCAAGTTGCATGATAAAGCTCGTACGCTGGAACAGCGAGAATGTTGCAGCACGTTTCCTCTCCGTGAGAATCTGTGTATGTGATGTCAATCGCTCTTCTTTCACTCAAAAACATAGCGCACCTCGGTTTACATAAACGACATACTTTTTATCAGTCAGAGCAAAGGAATTGATATCTTCCGTTGGCCTATAGTCATATATATTTAGTGCAACTTCGCGTGCAGTTTCTGCTGTAGCAGTACTAATTTCAAGTGCGTAGATAACACCATTCACTTCAAAGCCCATGGTGTTTTCGTTATTTATATTCCTGTATACATGGACAGAGATCTTCTTCATTACGCTACCTTGTTTGATCTGTTTAAATTCTTACTCAGTCCGTCAAGAGATGGCGAATAACACTCTCATTGATCGACATTCATGAACTATTTCATAGCAAGTTATGAGTTGCTATGACTGGATACTTCTCTGCGCTTGATGAGATAAACTCTTACACTCTCTAATCGTAAGGGACATGTTTTCATCTAAGCAACGATTCTTGATTTCTTTCAGTACTTGGTGTTTACCATTCACATCACCTCGACCAATTGTTTTGCCTAAATAACGGCAAAGCTCATCGTCAGAATAAGCTTTTACCTGCTCTATCGACGCATCTTCAAGTGCCGTTCTGTGTGTGCTACTACAGCCGATCATAGCTAGAGCTATAAGCGCAACAATAACTGGTTTATTCATGAATTTACCTTTTTTGTTCCAGCCTCAATAATCAGGGGGTGCCTTAGAGTGGCGCTTAGCAATAACCCTTCTCTTAATAAGAACAGCTAAACTAAAGACTCATTAGCTGAAAGTGATCCCATTTTCTAGCTCAAAATTTTTCCCATTGACATTTTCCATTCGGAATCCACTGGGTAACAGAAAGCAAAAAGATCTTCGCACCTTTCTAATTCATAAAGTAATCAGGTTTTATCGATAAATCAGATAGGTCATTTAAAGGAGAGGAAAGAACGTCTTTGTAACTTATGTTTATCAATTAGCTGAATCTAGTTGACATCAAGGCTACGGGAGTGAGCTATTGTTTGGTTTACTTAAAAACTGTAGTGATAACCAATGAGTAGAAAAACTCATTGGTGGTGTAGATATTGGAAATTAAAAGCCCCCATCCTTTAACGAATGGGGGCTTTTTCTCTTCAACGTATTTTAGAACGAGACAGTGTCTTAATGAACGATAAATTCAATGCCTTGCACCTAGAAAACGTACACCGCACCGGAATCATCTGTTTCACCGCTATCTATATCTGTCAGACCACCATCGGCGCTGCCATCTTCTCTGACAGCCCCCACCGCAAGCGTGTTGCCATCGTTAGATAGGGCGATAGCCTCATTCTTATAGAGAGCATTAAAATTTCCTAAACCAAAATTATCCCCAGCGTCCGCATTCGCTGCTGTCACTTCTGTTCGCTTATTCCACACGTTATTGATGCCATCGTAACGATACACCAGAACTAACCCTTGGTTTAGATTTTGGTCTGGGTAAGCCTTTTCATTGTACGCAATAGTATTGCCATCACCAGATAGCGCTACGACGTTACTAACTTGTGTTACCTTAGGAAGGGTAGCGCTTTCCTCCCACTGCGTTAATAAGCTATTGTAGCGATACACCATCACTGCATAATTAGGATAATTAGCAGAGCACGATACCGCCAAGACGCTGCCATCCGTAGACAACCCTCCTACCTTAGCGTAGCAAGACTTATTGACAATCTCATCTTGATGGAGCTTCAAGTGACTGCTGCTCTCCTCTAGCCAGGTCGCCTGTTCCCCATCGTATCGGAACGTGTATATTGCCCCTGAATTGTATGCATCTTCATTTTCCCTATCACCCACAACACCCGAGTCCTCTTCTGGCGCTGAAATCGCAATCACCGAGCCATCCCCCGACACCACGATATAATGTCCAAATTTATCGTCAGCTTGTATAATATCTGTGGTTAGTTGCGCTTTTTCTGCCCACCCGGTCTCCAGATCTTGGTAGACATAGGCTGTATTTTCAGTACTTGAGCCCACCACCAATGTCTTGCCGCCTATGGCAGATAGCGCGACATCAATCCCAAAGTGATCAGAGGAACTTGTCATTACATGGGACTCACTCCAGCGCCCTGTGCTCTCATCGTAATCCAGCACTGTCGCTCTAGATCTTTCTCCTACAGCGAGTCTACTGCCATCTTGAGATATCGAGACACTGCGGCCAAATTGACCATCATCCACAGGCGTCGTGGCTTTCAAATACGCCGTCTGTGTCCATCGCCCATTATTTTCCAAATCCCGATAGATGTAGACCGCGCCAGAATCAGTCATCTCGTCATCGTCTGGATTAGTCACATCCCCACTGTCTTCATTCTGAACGCCAACGGCCAACACACGGCCATCCCCAGACAACGCCAATTCGGAGCCAAAAGAATCGCCCTCTCCCGCATTGGACGCCTTAAGGTATTGCTGATAGTCCAACAAATCACTCGTCGTCGTGCTCAGAGACAACTCACTCGTCTGCTCTGTATCGCCCGACGGCACGCTCGCCATCACAAAAAACGACGTCTCTTCTTCAAGGTACTTCAGCAGCGACCCATTCGGCATCATAGTTTCTGTCGCACCCCCTTCTACCGTCACCAGCACCTGACACGCATTCTCTTGCGCCCCGTCTTTCTCACACACCGTGTACACAATATTCGGATTGTTAGCACTCGCCGTCCAGGCTATCCTCTCTAGCGACACCTCGGTTAAATCGAACGGAGCCAACTGCCTAGACGCATCCAATGGC
>NZ_MCWZ01000076.1 GCF_002877365.1 Vibrio sp. 10N.261.55.A7
GGTATATAGTTTTGTAATCATCATTTAATTGCGTATTTATGCACTTATTGTTTTCATATTTGATGATATAAAACTGACATTAAGTAGTATTTAATGACAAAAAAGTCCGATTTGGGACGTGGTATATGGAGTCCTTAAAGTGACGAATAAGTATTTTACTCAAGAAAGTTCAGATGTACTAAACGACCTGAACACAGATCAAACTACCGGTCTTTCAACTTCTGAAGCGAATGAGCGTTTAGAAAAGCACGGCACGAACGAACTGACTGCTCAAGAGTCAGCAAGCGCTTGGGAATTGTATATTCACCAGTACAAAAACCCTCTCATCTTTATTCTTGCTGTTGGTGCAATAGTTTCTTGGTCTACTGGACATGCGATTGACGCAATCGCAATCGCAGTGATCATCCTAATCAATACAGGTATTGCTTTCTGGCAAGAGCTTAAGGCTCAGAAAGGAATGGAAGCGCTAAAAGAAATGGCGGCTCCAGAAGCGGAAGTAATGCGTGATGGCAAGTGGATCAGCGTACCAGCGAAAACGCTAGTACCGGGAGACATTGTCAAAATTAATACTGGCGACATTCTCCCTGCGGATGTACGTATTATCGAAGCAAACCGTCTTACAGTCGATGAAGCTGCATTAACGGGTGAATCTGATCCTGTGAACAAGCAATGTGAACTGATTGAAGATGAGACGGTTGGTCTTGGCGATCAGAAGAACATGGGCTTCATGACAACAATTGTTACGACGGGTACTGGTCTAGCGGTAGTAACAGGCACGGGTATGGAAACGGAAGTTGGTCACATCGCCGATATGATGAACCAAACTGAAGAAACCAAAACACCGATGCAAGAGCGTATGGATACTATCGCGCTTGTGTTGTTGATCGTCGCTCTTAGCGTCGTTGCTATTGTTTGTGCCATCGGTCTATACCATGGTATGCCGTGGTTAGAAATTCTAACGATGGGTATTTCCCTGTCTGTTGCTGCAATTCCAGAAGGTTTACCAACGGTTGTGACTATCGTATTGACGTTAGGCTCAACTAAGATGGTTAAGAGTAATGCATTGGCGAAACAGCTTGCTGCCATTGAGACTCTAGGTTCTACAACGGTCATCTGTTCAGATAAAACAGGTACACTGACTCAAAACCAAATGCAGGTGATGAAAGCGTACGATGTATCTGGTCGCTATTGGAATGTTTCTGGTAAAGGCTTCGATCCTGAAGGTGCATTTTCACCAGTAGGACACGATGTTCAAGCAAAAGACAGCCAGGCGATGATGAAAGGCCTAGTTGTTGCAACGTTATGTAACGATGCTGAGTATGTCATTGATAAGGGCCGCTGGTCTGTTCGTGGTAACCCAACAGAAGGTGCTTTGATTGTTGCAGCGGCTAAAGCAGGTCTGAATCAATCAGACATGCTGACAACGGGCGGTTACTCTATCATCAAGAAGTTCCCATTCGACTCTGGTCGTAAAATGGCGTCTGTTATTGTGCGTGAGCCCAATGGTAAGCACTTCCTTGCATTGAAGGGCGCGCCAGATGTTGTTCTTAAGCAATCGACAAGTTACATGCTCGACGGTAACTTTGTACCCACAGCAAACGCAATGAATGCTTCTGGCAACCTTGCTTTAGACACTGCGCAAGCACAAGAGCTACAAACTGACTTTGAAGCGGCAATTCAAAACTTCGGTAGTGATGCTTTGCGTACTCTCGCTGTCGGTTTCCGTGAGCTGAAAGAAGATGAGCTTGATCTTGATTTTCCTGAGTTAGAGAAAGACGTAAGCATTCTTGGTATCTACGGCATCATGGATCCACCTCGTCCAGAAGTACGTGACGCAGTTGATACTTGTTTCGATGCTGGTGTTCGTACGGTTATGATTACCGGTGATCACGCAGTAACCGCAGCAGCGATTGCTCGCGAAATCGGCATTATCCGTAGTGAAGAGGATTTAGTGGTAACCGGTGCAGAACTGGACCTGATGGATGAAGAAAAGCTTCGCGCTATCTGTCCTAAGGTAGCGGTATTTGCTCGTGTAACGCCAGAACACAAACTACGCATCGTGAAAGCGCAGCAAGAAAACAACGAAGTTGCGTCAATGACGGGTGATGGTGTAAACGATGCTCCTGCATTACGTCGTGCCGATATCGGTGTTGCAATGGGTATCACAGGGACATCGGTTGCTAAAGATTCGGGTGACTTAATCCTACTCGATGACAACTTCAGCACCATCGTTAAAGCGGTACGTCAAGGTCGCCAAATCTTCGACAACTTGCGTAAGTTTATCCGTCAAGCGCTAACCGCAAACGTGGGTGAAGTATCGGTTATTTTGTTTGCTTTCCTAGTGATGGGCCCAGAGGTTATTCTGCCGCTAACGCCACTCATGATTCTTTGGGTTAACCTCGTATCAGACGGTCTACCAGCGCTTGCGCTTGGTGTTGAACCTGAAGAGAAAGATTTGATGGAGCGTAAGCCAAGCAAGCGTAATGCAGGTTTCTTCTCTGACGGTCTCGGTATGCGTATCTTAACTCGTGGTCTAGCACTTGGTGGCTTGAGTTTCGTAACGTTCTCATACGTATTAGGTGATGGGTACAGTGCTCAATACGCACAAACCGTTGCTTTCCTAACACTGATCTTTGCACAGCTTTGGAGCTTGTTTGATGCACGTACGTTCACGACGATTTACCGTAAGAACCCGTTCACTAACAAATACTTACTAGGTTCAGTCGCTGTATCTGCGACATTGTCGCTAGGTGTGGTTTACACTGGCTTTGGGCAACTAGTATTTAGCACAGAAGCGGTTGAGATTGGTCATCTAATGTCAATCATCCTTGTTGCTGCAGTACCAACATTTGTACTATCAGCCATTAAAGAAGTAACGAAAGCGAAGTTCATATAATTTAATACCAAGAACAACGTTAGGCTAGGTAAAAAAATCCCGCTACTGAGTAGCGGGATTTTTATTTCTGCTAAAGAACAAAGCATTAGAGACAAATTAAATCTCGATCTTATCCTTAAACTCACAAAGATCTTCAATAATACAGCTCCCACAGCGGGGCTTTCTGGCTACGCAGGTATAGCGACCATGAAGAATTAACCAGTGGTGAACATCGATTTTGAATTCACGAGGAACAACTTTTAGGAGCTTCTTCTCGACATCGTCCACGGTTTTACCCATAGCAAACTTGGTGCGGTTAGAGACACGATAAATATGCGTATCGACAGCAATAGTAGGCCAACCAAATGCGGTATTAAGCACCACGTTCGCTGTTTTCCGACCAACGCCAGGCAGTGCTTCTAGCGCTTCTCTATTTTCTGGCACTTCACCGTTGTGAAGATCAAGCAGCATGCGACATGTCTTGATGACATTCTCTGCTTTGGAGTTAAACAACCCAATCGTTTTGATGTATTCCTTAACGCCATCTACCCCAAGATCAAACAATCCTTGTGGCGTATTAGCAACAGGATAAAGTTTATCGGTCGCCTTGTTGACACTCACATCGGTCGCTTGAGCGGAAAGTAACACGGCGATTAACAATTCAAACGGAGTGCTCCAGTTAAGCTCGGTTTCTGGCTTAGGGTTGTTATCTCTTAATCGAGTTAAGATTTGTACGCGCTTTTCGTTATTCATTTTAGTTTGCTTACATTGTCGTTATTAGTTTGTGACTCGAACTCGCTCAATGACTTCTTTTTCTACTTTCGGTTGGCGAGATTTGATTTGATTATCGATAACGTTTTTCATTGCAATGATAAAGCCTACACCAATAAATGCGCCTGGCGGAAGGAGTGCGAGTAAGAAGCTATTATCGAACTGAAAGACTTCAATGCGAAGTGATTGTGCCCAATCTCCAAGTAGGACGTCAGCGCCATCAAATAGAGTACCGTTACCCATTAGCTCACGCATTGCACCGAGAAGAACCAATACTGCCGTCATGCCAAGCCCCATCCAGAACCCATCCAGCGCAGAAGGCAACACTGAGTTCTTAGAAGCAAAAGCTTCCGCTCGACCAATGATGACGCAGTTGGTTACGATCAGTGGGATAAAGATGCCGAGAGAAAGGTATAATCCAAACGTGTAGGCGTTCATAAGTAGCTGAACACAAGTCACCAACGAAGCAATAATCATAACGAAAATGGGTATGCGAACTTCTTTTGGCACATGTTCACGAACTAATGAAACAATTACATTGGATCCAACCAGCACGAGCAGAGTTGCAATGCCCAGCCCCAATGCATTGGTGACCGTTGATGACACGGCTAGCAGTGGACAAAGGCCAAGCAGTTGCACGAGCGCGGGGTTGTTGTCCCACATTCCATCTTTTAAAAGCTTTCTGTTGCTAGTCATTTGAACCTCCGCAGTTGAATGCTTGATTCACTAATTCATGTTGATTTTTAATAACAAAGCCAACGGTGTTTTTAACGGCGCCAACCACGGCTCTTGGCGTAATGGTTGCTCCGGTAAATTGGTCGAATTGTCCACCATCTTTGCGGACTTTCCAGGTGTCCAAATTGGACTCAGTCACTGTCTTACCATTAAAGCTGAGAATCCAATCGCTCACTCGAAGATCGATCTTGTCTCCAAGTCCTGGTGTTTCTTTGTGGGACAGAACTCGAGTCCCTGTTACTTCACCCGTGGTGCTGATACCTACAATGACTTTAATCGTTCCATTATAGCCATCAGGGGCAATAGCTTCGATCGCAATACCACTGGGTTCGCCGTTGAGCGTGGCAAAATAGGCTGGCATGGGATCATTGGTACCAAGAGATTCACTGGTGACCAAGCTACACGATTGATACAAGTCGTTGTCGTGCAATTCTTTAGGAATGACTTGGTTAAGAATGGAAAGCAATTGCGCTTTTTCTTGTAAGTTAATTCTATCTTCGGTCAAGTAGTGCGTAACCGCAACCAGTCCAGTTGAAGCGCAGGCAAAAAGAGCCAAAGTGAGTCCATTTTTTCGAATAGCGGCTAACATAATGCCTCCTTAGTGCCCATAAGTGCGTGGCTTCGTGTAGTAATCAATCATAGGTACGCACATATTCGCGAGTAAGACGGCAAATGCCACTCCGTCAGGGAAGCCTCCCCAGCTACGAATAATAAAGACTAAAGCCCCAATAAATGCACCAAAGACCAAGCGACCTTTCACTGTTGTTGAGGCTGAAACAGGATCGGTGGCAATAAAAAATGCCCCTAGCATCGTTGCACCAGAGAGAAGGTGAATGATAGGACTGGCTGTTTCACCGGGTGTGAGCAACATAAACAATCCGCTCACTAAGGTTAGACTCGCGATAAAAGCAACAGGAATGTGCCAATTGATAATGCGAAGTTTAATTAAGAGTAATCCACCCGCCAAATAGGCGAGGTTGACCCATTCCCAACCTACTCCGGCGATACCACTGAATTGAGGTTGCTGCATTGCTTCAGAGGCTGTGTTGCCCGAGTGCAGTGCAGTTTTAAAGGCATCAAGTGGCGTTGCCATAGTGACACCGTCTATACCTGTGCGTATTTGCGCCAGAGAAAGTCCTTCATGATTAAAGCCCGTGAAGATGAGTGAGAAGGCGTCAATAAAAGTAACAGGTGCTTGGTTTAGCTCGGTCGGTGTGACCCAAGAAGTCATCTGAACAGGGAAGGAAATAAGCAAAACGACATACGCAACCATTGCAGGATTAAAGATGTTTTGCCCAATACCTCCATACAGATGCTTGGCGATGATCACGGCAAAAATTAGGCCCATGATAATGATCCACCAAGGGGAGTAGGGCGGAATGGCGACGGCTAACAACCAGGCTGTGACCAGAACACTGTAGTCTCTTAAAGCGGATAGCGGGTGACGTTTTCTAATCAACATAACAGCCGCTTCAAGAACGACGGCAATGGTTAATGCCATGGCCAGTTGGATTAATGTACCCCAGCCAAAAAAGTAGCTTTGTGCAGCTAGCCCAGGAAGGGATGCAAGCATGACCCACTTCATTAAGTCGGTAGTGCTTCTTTTACTATGGGCGTGGGGGGAGCTGGCGATAAAAAAGGCCACTATTGGTTCTCCTCGGTATCATTCTGTGTCAATGCCGTTTGCTTAGCTTTACGCGCTTTCGCTCGAGCAATAGCTGCTGCA
>NZ_MCWZ01000077.1:0-10375 GCF_002877365.1 Vibrio sp. 10N.261.55.A7
GTTCAATAGCAAAGGCACGATCGCTTTTTTCGGTAAGTTTAAGTCCTGCACTGATGTGTAACGTCTTCATAGATATTCCCTTTTGATGGTGTTGCGTGCAGAAAAGAATAGATAATTCCATTAATTATTTATATGGTTAATAAATGAATTGATAATTCCATAAATGAAATCATGTTTGACGACATCGCACTCTTTATTCACATTGTCCAAGCGCAGGGATTGGCTGGCGCCGCAAAGAAACTGAATGTGCCGCCTGCCACGGTCACTCGGCGTTTGCAGAAGCTGGAACAACGCCTTGGTTGCCAGCTGATACATCGGTCAGCACGACAATTTCAGCTCACGTCGGATGGGGAAGTGTACTTTGATTCGTACAATGGGCTCGTGAATGAGTTTGAATCAATGTCGACAGAGCTCAGCTCTGAAACGAAGTCACTCCAAGGCGAGCTCACGGTGTTGGCGCCGACCAATATATCGATTGGTTACCTGCAACCCATGTGGTCTGAATTCATTGCTAAATACCCACAGATTCAGTTGAACCTTAAACTCAATAATGACAATAAAGACATGGCCGAAGAGCGCGCCGATTTGGCCTTAAGGATTGGCCCGCAGCGAGATTCTGAGCTTTATCAAGTCGGTGTGGGTGCCATTCCTACCTATCTCGTTGCCTCACCAAAGTATCTAGAACGCAGTGCGCCATTAGCGCAATTACAAGACATAGCGGATCATCAATGCATCATGGTTTCTCATTTGAGTTCTTGGTCACTGATGCACGTTACGTCGAAAAAAGAAGTGACGATTCATCAGAAAGCGTCGCTGAAGGTGGACGATATTAATATTGCGAGTCAGTTTGCCAAAGATGGCCACGGACTTGCTCTGTTACCAGCGACCGAGGTGCTGAAATATCTAGACAGCGGTGAGCTGGTTATGCCATTACCGCAGTGGCAAGGGCCTAGCAGAGATCTGTATTTAATCTGGCCAAGTGGCAAGTTGTTAGGGGCCAAAGCACGCTGTCTGAAAGAGTATATTCAGCAGTACTTAGTCAAAGCGTTAGAGATTTAAGGAAAACTGAGGAAAAGGTAGATGGGTTGCAACGATTGAAGAATTGAAACCCAGAATGAGCTTAAGCGCTTGGTTTGCTGATGGCATCCAGTTGTAGAACGGGCGCTGCATCAATGTCTTCTGCGTTCATCATAGCGGAGACGCGCTGCATTGAAGAGAGCAGTAGGCTTTGTTCCCACGCTTCTAGGTTTTGGAACTTGGTGACGAAGCTGTCTTGCAAAGGTTTCGGTGCGTTGCTAAGCAGTTCTGCGCCTTTTTCTGTCAGGTTTGCATGCACTTTACGTCGATCGGATTCACTGCGCACACGTTGAACGTAGCCATTTTGTTCTAAACGATCGATGATCGTTGTCGTGGTGGCTTGGCTTACGTTGGTGTGATTGGACAGCTCTTTAATGGTGACGTTGCCCATTTCCTTAATCGCACGCATCAAAATTAGCTGAGGACCCGTCAAGCCATATTCTTTGCTGAGTTTCTTTGAGTGTAAGTCGATAGCCCGAATGATTTGGCGGATAGCGACTAGAATTTCATCATGATTTTCCAAGTGACGGACCTTTATCTAAATACTGTGCTGTAAATGGAAGGATTACTTCGTTATTTTTCCGCATTGTACTGATGTTCGCACTATTCTCAATCTTTTCTAAACCACAGTGAACGTGCTATTTGCCAATTCTGTTAGTTAGGTGGCTTTTTCGCCTAAATTATTGCCCGAATCCAAGAATGAGGAGGCGATTGTCCTCCTCATTTTTAGATTGTCTTTTTGTGGCTAGGCACTCTCTCTGTTTATCCGATCATGCTGCATGATGACTTGGTTGATCACCTTGTTGGCGGTGAGCCGCGCCGTTTTTAAAATTGCCGACCAACGCATTATAAAATTCACTGTCGTCAAGGATACCGACCAGCTGATTGTCTTCGACCAGTAGAATAGGATAGCGGCTGAGCTGCTTGAGTTTAATGGCATCTCGCATCCCAATTTCAGGGCTAGCCATGACGACCGTAGAAGCATCAATATTGTTTAAGTCATCGTTTGATTCATCCCAACTCACGAGAGATAGCGTAGGTTCATCAGAAATCTGGACGGCATCGTGATGTTGTTTCACCCACAAATCTTTTGCATGGCAGATCTGCAAACGCTCTTCATCTTGCTTTAACGCACCTAAAGGCTGCATCAATGAGCGACCTTTCAATACGTTCAGTGGGTTGGTGTGAGCTACAAAGTCTTTCACGTATTCCGTTTTTGGTGATAATACAATCTCTTCCGGCTTACCGTGCTGAATGAGTTTCCCCGACTCCATGATGGCAATGTTGTTGCCAATTTTTAGTGCTTCGTCTAAGTCGTGACTGACAAATAAAATGGTCTTGTTCAGTTTGCTTTGCAGCTGAAGAAGCTCGTCTTGAAGCTGAGCACGAATCAGTGGATCTAGGGCCGAAAAGGGTTCGTCCATGAGTAGGATGTCGGTATCCATGGCAAAGGCGCGGGCAAGCCCAACACGCTGCTGCATACCGCCTGACAGCTCATGTGGGAATTTGTTCGCCCACTCAGACAATCCAACCATATCGATTTGCTCATGCGCTTTCATGCGGCGCTCTGATTTAGACATGCCTTGCATCTCTAACCCAAATGCCACGTTATCCAGTACCGATAACCAGGGCATCAGAGCAAATTTTTGAAACACCATCGACACGCGATTCGTGCGTAAGTGGCGCAATGTCGATTCATCGCAGTTGGCTAAGTCTACTTGTTTCTCACCGTCTTTGATCTCTAGAGAGCCTCGGCTTATTTCGTTCAAACCGTTAACGGCGCGAAGTAGGCTTGATTTCCCAGAGCCAGACAGCCCCATCAATACGCAAATCTCGCCTTCTTTAACAGACAGCGACACATTGTCGACGCCGACCACTTGGCCTGTTTCATCAATGATCTCTTGGCGCATTTTTCCTTGGTCGAGCAGGTTGAGCGCTAGCGCGGGTTTGTCGCCAAACACCACATCGAGGTTTTTTATGGTGATGGCGTCTTTCACGTGATGATCAAAAGTCTCGGTATTCATGATTAAGCGTCCTTTTGATTGGGTGTTTTGCATAGGCGATCAAGGATCATGGCAACCAGAACGATGGCTAAACCGGCCTCAAAGCCTTGAGAAATATTCACGGTATTCAGTGCACGAACCACGGGTTTACCGAGGCCGTCAGCGCCAACGAGTGCGGCGATCACCACCATCGAGAGTGACAACATAATGCACTGGGTCACGCCGGCCATAATGCTAGGCAGGGCGGCTGGAAGTTCTACTTTTAACAGCAGCTTCATTTTGCTGGCACCAAAGGCTTTGCCCGCTTCAATGAGTTCTTCTGGCACTTTAATGATGCCGAGGTAAGTCAGACGAATGGGCGCGGCAATGGCGAAAATGATGGTTGAAATCAAACCCGGAACGATGCCGAGTCCGAACAATACGAGAGTCGGTATTAAGTACACAAAGGTTGGGACCGTTTGCATCAAATCAAGAATGGGGCGCAGCGCGGTGTAGAGCCATGGTCGGTGTGCGGCCATGATGCCTACGGGAACGCCAATCAGAACAGACAGTGTGGTGGCAGCGAAGACAAGGACGAAGGTCTCGAGCATTTCTTGCCAATAGCCCAGATTGAGAATAATGAGAAGTGCGGCTACCACGAAAATCACAAGAGACGGTTTACGATGCAGAAACCAAGCAATAGCGGCAGTGATTAAAATGGGCAACGCAGGCGGCATCCATTTGAAAATATCGACCAGAAATAGAATGACGGTCTCTAAGAAGATGGAAATAGCGTCAAAAAAACCAGCGGCATTAATGGTTAACCAGTCGACTCCGGTTTCCATCCATTGACCAACAGGGATTTTGTTTTCAGTAATAAAATTCACTTCATTGCCTTACGGTTTGTTTGTGCAAACGGCCAGATTGAGAGCCGTTAGTTTGAGAAATTCGCCTGTTTGTTCACTTGAACTAAACAGGCGGTATCGAGCATTCTCAATATTGATTGTGTTACCACGGTGGTAACGAGCGTTGATAAAGGTGGGCCTAAACCCACCTTCGTTTTCAACGTATTTATGCTTTGACTTGCTTCAGGTACTCGGTTACTGATTGAGTCGCGGCTTCACCTTGACGGGTAGTGACATCTTTCAACCAAGCTTCCACTTGTTGTGGGTTGTTGTTCAGCCATTTCTGCGCCGCTTTCTCTGGTTGCACGTTTTGGTTCAAAATTGCTTCCATCAATTCGTTTTCCATCTCTAGAGAGAATTCTAGATTTTGAAGTAATTGACCCACGTTGTGACACTCAGATAAGTAGTTCGCTCGCACATTGGTGTAGACATTTGCTCCACCGTAGTTCGGGCCAAAGAAGTCGTCGCCGCCGTCTAGATATTCCATTTCAACGTTGCTGTTCATTGGGTGAGGTGCCCAGCCAAGGTAAACGATCCACTGGTTGCGACGTGTTGCGCGTGATACCTGTGACACCATGCCGGCTTCGCTTGACTCTACGAGGCTGAAGTCTTTCAGGCCAAACGCGTCAGAATCGATCATGTCTTGGATCAGGCGGTTACCGTCGTTACCCGGTTCAATGCCGTAGATGCGGTCCTTAAACTTGTCGGCGTGCTTGACGAGATCCGCAAAGCTTTGTACACCCGCGTCGTACACGTATTTTGGCACGGCTAACGTGTATTTGGCGCCTTCGAGGTTGGCACGTACGGTTTCAACGGTGCCCGCTTCGCGATACTTAGCAATATCGCCTTCCATGGTTGGCATCCAGTTACCCAAGAAAACATCGATGTCGCCATTGGCCAATGAAGAGTAAGTCACAGGTACAGAAAGCAGGTCCGTTTTGGTTTGGTAACCTAGGCCCTTTAGAAGCTCGGTTGTGACCGCTGTGGTTGCGGTGATATCTGTCCATCCCACATCAGCAAATCGCACGTTCTCGCACTGTTGGCCTTCAAGTGATTGACTGGCGTACGCATTGAACGCAAGTGAGCTGATAGCAAGTGTGGCAAGTGTCTTTTTCATGGTTGGCATAGTGATTCCTTTTGATCGTTCCTTGAAACTGTTTTCCAGTTCCTTAATGTGTCTGTATGTATCGTAATGACTGACTTTATGTTGTTTATCGTTGTTCCATTTCTTATTCTGTTACTCATTAAATCTGTTACTTTCTAAATCTGTTACTTACTAATTAGGCTGTTCAGGCTCTCTTAGTGGTGAATGGATTCGTTGTTTTTCTTGCCATTCTGGCGCTATCCAAACTGGCACGTCTTGTGGTTTGAGCATCGGCTTTTCGAGGATCATGTCAGCTGCGCGCTCGGCGACCATAATCGTGGGTGCATTGAGGTTGCCATTTGGAATGGTTGGGAAGACGGACGAATCCACGACGCGCAATTGGTTTACACCGCGTACTTTGCACTGCGCATCAAGAACGGCCATTGGATCGTTGTCTGCCCCTATTTTGCAGCCGCAAGAGGGGTGATAGGCGCTTTCCACGTTCTCTTTGACCCAGCGATCAATGTCTTCGTCTGAGGTGATGTCGATGCCTGGCTGAATCTCTTCCCCACGAAAAGCATCCATTGCGGGTTGCGAGAGAATTTCTCGTGTTAGGCGAATGCAGTCGCGCCAGTCTTGGCGATCTTGTTCGGTTGAGATGTAGTTGAAAACAATGCTTGGCTCAGAGTGTGGATCCGAGGAGGTAATGGAGACCGTGCCGCGACTCTCTGGCTTGTTTGGCCCAACGTGCACTTGAAAGCCATGACCATCAAAGGCGGCTTGACCATCGTAACGCATGGCGGCAGGCAAGAAGTGATATTGGATATTGGGCCACTTGAGCCCTTTACGAGAGCGGATAAAGGCGCACGATTCAAAGTGATTGGTTGCGCCTAGGCCTTGACGAGTCAATAGCCACTGCGCGCCAATCATACCCTTGCTCACAAGGTCGAGCTTACCATTGAGAGTGATTTTCTTTTTGCAGTGATATTGAAAGTACACTTCTAGATGATCTTGTAGGTTTTCACCGACACCAGGGAGATCATGTTTCAATTCAACTCCGGCCTTTTCAAGCACCGATTTAGGTCCAATACCAGAGTGTTGAAGCAATTGCACTGAACCTATCGATCCCGCGCTTGAAATGACCTCTTTGTTGGCGCGCACCTGTGTGATCTTACCTGATTTCTCAATCTCAACGCCAACGGCGGTATAACTGTTGGTGCACTTCAAATCATCAGAGCTTGGTTCAAGCAGCACTTTACGAGTGACCACACCTTTCACCAATGTCAGGTTTGATCGCTTTAACGCGCGGCGAAGATAAGCGTTCGCAGTGGACGCTCGAACGCCATTTTCAACCGTCATATGCATAGGGCCAAAGCCTTCTTGCTGATAACCGTTGTAGTCGTCAGTTTTAGGGTAACCCGCTTCTTTACCCGAATCGATAAAGGCCTGGTATAGAGGGTTTAGCTCCATTTCATTGCCGCCGCACGTGCCCAATGGGCCTTCGCCGCCTCGGTATTGGTCAGCGCCTTGGTTCCAGGTTTCTGCGCGTCGAAAGTAAGGCAAGCACGCTTGGTAATTCCACCCGGTCGCGCCGTGTTCTTCCCACTCGTCAAAATCGCAGGCGTGACCACGAACGTACACCATGCCATTGATAGAAGAGCTGCCGCCGAGCACCTTGCCTCGTGGGCAGTGCAGTTGTCGGCCATCAAGACCTGACTCTTGCTTGGTTTCAAATTGCCAGGTGTATTTGTCGGTATTCATTGGGTACGACAGCGCGGTCGGCATTTGAATAAAAATGCTCTTGTCGCTGCCGCCTGCTTCCAATAGTAATACGCTGTATTGGCCGCTTTCCGTTAGCCTATCGGCTAATACGCAGCCGGCCGAACCCGCACCGACGATAATATAATCGTAGCGTTGTTGCATGTTGTGTCTCCGTGATAGTTCGCCTTGGCGCTTCGATTTAAGCCAAGGCGAATTTTATGCGCTATGCATAAGGGCTGGCGTAGTCGCCTAGCTCGATAAGAATGCTTTTTGTCTGCGTGTAGTGCGTTAAGGTTTCAGGCCCGTTTTCACGGCCAATCCCTGAGTCTTTGTAACCGCCTACTGGCATCTCTGCTGGAGAATCGCCCCACGTGTTGACCCAACAGATGCCCGCTTGCATTTGGTGGATGACTCGGTGAGCGCGAGAAAGATTTTGAGTGAAGATACCCGCGGCTAAGCCATAGCGTGTGTCGTTGGCGCGGCGAATGACGTCGTCTTCGTCGCTGAATTTAAGCACCGACATGACAGGGCCAAAGATCTCTTGCTGCACGTGCGGCATGTCGTCTTCGCAATCGACAAAGACGGTCGGAATAACAAAGTTGCCCTTGTCTAGCCCATTCTCAGTGACTTGGTAGCCCCCGGTCAGCAAGGTCGCGCCTGATTGCTTGGCTTGCTCAATGGCACTCAGTACTTTTGTCAGGTGATCTTTGGAGATCAGCGCTCCGATCTGTGTCTCGATCTGTGTTGGATCGCCAACAATCAGTTTTTCCGTACGATCTTTGAGTTGAGCGATGAATTCGTCGTAGATGTTTTCGTGCACAAATACACGCGTTCCGTTGGTGCAGACTTCGCCTTGCGTGTAGAAATTGGCAACCATTGACGCTGAGACCGCATCGTTCAACTTGGCGTCATCGAATACGATCATCGGTGATTTTCCACCCAGCTCCATGGTGACGCTCTTGAGTGTTTTCGCACTGTCAGCCATGACTGCTTTTCCCGTGCCGGTTTCGCCGGTAAATGACACTTTCGCAATATCAGGATGAGCGGTCAGCATTTGGCCGACACGATAGTCGCCCTGAACCACGTTAAACACGCCATCTGGCAGGCCAGCTTCGGTGAAGATTTCAGCCAGTTTCAGCGCCGTTAATGGGGTTTCTTCTGAGGGTTTGAAAATCATCGCGTTACCTGCGGCGAGCGCGGGTGCAGATTTCCACATGGCGATTTGCATTGGGTAGTTCCATGCGCCAATACCCGCACAGATACCAAGTGGTTCACGGCGCGTATAGAAAAATTGGCTGTCGCTGAGTGGTTGCTGTTCGCCCTGCATTGATGGCACAAGGCCTGCAAAGTATTCAATCACATCCGCGCCAGAGGCAATATCGACCTCAATGGCTTCTTGCAAAGGTTTGCCGGTATCCGCCACTTCTAATTCAGCGAGTTCATTATTTCGAGCTCTAAGTATATCGACGGCTTTAAGTAAGATACGACTGCGTTCTGTGGCCGACATCGCTGACCAAACGGCGAATCCGCGTTTGGCTGATTCGATGGCGGTATCGACATCTTGTGATGACGCTTGTCCAAGCGTTGCAATGACCTGACCCGTGGCTGGGTTGATGCTATCGAAGGTTTCACCAGACGTTGTCGGTGCACTTTGGCCATCGATATAGGAAGAGTGGATAGTCGAAGAATTCATTTCCATGTGAAGATTAAACTCAGTCTTAATTATTGGGAGTGTGTGATGTTCTGGTATAAAACGTGAGTTGTTTTTCCAGATAATCATTGATGATTGCGCGCGCCTTCTTTGCATCGATCCCGTCCGGGTTCAATGTGCCTCTTAGCCAAATACCATCGACAAGCGATGCGATGCCATGGGCAACCAATTCAGCTTGGTCTTTGTCGAGTAGTGCCTTGAGCTCTATTTTAAGATGCGACAACAAGCGTTTCTCGTTGACGCGTTGTAAGCGCTTAAGTTGAGCGTCATGCATTGAATAAGACCAGAAGGCTAACCATGTTTTGGCTACCTTGTTCTCGGCTTGGTAACCCTCAAAGTTACCACTGATGATCGCATTGATTCTTTGTTGGTGGGCGTCAATAGGCAGGGCTTGTAGTAACGATCCAATTGTATTGGAGTGCTGGCGCAGGATCGCTCGCATCGTCTCTTCGAGCAGCCCATGCTTACCGCCGAAATAGTGATTAATGATTCCAGTCGATACGCCCGCCTCTTTACTAATCAGAGCGATACTCGCCGCGTGTAATCCCACACGATCTATCACGGCCATTGTGGCATTGACGAGCTGCGGTTTGCGTATGTCAGGCATCCCAACCTTGGGCATTTCAAGTCCTTTTTATTTTTTATTGAACGTTCAATTAATAATAAAATGACAGATTATTCATTAGAGTTCAAACTATTATTTGTAAGCTTTAGGGTGGTTCGAAAAGCTAAAATGATGATTTTTCATTGATAAACAAGTGGTTGTATCTTCAATAGTGTTTATTGATAGAGGTGTAAAGATTTGAGCTGTGATGTTTATTGGTCGAAGCTTTCTGTCTTTAGAGCGTATCGAACAGTTTATTCTGGGCATGGTCGTTGAAGGTAAGGCGGTAACAAAAGTAGAGCGGGGTGGTCAAAACGTGGGCACAAAAAAACGCAGCCTGCGCTGCGCTTCGATAAAGCCTTTTCAGTGAAAGACTCAGTGAAAAAATTCGGTTGAGCCAGAGCCGAAATTAGTTGAATTCGTAGGTGTAAGAGATACCCACTCGGTTATTCTGGCCAAAGTCGTCTTCAGCAAAAACGCCGAAGAAGTTGAAGGATTGCGCGTCGGTGAGTTTGTGACTCAGTCCTGCACCAGTCCAGTAGCCAGAGTAGTCGTCAGAGCCCATTGAACCGCCACCGAAAGCCATGAATGACCATTTTTCATTGAGTGCTTTTAGCCCGAATGCGCCGAGATAACCACCGTGTGAGGTAAATCGAGTCGTCACGTAGTTATTGCCATCATCCACTTCTTCCCCTCCAATTTCGCCATCGTTGTAGTTGTAGCCAGCCATTGGAAAGAGTTGCCATCCGTACGGTGTGAAATCGAAATAGCTGAGCGGTACAAACGTTCCGACGCTGTAGTTATTTCTATAACCATCATAATCGTATTCTGAACGGCTGAAGTTAAAATTAACAATGCCTAGTGGTAATAGCCAAGAGCCACCAAGACGCCACTCATTGCCGTCCGCTTTTATGTGCGCGTTGACCATTCTCGCTTCATCAAGGCCGATTGACCCTGACAACTGTAGGCCATCAACGTAGGAAACACCGGCTTTGGTGACGATTTTGGTTGGGTCTTCATGGTGCTTTTCTTCTTCAGCTTGCACTGCAAATGCACAAGCGCTCAGCGTGATTGCTGACAGTAGGAATTTGTTCATTATTTTAACTTAACAAGTGAGGGTTATACCCATACATTGGGTACGGGTGTGGATACTATCATTGGTCATGTTGCCAGTACCATTGATGGAGCTAGGCTAAATATTTCCGGATACTTCAACTATCAGTTAATCAGAATTTATTAATAGCTTACGCA
>NZ_MCWZ01000077.1:11094-25691 GCF_002877365.1 Vibrio sp. 10N.261.55.A7
TGCGTAAGCTATTAATAATTATCAGGATGAAGTGTTCTTTCTCTTCTAAATCGTCGATTTTAGAACGTCACATTCATTCCAATGAAGTGCATTCGTCCATCAAATGTTCCACTTAGGTTTCCACCCAGTAGAATATGGTTTCGGTCAATCTCAACGGAACCTAGGTCAGTGTACTCATAGAAGAAGTCGATGGTATTTTCACCCCAGTTGGTGGCAGCGCCGAGCGTGTATCGGTATTGCTCACCCACGGGTAAATCAACCCACTGCATTGACGGGTCGTCTTGCGGCGAGGTTTCGTATGAGAAGCCTGCTTTTAAACGCCAATCGGCATTCAGTCTGTAGTCTGTACCCACGGCGAATTTCCATGTGTCACTCCAGCTGCGTTCGATATCAAGAATGCCTGTCCCAGCACCGAAATCCATCGCGGTATTGTCCATCGAGCTCCAGCGGTGGTATTGAACGCTTGCTAATAAATTAAGGTCTTGTGTCAGTGCGTATTGGCCGCTCACATCGATGATTTCTGGCACAGAAAGATCGGTCGAGATGCTATTCGACAAAGGAGAAGCCGGGAATAAATTGCCTAAGCCGAGGCTAAAGTTATGCTCCACTTTAGAGCGGTAGCTCGCCCCTATTGACCAAGTCTCTGAGTGTTTGTACATCACACCAAAGTTAAACCCAGCCGATTTATCGGTATCTTGCTCTGGCGATAGCATCGCCGTTGTTTGTTCAAGTGATGCCCAGCTCAGCATCGCGCCCGCACCGACAGACCAACGGTCATCAATACGGAAAGCCAGAGAAGGGTTGAATTGAAGGACGGTTAAGGTCACTTCATCAAGCGCGTTGGCGCCGGCCCAATCATTACCATAAGAAATACTTGAACCACCCACTGCACCCAGTGCTAGCCCAAGGTGAAGATCTTCTTCGAGCTCCATCGCGTGGAAGACACCAATGGACGGCATAACCGTATGGCCCTTCGCATCGCCATTATTGGCGTTGTCGGTGTATTCCATTTCAAGGTCTAGCAGCAGGGTGTTGACGGTTGTTTTGCTTTCACCCATATGAGACATGGTGGCTGGGTTGGTCCATATTGCGGCCGCTGATTGGGTATAGACACCATCACCTGCACCTGCTGTACCTGCATTTGCTACGGTGGCTTCTTGCATTAGTATGCCACTGGCATGAGCGGATGTTGCGGAGAATATGGCTGCACCTAGTAGGGATAAAGCAAATAGAGAGGAGCGGTGCGTGGAAGAATTGGTATCACTGAGAGCACAAGACTTTGTTGTTTTCATGGTTTAGTCACTTTTTTTGAAGCTTCCTTGCCTCGACGGAAAGCCTATGAATCCTTGTGACATAGACGGGTAAATTTGCGTTGTATTATAACTAACCGTTCTCTTACAATTGGAATAAGGAATATTCCAATTGAACGCTTGTACTGAGCTTGTATAAATGGTTAAAAGCCTCGCTGAATAATTAAGCTCTGTTTGCTTTTGTTCTCAATCATGGGTATCGAGGAAGTAGGTTCAAAGATAAGGTGTGATAACAGACAGATGAATGACTTGAACGCAATACACGTATTTTTAGCGTTGATGCAAACTCGCTCGACTCAAAGGGCTGCAACCAAACTGGGACGCTCACAATCTTATGTGTCGAAGGTATTGGCTCAGCTTCGAGAAGATCTCGGCGATCCCCTATTTCTTCGTAATGCCATGGGGCTTGCTCCGACGAGTTACGCTGAATCGATAGAGCCTAAAGTTCGAAATGCCATGGAGCAATTAACCATCGCGCTTGAGCCTGAAGAGTTTGATCCGAGCGCGTTAGACAAAATCACGATTCATGTTGTTAGCCCTTATCTGGCCCATATTGGTAAAGACTTAATCATGGCGTTAAGAAAAGAGACGCAAGCACTGATTGAACTTCGAGGGTGGACGAATAACTCTGAGGAACTCATTTTGTCGGAAGAGGTCGACATTGGGGTTCATGTCATTAATGATAAACCCCAGTCTTTTTTCCAAAAGCGTGTTCACTCTGGCGCTGGGTATTTTGGTGGTAATCTGGAAGGGGAGTTCGTGAAATTCATCATTCCAGGTGTCAACGAAACACAGGAACATTTTCAGGTATTAGATCCCAGTATTGAAGTGGGGATCATCGTCGATAATCAGGTGGTGATGGATGAGTTGATGGACACCTGTTTCACGTTGAGATACGAACCTTACTTTGAATCAAAACACCATCTAAAGCTCAATATTGATGTGGCATTAATCACGAAAGCCTCACTGCGTCATTCCCCGAAGCAGCAGTGGTTAGCCAATATCATCGAACCTATCATTAAAGGGCGAGTGGAGTCTTGGATAGGCGGAAACAAACAAGACTTTACGGGGTAGATGTTTCTCGGCTTTGAATTGCCAATAAACCACGATATAAAAAGGGAAGCACGATTGACGTGCTTCCCTTTTGCGTTGTGTTTCGTTATTGCGTTGTATGGCGCTTTGTTACAGAGCGATTAAGCTTTAATGGCGTAAAGGACAGACTCGTTTTAAAGAGCTGACAAGTACGATTTATACGCCTTTAATCGAACGGTCGCGCCACCGATTATGTCCATAAAGCCGAGCATAGGGTGCGGTTTGTTTGCTGATACCCAACCCGATCCGGTAGAACCAATGGGTACGTTGTAGCCTTCCGGCTCTTCAAATTCAATGATAACGGTACGACCATGCGATCCCATATTGTTGCCGACATGCTGGCGTACGTGCTGAGACCCATTGATGACGGAGACGCGCGCTTCACCTGTCCCCGTTGTTACGCTGTGAACTCGACCACGGAAGATTTCGCCAGGGTAAGCATCCACATAGAATTCCGCAAATTGACCTATTTCAATGCCGCGGAATGTTTGGTCAGCAATACGCATTTCAACGAATTTTTTATTGGTGTTGTACAGATGCATATTACCAACACGAGTCCCATCTACGAGGTTGGTGATCGACAGTTGCCCATCGAATGGCGCGCGTACTTCACGTCGTTCATTTTGCCATTTCGCGGTTGCTATTTGTGCATCAATGGCCAAAATTTGTGCATGAGCTGAGGCGATTTGTGCATGAGTCGATTCAATGCTGGTTTGCAGGTCATCGCGTGTTGATTGTTGTGCAAAATCGTTGAGCTTCTTTAGTCGATCTAAATTGCGCTCATCGTTTTCTATCTGTAGCGTCAATGCCAAAATTTCTGCATGTGCCGCTTTCTTTTGCGCGTCTAACCCTTCGAGTTGGTACACGGTATCTTCCGACTTGAGTGTGTAAATCAAATCGCCTTTTTTGACCATCTGGTTGTGGTCAACAAATACTTGTTCGACTTCTTGCCCAATTAACGGGCTCAGTACCGCATGCGGTGCTTTGACTGTTGTACTGTCGGTTAAATCAGCGGGTGACCAGAATCGGTGTGCCGTAAAGAGTGCAACGGCCAAGAGTGCCCCTGTACCCACGATGATGACAGCGTTGCGAAGTGTCCAAGTAATCACACCTGTTTTGACTAGAATCCAACAGATGAGTACATAAGGCAGCATAATTTCTTTCATGACTTATTCCTCTACTTTCATGGCTGGAGTAACGGCAGGGTTTCGGCCATTTCGGATAATGTTTGACAGTTCTTTCGCTAATACATCCCAACGAGCAAAGGCGATGATGATAGCGAGTACCCACCACGCTTTGTCGATGAATAGGCCACACAGCGATAAAGCAAACACGATTTGAGTGTGAGCACTCGACATTTCTGCGGCTTTATGAACAGCAACCTCATGTAGCTGCCAGAAAAGGTAAATAACGTAGATAATGATGGCAACGGTGACGAAGAAGACAAACCCCATGAATATCTCAGAGTCCAAGAGTTTTAAAATCGTTGGGTAGCCGGTCGAGAAATACTCTTCTGGAAGGTCTTTTCCATGAACGGTTCCAAGCTTTGATAGCCCGACAGAAGAGCCGACTAAGATACCGATGGTGAGTATCGCTTTCACGATGAATTTGACACTTGAGATAACCGTCCTAGTCAATTTTTCCCATGTTCCTTCCTTAGACTCTGGGATAGCGTTATTGGTAGACATAATGTGTTTTGCCTTAATTATTGATATAGCAAAACACTCTACACAAGGGTGTATTTTTTATGGAATAACGGATATTCCATAAAAAATAGGAAGATCGATTAGCCTCTCGCCGCTCAAAATTTGTCTGTTTATTTAACCATTCATTTTTAGTGAGTTATCGGCTTGTTGATTGAGTGGGAGGAGTGTGTATCTCCTATGTATCTAATTGATTTCACTCTGTAATAAAAGTGTGATGAGAGCGCCTGATTTTGCGTGGCATGACTGCTATTCGACTATGCAATTAGATCTATAAATGTACTGCCGTATAATTTTAATGCCCTTTATACCCCCAGAACTAAGGAATCTCTATCCTCATGAAATTCAGCACAAAAGTACTTCTTTTAGGCACAGTTGTAAGCCTGCTTGGCTTGTCTGTTTTAAGTGTTATTCAATACCGAATAATGAGCAAAGAGGTGGAGAAAACCGTTGAAACCACCATTGAGTTGGCCACCAGCCAGGTGGCTGAATTGATCAATGGCGAGCTTCAAAGTAAAAGGCACATTGCGAACTATGTGTCTGAACTACTTTCGAATAGCGATCAGCAATCGGTGGGTGGTTTAATTGAGCAACAGAGCCTCGCTTCGACTTTTGTGACGACTGGTATCGGCTATGAGCATGATGGCTCGATCATTCATAATGATTCGGGTTGGATAGCCCCTTCTGACTGGGATTCTCGTTCTCGCCCTTGGTATAAAAATGCCAAAGCGCTAGGTAAGCAAAGCGTTACAAAACCCTATGTTGATGAAGGCACAGGTGCTGTCTTAGTGTCTATTTCTCAGCCAGTTTACAAGAACGGTCAATTTGTTGGTGTGACATTCTTTGATGTTGATCTCTCGTCTTTAGCGGAATTGATCTCTAACGTTCTACTGGATTACGCCACTGTCTTTGTCGTGGATATGGATGGCACAGTGATTGCGCATCCAAATAAAGATTTTCATGGTGAGTCTATTTCCGCCGTCACGGGTAACAATAGCAATGCTCTTAAGCAGAACGTTCAACTCATCGATATCAAAGGGGATCTCTACTACCTGGATTACCATTCTATGACGACTGAGGCTTGGTTGGTTGGTATTTTAATGCCATACGACGAAAGCCATGTGGCACTGAAAGACTTGACGAAAACGGTGGTGGTTGTTTTCTTCGCTCTTGTTGTGATCTCTGTGGCGGTATACATCTCGGCATTAAAATTTTTGATGCGCCCACTCGCTGACCTCAATGAAGCGATGAAAAATGTGGCTTCGGGTGATGGGGATTTGACGAAGCGCTTAAGCACCAATACAGACCAAGAATTTAAAGAGCTAGCGATAAGCTTCAATGGTTTTGTCTCTGTGATTCAAGATCTTATTCAACGCACCAAGCAATCTGCAACCCAAATAACGCAGTATTCAAGTATTGCAGCAAGCAGTGCCAAAGACTCTGAGGCACTGCTGCACACTCAGCAGCAAGAAGTCGAGCAACTGGCAACCGCCATGAACGAGATGTCGACAACCTCTGGTTTAGTCGCTAAGAACGCTCAAAGCGCAGCAGATTCAGCGCAACAAGCGGATGTGGCGACTGGAAATGGTAGTCGCATCGTGATGGAGACGACGCAAGCTATTCAGCAATTAGGCCATCAAGTTGATGAGTCTATGAGTGCGGTGAAAGATCTGGGGAACTCAATCGGTAATATAGAGTCAATAGTGAGCGTTATTAATGAAATCGCCGATCAAACCAACTTATTGGCCTTGAACGCGGCGATAGAAGCCGCCAGAGCAGGGGAGTCAGGGCGAGGTTTTGCGGTTGTGGCCGATGAAGTGAGAACGTTAGCAAAACGAACTCAAGATTCCACGACCGAGATCCGAGCAATGATCGATAAGCTACAGAGCAACTCAGAGTCAGTGACTCATACTATGAACACGAGTCACAGCCTAGCGTTATCCACCGTAGAGCAGGCCCAAACGGCGAACCATGCGCTCGAAGAGATTCGTGTCGCGATCTCATCGATCAATGACATGAACATGCAAATTGCGGCTGCGGCAGAAGAGCAAAGCCTTGTTGCTGAGGAAATTAATAACAATACGGTCAGCATTAAAGACCTATCCGATGAAGTGGCCGGTAAGGCTTCCCATACGAGTGCTCAAGTTGCCCAACAGTCTGAGCATATTAGTGAACAAAATACGCAGCTTAATCAATTCAAGGTCTAAGCCGATCACTCGTGTTGATTCCTCTCAATGACTTAAGCTAAGTAGTATTACGGAAAAAAACAGATGACGGTTGGTCCTCAATTGAGAAAATTGGAATCAACATGTCATTCTGTAAGTTTAGGTGCCAATCTATTTGTCCAAAAAATGCATCTACATGACATAATTGTTATCCATATAGGCTAGCGTGATGAACGTGACACTTGTGAGCATAATAATGATTAATTCGTATTTACCTATTTTGTATTTATCTATAAGGAAGCATTGATGAATCTTCAACAGCTTGACTTGAATTTGTTGAAAACCCTATCGGTTTTACTGCAAGAAAAAAACACGAATCGAACTGCAGAACGCCTTAATACAAGTCAGCCCGCTGTGAGTCGAAATCTAGCAAAGCTGAGAGATCAGCTCGGTGATCCGCTGTTTGTACGTCAATCAAGAGGATTGAAACTGACGCCAAAAGGTGAAGAGTTGGCTGATCGCTTACCTAAAGTTCTAGAAGATTTATCAGAAGCCTTGTCGGGTGAACAATTTTCGCCAGAGAAGCTGGTGGGTGTGATTAAGATTGCGCTGAATGGCTTTCTCATTGAAACACATGGGCATCGATTGTACGAAGCGATCACGCAGTCAGCGCCCAATGTTACCGTTGAGCTGTTAAACTACTCGACAAAAACCACCGCCGAGCTAATGAATGGTGAAGTCGATTTTGCACTGAGCTATTATCCTTTAGACGCACCGAAAGAGCTAAGACAGGTGGCGGTTGGATTACTGGATTATGTAGGGATCGTTCGTAAGAGCCATGTACTAGCACAGAGAACCGTCTCGGTGCATGAGGTTATAGAGTATGACATCGGTGGGCTGATCATTCCTGAATTTAATAATCGACGTATGCTATTGGAAGATTTTGTTGAGACCCAAGATTATTTCAGGCCTAAGTTACGCAGCCATGTCATCAATCCGCTACTTCGAGCCGTGAGCAGCAGTGACATGGTGTTCGTTGCGCCGAAGTCTTTAATGCAAGTTATTGATAATGATCGCTACAGTTACGTTGAAGTACACGATGTAGAGAAACGTAATCAAACGAAAGTTGGGCTTGTGTATAACAGCAAGTATTTGAGATCGGCTAAGTTTCGCTGGGTCGAGTCGATTTGCGACGCTATTATTCCACCAGATATGCTAAAAGATTAACCTGCCTTTCATGGCGACAGCCTATTGAGGCTTTTGTGTAAACCCGAAAGTGAAGTGATTCACGTTCGGGTTTTTATTTATCCGTCAGCCAAAAGTGTGTGAGTGGCTAGAACTGATAGTTGTATTCAATACGGTGATCGCCCGTTTGGAATCGATTGTTTTCGTTCCAGTTGGCAAAATAGCGCACGTTTGAACGTGGGTTTATTTGGTAGTTTATCGCCGCTTCATGAAGCAAGACGGTATCGTCTCCCCCCAAACCATGGTGCTTATAGAGATCAGAGCCAGAGACCGTTCCCATGTACATTGGGTTATAGTTCAGCCAAATTTTATCCGTGATTTCAACCTTACTGTAGAGTCCTGCCACATAGAAGGTGCCATGAATATCCCAGCGATCTTGCAGCTGAGCATCACTCCCGTTTGAAGCGTTCGGTAACTCTTCACCAAAAGCCATGCCCAGGCCAGCCAAAGGATATAGATTCACGGGCCCCATTTTTGGCAGTGCCTGGATAAGGCTATAAGAAGCTGAGCCCTGGGCACCAAGGTCTTTATCGAAGGCAATGCTCACGTCTACCTGCGATCCGCGACCGTTGGTGATATCGACACCAAAGTTACGGTAACGAAAAGAGTCAATACTGTCATCAGCGCCACGACCATTCCAACCTAGTGTTTCACCCGCGACTCCTTTGACTTCAAAGACGTTCATGCCCATGGTGGTATCGCTTCCCGTGTCATAGGTTTGACCCACCTTTAGGTTGATGCCTTTGTCGGTATAGCCTATGCCAGCCTGAGTAAAGACGGCCAACGGATCTGACATGTCTTGGATGTCATCTTCAGCAAGAACGTGGGTAGAGAAAAAGACAGCCGTTGTTGCGGCTAACGCTGAAAGGGAAAGGATCTTGTGTCTTGTCATGGTATTACTCCAGTCAAATGGGAGAAGTAATATCCTTTTACTTCAATAAACTGGAGGTAAATATATAGAACTGGTAAGGGCTATCAATGACCTAAAGGGTATACAGATTATACACTTTAGTTATATCACTCCCTTGAGTTCCTTTGAGAGAAACCACGGATTAGATCGCCACGTTAATGTGGTTGGAGTTCTTCAAGCACATGGAGCAAAGACGGACGTATGGTTGGCGCTAATTGGATAATATCAGGGCAAGGTTGAACAAGGTCGGGGATTTGGTAGGTCATCATTTCAGCGGCAATGGCGGAACGAACGCCGTTATTGGAGTCTTCAAACGCAAGACACTGCTTTGGATCGACACTCAAACGTTCGGCAGCCAGCAAATAAATCTCAGGATGCGGCTTACCATGTGCCACTTCACAGCCCGTTGTTAGGTTGTCAAAGAAGTGATCCAAACCAGCAAGATTCAGTTTTATTTTCGCGACGTCTTTTTGCGTTGAGGTGGCGACTGCGGTCGGAATATTGTTCGATTTCAACCAAGTCAGAAGCTCAACCACACCTTCTTTCACCGGAATGGCCTGATGCTTAACCACGGCATTATAGCGATCACGCCATTCAACATGCAGGGCAGGGTAGTCAAGATCAGGCCCATAACCTTGACGGATGACCTGCTCAATTCCTGCCGAGTTGCGCCCAATAATTGAAAGGTAGACATCTTCTAGAAAAGGCACGTTTTGCGCTTGGCATGCTTGTTTAAAAATAGACATACACACACGTTCGGTGTCGAGTAAAAGTCCATCCATATCAAAAATAGCGGCTTGAAAGTTCATGAGGCTCGTATCGTTTATCTTTCTTCAAAGGGGCGGTATTGTGTCACGTTTTATTATCGACAACCATAAATGCGAGCCATATGTCGTTGAAATAACAGCATGTTAAAGCAACGTTTTTAGGTTGTAGCTAAAGGGTAATCATTAAGAGGTAATTTATGTGAATATCGCTGGCCGAATTACCTAGATCAATGAAAGTGCTTTTAATCATTTTTTGCATCGTTTCAATCGACAAAATTCCATAAATAACCCTCGACAATAAACCTGCTCAGCGAGTAATGTCATACAAATAAAACCCTATATAAAATGTGGTTATGCAAATGAAAATCAACATCATTTGTGAGCCGCAAGTGGGCGCACACGATCATTCCCTACCTTAATCTCATTTCGAATTTTCGTGAGACAGCGGTATTGAGCACAATGAACACGTGATTGCGTCTTGATATACGAGCGAGGAACCCATGATTCAGATTGTCATCGATGGCAAATTCAGGATTGTTGAACAAGGACAGTCACTATTAGAAGCGTCAAAAGTGTGTGGATTAGAGATCCCATCGCTGTGCGGCTTAAACAAGTCGTCAGACAAAGTACCCTGCGATTTATGTGTGGTGGAAGTCGAAAGCGGTGGCCTGCAGCGTTCGTGTGAAATCGAAGTCTACAACGGCCTGAACGTTATTACACAATCGCAAGCATTGAGTGATCACCGCAAACAAGCGTTGAATAAAATCATGACCGATCACTACGCTGATTGCGAAGCCCCGTGTAAAACCGCGTGTCCGGCGGGCGTCGATATACAATCCTATCTGTATCATATCGCTCAAAATGATCACCAAAAAGCGATCGAAGTCATCAAGCGTACTCTACCGATGCCGCTGTCAATCGGTCGCGTTTGTCCTGCGTTTTGTGAAACGGAATGTCGCCGTAACTTGGTGGATGAATCCATCGCAATTCGCCAGCTTAAGCGCCACGCCGCTGATGCCGATCTGGCCGCCCAAGAAAGCTACACACCGCCAAAAAAAGAAGAGAAAGACAAGCGAGTCGCCATTGTGGGTGGTGGCCCAGGCGGATTAACGGCGGGGTACTACCTATCCAATGAAGGTTATTCCGTCACCGTTTTTGAGTCGATGCCGAAAGCGGGCGGATGGCTGCGCTATGGTATCCCTGAATACCGATTACCCAAGAGCATTCTCGATAAAGAAATTGAGCTGATGTGTCGCAATGGCATGGACATCAAAACCGATCATAAGTTGGGTGAACAAATCACCCTGTCACAGCTCAGTGAAGACTATGACGCGGTATGCCTCGCGGTTGGGGCTTCCGCGGCTGTTGAGATGAACTATACGGGCAGTGACTTTGATGGCTGTTACTTGGGTGTGGATTACCTGAAAGATTACGTGACCGATAAAAGCTATACGACGGGTAAAAAGGTCGCGATCATTGGTGGCGGGAACACCGCGATTGATTGCGCTCGAACCGCGGTTCGTGATGGCGCGGATACCACGCTTATTTACCGCCGTACGCGCGATGAAATGCCGGCCGAAGATTACGAAATTGAAGAAGCGGAACACGAAGGGGTGAAGTTCCACTTCTTGACCAATCCGGTAGAAAACATCGCCGATGAACATGGCCGTGTGAAAGCGATTCGTTTAGAGCGCATGAAGCTTGGGCCTGCTGATGCATCGGGTCGTCGAAGCCCAAAACCGACGGGTGAGTACTTTGTGGAAGCGTTCGATACGGTTGTGGCGGCGGTCTCTCAAAAACCTGATCTGAGCTTTATGGATGATGAAGCCCTTGAGATCCCACTGACACGCTGGAATACCGCGGATGTGGATCCTGACACCCTACACAGCGGAACAGGCAATATTTTCAGCATTGGTGATTTTCGCCGAGGCCCTGCCACAGCGGTCGAAGCGGTGGGCGATGGTCGCGTTGTTGCGGGCGCGATTGATCGATTCTTTAACGGTGACATGGAGAATATCCCAGTCACACCGTTTAACTCTCGCAAAGAGAAACAGCTCAAACAGATTGATCCTCTTCAGTTTGAACACTTACAAAAAGTGGCTCGTGTCATTATGCCGGAACTCACTGCTGAGCAACGTGAACAAAGCTTTGAAGAGGTTGAAACAGGGTTTGATAATGCCGAAGCAATTGCGGAAGCCGCACGCTGCCTAGAGTGTGGATGTCAGGCCAATACCCAATGTGACCTTCGTGATTACTCCACGCAATACGGCGCGGTGCAAACCTTTAATCTAAGCGAGCAACTCAGCCAAAACGTAGAAATGCAGTCGGACGACTACTGGCAGCAACTGCGCGCTAAGGACACGCGCCAGAAGTGCGAGGTGGATGAGAGTTCAGAGTTTGTTGTTTTCGATGCAAATCGTTGTATCAGTTGTGGCCAGTGTGTTCAAGCCTGCCGAGAGCAATCGGTTCATGGCGTACTCAGCTTTATGACCAACAAAGATGGAACCCCCGCCTCACGGCCTGAGTGTCGTCCAAATTTTGGTATGAATGGCACGGCGATGGGCGATTCCAATTGTGTTCAGTGTGGCGCGTGTGTGCAGGCTTGCCCAACAGGCGCCATGACCGACGCTCGAGACCGTTCACAAGGGCGCAAAGAAACGTTGAAAGCCGTGGATACGATTTGTACCTATTGCGGCGTGGGTTGTAAGTTGACCATGTACGTCGATGAAGCGAACAACAAAATTCGCTACGTGGAAGGGGCTGACTCTCCCGTGAATGAAGGCATGTTGTGCGTGAAAGGGCGTTTCGGCTTTGACTTTATTTCTGATGATACCCGTTTAACCACGCCACTGATTCGCAAAGATGGCTGGCTGCAACCGGCGACATGGGAAGAAGCCATTGCGCTGATTGCGGATAAGTTTGGCTCCATCAAACAGAGCTTTGGTGGCAATGCTTTGGCCGGTTTCTCTTCAGCAAAAACAACCAATGAAGATAACTACGCCTTCCAGAAATTCATTCGCCGTGAGCTGGGCACGAACAACGTTGATCACTGCGCGCGCTTGTGCCACGCATCGACAGTAACAGGGCTTGAAGCGTCGCTCGGCAGTGGGGCAATGACCAACGATATTCCAAGTATCAAGCATTCTGATGTGATTTTTATTATCGGTTCGGATACCACGGCAGCGCACCCTATTATTGGTTCGCACATAAAACAAGCGGTTCGCCACCATGGCGCTCGCCTCATTGTGGCAGACCCTAAACGCATCGACATTGCCGATCACGCTGAGCTGTATTTGGCGCACCGCCCTGGCACCGATGTGATGCTACTTAACGGTGTGATGCAGCAGATCATTAAGCACGGTTGGTACGATCAAGAGTACATTGAAGAACGTGTGGATGGCTTTGATACCCTGCTTCAAGAAGTCATGTCACCGAACTACTCATTAGACAAGGTTGAGCTGGTCACCGGTGTCAAAGCCGAAGATGTCTTTGCGATGGCGCGCTTGATTGGCACGGCGGAACGAACCGCTGTTTACTATTCAATGGGTATTACTCAGCATACGACGGGTCACGACAATGTTCGCTCGATAGCAAACTTACAACTGCTGTGTGGCAATATTGGTATTGAAGGAGGCGGTATTAATCCGCTGCGTGGGCAGTCAAACGTGCAGGGTGCGTGTGATATGGGCGCGCTACCTAATAATTTCCCGGGTTACCAGAAAGTATACAATCCGATGGTTCGGCAGAAGTTTGCGATGGAATGGAACGTCACCGACCTACCAGCAGAGATTGGATTAACGCTGACAGAGATAATCGATTCTGCGTGCAAGCGTGAGGTTCGAGGATTATACGTAATGGGTGAGAACCCAGTGCTGAGTGATCCCAATCAAGCGCACGTCATTGAAGGTCTTGAAGCGCTCGATTTCTTAGTTGTGCAAGATATCTTCCTGACTGAAACAGCCCAGTATGCCGATGTGGTTCTGCCTTCGACTTCTTTTGCTGAAAAAGCCGGACATTTCACCAACACGGAACGACGTGTTCAGCGCCTAACACCTGTTGTTAATCCGCCTGGTAAAGCCAAAGAAGACTGGAGAATCATTCAAGATATCGCCATTGCGATGGGCAGTGATTGGGACTATCGAAGCGTCATGGATATCACCAATGAGATCGCTCGCGTGACACCACAATACGGCGGTTTACGTTGGGAAGCCATCACAGCCGAAGGGGTTCAGTGGCCGAGTAACAAGAAAAACCCAGATGGCACTCGAATCATGCACCAAACCCAGTTCACTCGTGGTCGCGGGCAAATGGAAGCTATTCCATTTAGATACGCCGCCGAACTGCCTGATGAGGATTACCCACTTGTTCTGACCACTGGGCGTGTGTTGGAGCAATTCCATACGGGCACCATGACGCGCAAAACCAAGGGGCTCAACAATCTAGCTGGGCCAAGAGCGATGGTCAGCGTGGCAGACGCGGAAGCGTTAGGTATCAGCAATGGTCAAATGTTACGAGTGTCGACGCGTCGTGGCTGTATTGAGATTGCCGCGTTCATTACCAAGCGAATGCAAAAAGGCGTGGTGTTCATCCCATTCCACTTTGTTGAATCGCCAGTGAACCGTTTAACCACAACCGCCACCGATCCGCACGCCAAAATACCGGAATTTAAGGTTGCCGCGGTGAAAGTTGAAGCGCTTGTTCCTGGTGAAGTGGATTGCGAGTGTAATGATGTGGTGTCGATGTAATTGATCCAGTTAGACAGGATGAAAAACGAAGCCAGTTTGTTGAATTCAGCAAACTGGCTTTTTTGGAGTATTGATTGACGCAATTTAAACGAATGCGGCTTTGCATTCAGCAATTAACAGTGTTTATAAAGCATGAGTCTCCAGTTGATCCACTGTTGCTGTCGGGGTGTTGAAATCACACGATTCAACCCTATTTCTACCTTCACCTTTTGCTTTATAGAGCGCTATATCGGCTCTCTTAATTAGGCCATCAATGTCATCACCGGGTTTGAATATTGAAATTCCCATACTCGCGGTTAGTGTCCCTACTGTAGTAAAACGATGATCAGAGACAGTAACCCTGATCATTTCCATTAATTCATATGTGCTCACATCATCCGATTCAGGACAGATGATTAGAAATTCCTCGCCGCCAAATCGACCGATAAAATCAGTTTTCCTAATCTTTGCTGCGAGTAAGGTTGAAAGCTCTTTCAGCACTTTGTCGCCAACCTGATGACCAAAGTCGTCGTTAACCTTTTTAAAGTAGTCAAGATCCAAAATAACAACACCAAACGTATGATTAAACCTCTTGCTTCGGTTAACTTCTATTTGGAGAAGCTCATCAATCTTTCGGCGATTATAGAGGCTTGTTAGTTTGTCTGGGCGTTGTTGCCTAAA
>NZ_MCWZ01000078.1 GCF_002877365.1 Vibrio sp. 10N.261.55.A7
TGCGTGTGATCAGTTGATGGCCGAAATTGCCGTAAACATCAAACCCCGCGACGAGCAAATAGTGAATTCGTTCAAGCAGTGCATAATCAAGAACCCAAGCGGTTTTAGGGGGTGTTCCTACAAGACCTTGAACGACCGAAGCGCTGTCAAAATGTCGAAATATCGTAAGAGCGGCATTTTTATTGATGCCGTCGCCACTCCAAAGGATGTTAGTCGTGACGTACTCTCCACCTTGAAACTTCTCGTTAACGAACTCAGTTTTTGCCTCTAGGTAACGGGCTTGCTGACGAGCATAGCCTACCCAGTTTGTCAGTGGCACAGTATTGCTGTTTAGCTCAGAGGGTAGCCTTAAGTTATTCTCTTGAGAACGGTAAAACTCATTGACCTGTGGAAGGTCTGCTACGTCTGGGTCGACAAAGAAGATCCAAAATCTGTCGTTGATCACGTTGAGTGCCAATTGCCCACGACATACAGGACCCTTGATAAACCCTCCGATGGTGTTCTGGGCGTTATCAAGCATGAACTTAAAGCGAGAACGTACTGGCAAACTGGTAAAAGCGGTCAGAGGGTTTGCTGCCACATCAATCTGGTAGCCTGGCAATTCTGCAATAGAATAATCAGCGTCTATAAACCACGCTTTCCAATTCGCGATTCGTTCTTTATTTAAGGAGAATGGTAAGTGAGTTTTTGAAACTGTCGTACCTTGATCTGGTATCAGACGGTAGTAGACCCGATCAACGTTAGGGTCGTCGTATGGGCGACGTGTAGAGATTCTATCGACAGGTTTACCTGGTGGCGTCGATGATCGGACTAGTGTGAAGAATCGCGGTGATTGTAATTCATTCCCTGTTGGCTCTAAATCAGAAAAGTACAGGTGTGACAAAAAGAGATGCTCATAGATGTAGCGAGCAGAAAGTTGTGCTTTCTTTGAATTCTTGTTTAGCAGCGTTTCGTATTCATCAACTAATAACTGCTGTTCCGTCGTTAATGGAATCGGTTGATTCATTGCGGCTCCGCTCTGAATCCAAGACATAAGAGTACTGTATTCGTGGGAGTCTAGGTTTGGCATACCATAAGGCATCCCCCAAGTCGGATAGTCTTTTTCGTACTGATCAAACTCTTCTATTGTTGGGCACTCTTGGAGCCTGGAAGTCGAAAAGTCAAAGCCTTCTAACTGAGGAGTATCTTGTGGTAGTGGATGATTTTCCTTCTGCTGCAGCATACGCGCGATTAAACTCGCTTGAATATTTGCCGTTGACGTTTGATTTCGTTCATTCAAGATTGGATGAAACCCGAGATCACGCCATTCACCTGTAGAATGTGCATCTTCAAACAAACGTGTCGGTTTCGCCGCAGTGAGCCTTGTACCATGGTATACCAGAGACTCACTTCCTCCTCGTTCAATACCCTCAACCGAAGACATTTTAAGTTGGCAGGGAGCGTCATAACAAGCGTGACAAACAACACATCGATTATCGATGATTGGTTTGACTTCGTTTAGGAAAAATTGAGATTTAGGAGAATCTACTGCAACCATTCTATCTCTAACTTCTGGTTCGCCAAACAGCTCGTTGTAATTTAGGCCTGCGTACGTTGCACAGCCAGAGAAAATAAGTATCAAACTTAATGAAAGTAACTTATTAAAATTCATCACGTTACCAAGGTCTTTATACACTTTTCATTATTATACAATAAATATTATTATCAGCCAGTTGAAGACCTGCCTGAAATTGATTGCTCGCGCGAATGTTTGCGCCTAAGACAAAGCATGTTTGCATCTTAAACAAAGGGACATTAATAAATTCAGTAGAGCCAACGGTAAAAGAGGACTAGGGAAGGCGTTGATGCGCGATTGCTTGTTGTTCATTGACAAGCTTCGTTAGCAAGCCTAAGTGGCAAGCGATGCGGGATATGACGAATGAATCATTTAAGTGTTGAGCAGGCAGTTGTAGTTATCACGGTTAATAAAAAGGCCCAACAAAATGTTGAGCCTTAATCGATGCACTCTTACTGCAAAAGAGCGTTGTTGAAAGAGAGCCCGAGAAAGGCTCTACACGAGCAACTTATGCGTTAGACGTTTGAAGATCAGATGCTTGAACTTTTACTGGTTTAGTGACTAAAGCAAGAACCACACAGACAGCCATCATTGCTGCAGAAATAGTGTACGCAAGGCCGTATCCGCCATTGCTTGCCATTGAATAGCCAACCACTGCGACACCCAGTGCACCACCAATACCCCATGCAGTGTAAAGAACACCATAGTTAGTACCGTAGTTCTTAAGACCGTAGAATTCAGCCGTCAGTGATGGGAACACCGCTAGAAGAGTACCGTAACCGACTGCCGCAATTGCAGTACCAATGATCAATGTAAATTCAGAATCGAACGTTGCAAACAAGACCATGTTTACTCCCTGCAAAATGAATGCAAGCAGTAGAGTGCGTACGCCACCGATTTTGTCAGATAGGATACCTGCACCAACACGGCCGCCTGAGTTAAATACAGCAAGAATAGACGCTAGGTACACTGCGTTTGGAAGGTTCGCTTGTACACTCGCAATGTTAGTGATGTTACCAATAACCATGAGACCCACTGACGCAGCAAATGCATACATTACCCATAGAGAGTAAAACTGTGGTGTTTTGAGCATTGTCTTCCAGCTGATATCGGTAGCTTGCTTGACAACAACAGGTGCTTGGCCAGCTTTCACTTTTGGTGCATCAGGAACGTAATCTGATGGTGGGTTGTTAATGGTACACGCAAGTGGCACAGCAATAGCAAGAACACCGACACCGAGAATCATAAATGCTGTGTTAATCCCTAAATCAGTGATTAGCATTGAAGTAAGCGGTGCAAGGTAAATAGCGGCAAGGCCAAATCCGGCTGCAATTAATCCGTTAACCATACCTTTCTTCGACGGGTGGAACCACTTCATTGCCGAAGGAGAAAGACACGCGTAACCAAAACCGATACCCGCACCTGTAATCACACCGAACGTTAGGTTAAGCATGAAAACAGAGTTAACGAAGCCAGAAGCAATCATGCCAAGACCCGTTAAAAGCGTACCCAAAATAAGAATCTTACGTGGGCCCATGCGGTCTTGAAGAATACCAGCAACAAGAAGACAAATAGAAAAAGTGATGGTAGCTGTTGCGTAAGGTGAAGAAGCGTCAGCTGCACTCCAGCCAAAATCAGTAACAAGCGCTTTGTTAAATACACTCCAAGCATACAGTATGCCAAGACAAAGGTTGATACAGAATCCTGCTAAAAGGATACGCATAGCTTTATCGATCTTGCTCATTTTCATTCCCAATGTTGCCCAAAAATTAGGGCGCGGTTAGTGGTATTCATTAAAAATTAGTTTGCGTTTATCAACATAAATCGCAACGAGCGCGGATTATAACCAATATAAATGTGATTGGAATCTCTTTTTCTATTAATAACCTATTTAATCTTGATACGTTAATTCCTTGAGTTAATTGTTAATTTGCTGTGTTTGTTTTTATGGTGTTTGACTTAAATTCCTCCAGAATAGTCCACGTCAAAAAGTGAGTTTAAAGAGATGTTTAGCAGCAGAATTGATATTGATATCGCTGTGTATCAAATAAATTGATTTATGTGCGATGCGTATACATTTTCAGTATTCATAGCATGCAAAAGATAGCTTTCATTTATAAAATCCAGCTTAGGTTTTAAGTACTACCGAGCCACCTTGTTATGGAAAAGAACGAAAGACAGGGTCTTTAAAACTATTCATTCATTATTTAGATAAATGGGGTGAATTGGTCAGTAGTGATAAACGTTGATAGTTAGCTCTAAATCAAATTTCGAAACAATCTTGACCATCTAGGTAAATTAGATTGTTATATTAGCAAGATACCTTACATTTCAACGTCGACGTATTGTCTCGAATACCTTAGTAATCGACGTTACTTTTGGCCGATAATCGAAGAGAGTCTGAATGGCAGATAGCAGAAAAGCCGCACTCATTGTGCAGGGGGGAGGGCAGAAAGGTGCATTTTCTGCCGGTGTTCTTGATCAATTCAAGCAGCAATATTTTAACCCCTTTTCTTACTATTTGGGGACGTCTGCTGGCGCGCTGAATATCGCTGCGTTTATTGCTGGTCAAACGGGTTTAGCGCTTGATTTCATTTTGAACTACACAACCAATCAAAAGTTTTTCGATTTTAATAAGTTTGTGCAAAAAGACCAACCGATGGACCTTGATTGGGCTTTTCAGTTTATTGAACGTGGCGAGTTTCCTCTGGACATAGAAAAAGGCAAAACGTTCTTAGAAACGCCCTACTTAGGCCAACATAGAGAAGCGCTCGCGTGTATTACTCATGTAGAAGAACTCAAAGACTATTACTACCCCATTTTTTCAGACAAGTGGTTTGATGTACTCAAAGCAACCAGCGCGATCCCTGTTCTTTACTTCGATGATATTGAATTCGACGGTGCAACGTGGGTGGATGGTGGCGTCACATCGACTATCCCTGTTGAAGAAGCGTATCGTCGTGGTGCAAAAGAGTTAGTCGTGATTACCACGGAACCGATAACCAATGCACAACCTGAAAAGCCTGCGTTTTCTCAGTTTTCATTAGAAGTAGAAACGGGGTTGGATCTCCTCATTGAGAAGTACGGTCTTACTGGCCACGTTGATAAGTTGAATGATTTCCAGCGTCAGTTTACGAAAGGGATTGAGCAGCTTAAACAGGACTATCCATCTC
>NZ_MCWZ01000079.1 GCF_002877365.1 Vibrio sp. 10N.261.55.A7
GATTTACCCGCTACAGCTTCAGAAAGTGAATTACTTGAGCTAGTAGATACACTTAATCAAGATCCTGAAATCGACGGTATCCTTGTCCAGCTGCCACTTCCTGCGGGCATCGATGCGACTCAAGTTCTCGAGCGAATCATCCCAGAAAAAGACGTTGATGGTTTCCACCCATATAACGTTGGACGTTTGGCACAACGCATGCCAAAGCTGCGCTCATGCACGCCAAAAGGCATCATTACTTTGCTTGATCGCTACAACATTGATTTGCGTGGCAAGCACGCTGTTGTTGTTGGCGCTTCAAACATTGTTGGTCGCCCAATGACGCTAGAGTTATTGCTAGCTGGCTGTACAACGACCACCTGTCACCGATTCACGAAAGATCTGGAAGGGCATGTTCGTCAAGCCGATGTTGTGGTTGTCGCAGTGGGTAAACCAAACTTCATTCCTGGAGCCTGGATTAAGAAAGGCGCGATTGTGGTCGATGTGGGTATCAACCGTTTAGAATCAGGCAAACTTGTTGGCGATGTGGAGTACGATGCAGCGAAAGAGAACGCAAGCTTTATCACTCCAGTTCCTGGTGGTGTTGGCCCAATGACCGTCGCTAGCCTTATCGAGAATACGATGATGGCGTGCGAACAGTTCCATACCAATAAATAACGACATGTTTATTAGATAAAAAAGGCTCCTAAATTAGGAGCCTTTTTGTTTATCAAAATACGGTTTGGTACTCGAAGCTATTTCTTAGTACTTAATACGATCCGCTAGATGACTCACCGCCAATGCAAAGTAATACGAGCGGTTCCATTTCATCAATACATTGTAATTGTTGTAAACCAAATACGTGCGCCCATGATGGTCATCAGGCATGATCAACCAGGCTTTAATGTCTTCATCAAGCTTGGGTAAAGCACGGCCGTCGTATCGAGTGATGCCAAGATCGCCCCACTCTTGCAAATACTTACCTTTGCCTTCACCACGGCCTTGCAGGTCAATATCAACAGACTCAGGCACTCGCACTTGGCGTCCCCAAGTATAGGTATCATCCCAACCTGACTGGCTTAGATAATTCGCTGCAGACGCAAAAACATCTTCTGTTGTGTTCCAGATGTCTTTTTTACCATCGCCGTTGCCATCAGCGGCAAACGCCAGAAATGAACTCGGCATAAATTGTGGCTGCCCCATTGCGCCCGCCCAAGAGCCTTTCATTGAATCTGCCGTTATGTGGCCCTCATCAATGATGGTTAAGGCGGCCATCGCTTCTTTACGGAAAAATGCTTCACGGCGACCTTCGTAGGCTAACGTTGAAAGCGCGTCAATCACACTATACCCGCCGGTAAAGGTGCCGAAATTACTTTCCACTCCCCAAAGCGCGACGATGTACTGAGGTTGTACCCCATATTCATCACCAATTCGCTTCAGTGCTTCATAGTGTTTTTTGTACAGCCCCTTGGCTTGTTTTACTTTCCAATCAGGCACTGCGCGAGGGATATATTCATCCAAGGTCAGTTTTTTCTCTGGCTGATTTTTGTCAGCGGTGACGGCTCTTGGCTTGAAGGTCACATTTTTGAAAGCATCATCAATCGTTTGCTGAGAAATACCCTGCTCTGCCGCTTGCAGCTTTAGCTTCTCAACATACTCATCAAAACTCATCTCGCTCGCGATTGCCGAGCATGAAAGACCCAAGCCTAACATTACCGATAAAAGTTTCTTCAAAATGCCCTCCTTGAGCGATTGTCGCAACTATTTTTGCTGCGCTTTTTGTTCTTTATATTTCTCTAATAAATTTTCTTGCGGTGGCGGTACTTGAAGGAAAAAGCCTTCATCAGCTAGCGACTTTATCACTACCTCTTTACTCACTTGCGCAAGATTATGCTTGTCTAGTTTTATGACCATGACGAATATAGGTTTACCAAACACTTGCATCAGGGTGTCAGGAACTTGTGAAAAATCATCCTTCTTTGGGATGTACAGGTATGTCCCTTCTTTCTTAGAACTTTTATATATGGAACAAAGCATAAGTCGCCTTTTGATTAAATGTTGAGTCATTCAGAGAAATAACGTTAAAGTTTCGACAATTAACGGCTACAGCGCTTGCCGTTGGTAGATATGGAATATAACATGATATCCCTAGCTTCAGGCAATGCCCTTTCAGTTAAGGCCGCAAATAAAAATGTCCAAGACTCCCGATTTAAAAGGCAGTAGCTTCACTTTGTCAGTGTTACACCTTTCTGATAGTGAAGTCACCAATACCGTTACATTTCTTAAAGAAAAAGTCTCGCAAGCACCGGCGTTTTTCACCTCTGCTCCAGTAGTGATAAACATTGCAAAAGTTGCGGGTGACATCGATTTCATCGCTCTTAAACAAGGCATCGAAGAGATTGGTATGATTCCGGTAGGAATAACAGGCAGCAAAGATAAACGCCTACAAAACCTAGCTTCAGAAGCAGGGTTTGCCGTTATGTCTGCCACCAATGTGCGCCAACAGGCACCCGCTGAAATGGCGCCGACTAAAGTCATTCGCACGCCTGTTCGCTCTGGTCAGCAAGTCTATGCGAAAGACGGGGATTTGGTGATATTAAGTCACGTGAGCGCAGGAGCAGAAGTGATTGCTGACGGCTCTATTCATATTCACGGCACACTAAGAGGCCGTGCAATTGCAGGCGCTAGCGGCCAGAAACAAGCACGAATATTCTGCAATGATTTACAAGCTGAACTGGTGTCGATATCAGGAAACTACTGGTTAAGCGATAAGATTGAAGAAACGTTTTGGCAAAAGAAAGTTATGATCAGTATGGATGACGACTCTCTTCAGCTCGAAACGCTAACACTATAATTAAAAAGGAAATACCATGGCTCGTATTATTGTAGTCACGTCAGGTAAAGGCGGAGTTGGTAAGACAACTTCCAGCGCAGCGATCGCTTCCGGCTTGGCGTTAAAAGGACAAAAAACGGCGGTTATCGATTTTGACATCGGCCTAAGAAACCTAGATCTGATCATGGGCTGCGAGCGTCGTGTCGTTTATGACTTCGTCAATGTCATCAATGGTGAAGCGACACTCAATCAAGCACTCATCAAAGACAAAAGAACAGACAACCTATTCATTTTACCCGCTTCTCAAACCCGTGATAAAGATGCACTGACTAAAGATGGTGTGCGTCGAGTGTTTGATGAACTTGATGAGATGGGCTTTAACTTTATTATTTGCGATTCTCCTGCAGGCATTGAACAAGGCGCTTTGATGGCCTTGTACTTCGCCGACGAAGCGATAGTGACCACTAACCCAGAAGTCTCATCTGTTCGAGATTCGGACCGTATACTGGGCATTTTGGATTCTAAATCACGACGCGCAGAAGACGGATTGCCACCAGTGAAACAGCATCTATTGCTCACTCGTTACAACCCAGCTCGTGTATCTCAAGGTGAAATGCTCAGCGTTGAAGATGTTGAAGAGATCTTACATATCCCATTAGTGGGTGTTATTCCAGAAAGCCAAGCGGTGCTCAATGCATCCAACAAAGGTGTGCCTGTAATCTTTGATGACGAGTCAGATGCGGGATGTGCCTATAATGATACGGTAGAACGCTTACTCGGCGAACAAGTGGATTTCCGCTTTTTAGTTGAGGAAAAGAAAGGAATCTTTAAGCGATTATTCGGAGGTTAACCACATGTCATTGATTGAGTTTTTTCGACCACAGAAAAAGAGCACTGCAAATCTCGCAAAAGAACGCCTGCAAATTATCGTTGCAGAGCGTCGTAGCCAGGGCGACCCTGCACCGTCCTATTTACCACAGCTGAAAGAAGACATTCTGAAAGTTATCGGTAAATATGTGGCGGTTGACCCATCGATGGTTGATCTTAGCTTTGAGCACAAAGACGATGACATTTCAGTGCTAGAACTTAACATCACTTTGCCTGAAGACGAAAAATAATCACTGTCCGCTCATAAAATAAAAGCCTCAGCTATTTTTAGCCGAGGCTTTCTATTACCAATCGCAGCGAAATACATCACATCACATCACATAAATGTATTTACTCCGTAAAGATCATTCCATGCCGTCGCCAATCTGCTGAACCAAGAACGAACTGGCCGGCTCAATGGTATCCACCAATGTTTGTACTTTTTCAATAGACTCAATCATGTGGCTGTTTTTACGGTAGCTCATATAGATTGGCCTTGCCCAGTCATCAATGCCTTCCACACGATACAATTGCTCTGCATCTAAAAACGGTTGGGCAAGTGAGAGAGGAAGATAAGCGCATCCGCCCTTCTCTAGAATAAAGTCCAGCCCGATTCTGCCTGTTGATGTTCTTAAATAAGGCGCTTGAATGTTGGGGTGGCGATCAGCATGTTCAAACGTAAAGTTAGTGCCCCAATCAATGTAGACATATTTACTGTCAAAGCCACTTTCTGCATTTAAAGGCTCTGTTGAGACGAGCACTAAGACCAAATCCGCTATCTGGTTACTAAAAAACTCATCCACTTTAAATGGGTCAAAGGAGAAAGCGATGTCGATTGAGTGATCGAGCAGATTGCGATTCAGTTGCTCTCGACCTAAAGACTCCGCAGAAAAACCATAGCCTTTCAATGAACTGGTGATCACGCTTAATCCATTTTGTAGGTAAGCATCCCAAATATTTGGGGTGCCACCAATCGTCAGCTGCTTGATCTTATTGCTTTCTAAAGACAACTCAAATCGGGCTTGTTTTAGCGTTGATACCATCACTTCTGCATAGCTAAGCAAGCGCTGGCCAGCCGACGTCAGTTGAATATTATTACGGTGTCGAATGAACAACTCAGCATCAAAATACTCTTCTAACTGTTTTATTCGCGCACTGACTGCCGCTTGTGTGATGTATAAATTTTCAGAAGCTCGGCCAAAGTGTTTTTCTTTCGCCACCTCTAAAAACGTTTGGAATACTTTTACGTCCATCGTTTAACCACACCTAAAAATTCGTTTATTAACCGTTCTCTTATTAAAAAATAATGAATCGCTGAAAAGACCACAATGTCTTATGCAGCATTATGGCGTCAGCCCAAGAAAATTCGCAAAAATAATTTTGTCTTTTAGATAAAAACAATTCGTTTTATTCGCATGCTCTGGTGGCCTATTCTCAGCCTACACAGTCAGTATTACCCCAAATACTTATTGTCAGCCTATCCAATAATAATTGTGCGTTCCGAGGTATCAATGTTTGAAACTCAACTTCGTCATGGCAAAAGACGTTTCTACGATATGGTCAAATTTCCACGCGGATTTGCCAAGTCTGGCGATTTCACTCTACTTGAAAGCGAAATTCTCCTCGTGTTTGGTGAGACAATGCTAGCACTAGAGCATGGCATCATTGCGCCAGCAAACTCGGATGAAAAGCATTTCGTTAAAGTCATGAAACACCCAGCTAAAGCAAAAACAAAACACGAACATGCTTGGCTAAAATATACGCGACTTTCTCGAGGTCGACGATCTTTCCATACGCTCAACAGTCGTTCTAGATTTCAGGTCCCTGTACTAGAGTTTGACTATGCGCTTAACGATGATGAGGTACATGACGTTGCATAAATAAAGCCAATGCAACTCCCCCGTTTTTCTTCCTTCCTAAGCAGTCAGTACCTTTCAAGGGTACTGACTGCGATTTATACCAACTCTCGTTACTTTGTTTTTCTTTAACCACCTGACTCGCAGGTTTTCATCAACATTCTCTTTGGGCTTACTTCACCGCTAAGAAGGTCTGGCTCGGGTCAACATAAACCTTATCCGCCATCGCTTCACGACCAAGCAACATCATGTAAGTCATGTCATTTCGGTTGCTCAAGGTGAGTTGAATTGGCCACTCTCTACCACCCAGTTGAATCATAGTTTCAATCACATAACGATGCTCTACCTTGCCATTTGAAGATTTAATTCTTCTGCAGTCATACACCAACGATTCTTGCCGCACTGGCTGCGCGACACGGTAACTACCCGGATGAAGGTCATAAGCGACATAAGGTTTGCCATCCCTGACGATTTTCTCAATATTATCGACATGGAGCGAAGAGGTTTTCGCTCCTGTATCAATGCGAACCTCCAAATCATGGATACCCATCTCAGGCAGCGCACAAAGCTCCAAATTTCCTATGATCATTCGATTTTTAAACGTATCTGGCATTGTCTTATCTACACAATTTTAAGGTTAATATTAAGGTCACTGGCCTTTTCCAATGACCCTTTTAGCTAGGAAATATCCGGCCCTATTGACACTATCGAGTCTTGCATCATTTCAATGTGTTCATGCACTTCTTCCGCCGTATCGCCAAAGTATGCAATGTGGTACATCGCCTCTCCTTCTTGAACGAGCGGGATATTTTGTTTACCAATAATAATGCCCGAACGATTCGAGACGACTTGATTAATGTTATGCCCTAACGGGCCATTGATTTCGGCCAAGATTTCATTCTTTTCCACCACAGAACCTAATGAAACAAACTCCTTAACGAACCCACTAGCATTGGCGCGTGTCCAATCACTGCGGTTCGCAACAAAGGGCTCGATATTCACTTTGCTCATGCGTTTTCGAATCATACCCAACGCTCGAAGTACACGAATAACACCCTTTACGCCCGTTTGTATTGAAAGCTCATCAAAACGAAGCGCTTCGCCCGCTTCATAAAGCAATACACGTGTGTCGTTGCCCACGGCCGCGCCTCTTAACGAGCCATCACGAATATTGGCATTCAGTAATACGGGAACAGCAAAAGCCTCGGCTAAGCGCTTTGTTTCTGCATCGTCTAGGTTCGCTCTAATTTGCGGTAAATTAGAGCGATGAATCGCGCCTGTATGCAAATCGATCCCATAGTCGCAATGTGCGACCACACTGTTCAAAAACGTATAGGCCAAACGTCCTGCTAGCGAACCCGTTTTCGAGCCTGGAAAACAGCGATTCAAATCTCGTCTATCTGGCATGTATCGACTCTGGTTCAACACACCATATACGTTCACCATCGGAACCAAAATCAAGGTGCCGCTTTGCAGTTTCAAGTTTTGCTGCGCTAAGCGGCTTATGATTTCGATGCCATTCAATTCATCGCCGTGCACAGCTGCGCTAACAAAAACGACAGGCCCTGGTTTTTTCGCTCGAATCACTTGAATCGGCAGACTGATTTCCGCATCGGTATAGAGCTTGGCGACAGGAATATCAATTTTCTTTCTTTCACCCGGCGCGATTTCAACACCCGCAATGGCCAGCTTTTTATTGTCGGTTCGTTGACTCACAGCTGAATTTGTCTTTGATTCATTTCTCATCATCGTCACCTATTTCTCTTACACGCCACGTTAAACCAATGCCGCTGAACGTTGCTGTTTTTGAGCGGTTCTTTGTGCCTTTTTTTCAATAAAGTCGAAAATCAATCCCGCAACGTCTTTGCCTGTCGCAAGCTCGATACCTTCTAGGCCAGGAGACGAATTCACTTCCATCACGACTGGCCCGCGAGCAGACTGCAAGATATCAACGCCGCAAAGGTTTAATCCCATCGCTTTCGCGGCGTTCACCGCCGTTGCACGCTCTTCTTTGGTCAGCTTGATAAGCTGTGCAGTGCCACCTCGATGTAGGTTAGAGCGAAACTCGCCTTCACCTGCTTGGCGTTTCATCGCAGCAATGACTTTTCCACCAACAACAAAGCATCGAATGTCCGCCCCTTTTGCTTCTTCAATAAACTCTTGAACCAAAATATTGGCTTTCAAGCCCATGAATGCCTCAATAATGCTTTCTGCCGCTTTGTCAGTATCGGCAAGTACCACGCCTATACCTTGTGTCCCTTCTAGCAATTTAACGACAAGAGGCGCACCTCCTACGTTCTTGATCAGATCCTTGATCTTGTCAGGCTTATTCGCGAAACCGGTTTTTGGTAACCCTATGCCTTCTTTCGACAAAAGCTGCAAAGAAGACAGCTTGTCTCGTGAACGAGTAATCGCAGCTGACTCGTTGATACAAAAAGTGTTCATCATCTCAAACTGCCTGACCACCGCAGTGCCATAAAAGGTCACCGAAGAACCGATTCTTGGAATCACTGCGTCGTAGTGTGGAAGCTCTTCTCCCATGTAACGCACTTTCGGGTGGCTGCTGGTTATGTCCATGTAACAATGCAGAGTATCGATAATATCCACTTGATGTCCTCTTGCTTCACCCGCTTCTTTTAGGCGGCGAGTCGAGTACAAGTTTTCGTTGCGTGATAAAACCGCAATGCGCATGGCTATAACCTCTTAGTGTGTTTACCCGAAAGGCCATCCCCTCGGAAAGTGCGCGAACTTTAAGAGTTATCTCAGCGAAAATACAACGAATAGTTTTCGTCTTGACGACAAATTATTTTTATCAATGAGGGTTTCAGAACTCTAATCACACCTGCTACCAATAGGTTCCTTTCAACCACATCAAGAAAACAGGCTCTTGCCCCTTCGACATGAATCGCCCTTAGAACAATCTGAAATAGAAAAGAGTGGAGAAAGTCGATGAGTAAAGCAGAAAAGAGAGAAGTAAGAAGGAAGAAGGAAGAAGGAAGAAAAAATAAGGGGTTTAATCATAAACATGAATCGTAAAAAAAGAGCCAACCAGTCACGCTGGTAGGCTCTTATTTATCTGTGCTTATTGGGCTTTGCCCAATGTCACTAATTACTTGTAGCAGCAATATTATTGGACTACTTAACTAGCTTATTGAGATTCTCGCCCATAAGCTCTAAGCGCCACCCCTTCATGACATCCGGTAAGGCACTTGGGTTGCGGTCTTTACGCCATACCCAACTAAGCAATTGATTGAGTTGTTTTTTAGACGCAAGAAATTCCGTCGCTAAACCCGACTTGGCAGACGCTTTTTTTACTTCATCTTTCAGTAATTTAAACAATTGCTTATAGCCTGGATAATCCATCAAACGATCGATGGCGGCTGGATATTCATCTTGGGGAGTTTGCTCTGCTGACTTGATCATGGCTGCGATACGGTTGCCGTGGCGTCGTACAGCGCGACCATCAATACCCTCTTGTTCCATTTGTTGATTGCTCTTTATTGCATCTCGAGCCACAAGAAGTAAGTCGGTTTCTTTAAATACAAAATTCAGTGCTAAATCGCGCTTCATGGCTTCTTTGTAGCGCCATGTGGCGAGCGGTTTAAGGATGGCAAGCTGTTTCGGTTTCAGCTGCCAGGCGCCTTTAATATCTCGATACACGTTGTTTGCATCAACGTCTTTTATTCGCTTACTGACCAGCAGCTCTGATTCTTCCTGAGCAGCATCCCACCAGCCTGCGGCAGAGGTTTTTTCGAGCAGCTTTTCGTACAACGGCATCAGGTAAAATACATCAGCGGCAGCGTATTCAAGTTGCTTAACACTCAGCGGGCGAGCCATCCAGTCAGTGCGAGATTCGCTCTTATCTAACTCGACACCAATGTATTCGTTAACCAAGCTTGCAAAGCCTGTTGAGAGCCCATGGCCTAAAAACGCAGCCATAATTTGGGTATCCACCATCGGGAAAGGCGTGCAGCCAAATGCATTTTGGAAAACTTCCAAGTCTTCACCACACGCATGCAGTACTTTCATCACTGAGGTGTTCTTTAATAGATCCACAAATGGTGTCATATCCTCAAACACGGTCGGGTCAATCAGTGACAGGTTTTCGCCATCAAACAATTGAATTAAGCCTAGGAGTGGATAGAAAGTACGAATGCGCACGAACTCGGTATCGAGCATTACGACGTCTGATTGCTGGGCTTGGTCACAGACTCGCTTTAAATCGGACTGCTGTGTAATGATTTGATAGTTCACAAAATGCTCGCTAATGTTTTTTGAAATACGTGGCTTTGGAAGTTAATTGTTTTGACAATAAAAATGCCGACGATGAAGTCGGCATTCTAACACTAAATTGTCTTCGATTTCTGTATAGGGGCGGATTATTCTCATTCGCCCCTAGAGTTCTCACTACTCGCTTGCGCGCTTAGCCAGTTCAGCGTCGTTCTCTTCTCGAAGGACACGGCGAAGAATTTTACCCACATTCGTTTTTGGCAGTTCTTCTTTAAACTCAACCAGCTTCGGTACTTTATAGCCGGTTAAATTCTCACGACAATGAGCAATCAACTCTTCTTTGGTTAAGCTTGGATCACGCTTCACAACGTAAACCTTCACCACTTCACCCGACACTTCATGAGGCTGACCAATCGCCGCCACTTCAAGTACCTTGCCATGCAGAGCAATCACATCTTCAATTTCATTTGGATAGACGTTAAAGCCCGACACTAAGATCATGTCTTTCTTACGATCAACGATGTGCAAGAAACCTTCATCGTCAAACTTAACGATGTCACCCGTTGATAGCCACCCTTCAGGATTGATCACATCTTTCGTTGCTTCTGGACGCTGCCAGTAGCCTTGCATGACCTGTGGACCACGAACCTGTAGTTCACCCACCTCAGAGTTAGCAACAGGGTTGCCTTCTTCGTCCACGATACGGACTTCCGTTGACGGCACAGGTAAACCAATAGAGCCATTGTACTCGGTCAGATCATAAGGGTACGCCGCAACTAAGGGAGCACACTCGGTTAAGCCGTAACCTTCGAGCAAGTAACAACCGGAGATCTTCTTCCATTTCTCCGCAACGGCGCGCTGAACGGCCATACCACCACCGACTGAGAGTCGTAAATTGCTGAAATCGAGTTCACTGAAATCTTCGTTGTTTACTAGCGCATTAAACAGTGTATTCACCCCAGTAATTGCGGTGAATTGATACTTTTGTAGCTCTTTGATGAAACCAGGAATGTCTCTTGGGTTGGTGATCAGTAAGTTGCTGCCACCGATTTCAAGGAATAACAGGCAATTCACGGTCAATGCAAAAATATGATAGAGCGGTAACGCAGTAACCACGAGTTCACGACCATCAGCTAAAACAGGGCCATAGGCACCTTTCGCTTGCATGACGTTCGCGATCATATTGCGATGCGTTAATACGGCACCTTTTGCAACGCCCGTAGTACCGCCAGTGTATTGCAAGAACGCGATATCATCGCCAGAAATATGGGGTTTAACGTATTGGAGCCTACGACCTTTGTGCAAAGCTCGGCGCATAGAAATCGCACCAGGTAGATTGTATTTAGGCACCATGCCTTTGACATACTTCACCACGAAATCCACGATCGTGCCCTTCGCTCTTGGCAACATTTGACCAAGGCTAGTGAGTACAACGTGTTTTACCGGTGTATTGTCAACAATCTGCTCGAGTGTGTTGGCAAAATTAGAAACGATGACGATCGCTTTTGCATCGGCATCATTGAGCTGATGTTCTAACTCACGTGGTGTGTATAACGGGTTCACATTAACCGCAATCATGCCCGCTCTTAATACCCCGAACAGCGCAACAGGGTATTGAAGTAGGTTCGGCATCATCAACGCGACGCGGTCACCTTTCTTTAGTTTTAATTCATTCTGTAAATAGGCAGAAAATGCGCGACTACGCTCTTCTAATTTGCGGAAAGTCATCACCGAACCCATGTTCATAAACGCAGGTTGGTCGGCAAATTTTTGTATCGATTGTTCGAACATATCAACCAAAGAGCTGTATTGATCTGGGTTGATTTGTGCTGGAACATCTTCTGGATAGCGTGAGAGCCAAGGGTTTTCCACGGTATTACTCCTCGTTATTGGCTGGCTTATTGACCATTATTATTATTCGTCTATTACAGCACAGCCAAAGCGCATGAGCACGTAACACTCAAACACTTGTTTAAATTTTGTTAAGCTCGCCAAATATCAGTTCTGTTACGGCTTGGGGATCTTGTAAATGACAATGGTGGCCACCTCGAATTGTTACCACTTCACACGCATTACTGGATGCACTTAATGAGTGCTTTAAGTGGCTGTAGCCGTTGTCACCTAAGATCACCAACTGCCGACATTGAATGCGTTCAATGACGTCTTGTGCATGCTCAAATGACATTCGATACAGTGAATCACTTTGTAGATGGCCATCATGCTGCCACTGCCACGTTTCACCTTGCTGGCACATACCGCGCGCTACGATTGGGCGTATCAAATCAGCCTCTATGTCATTAATTTGCGCGCGACGCTGTGTCATTTGATTTAATCCACCAGGGGAGCGAATAGGTTTACGTCTTAACCGCTGACGACCCAACACACCGGAGCGCAATCTATCTACACTGTTATCGGGCTTTTCCGCTAGTGGGCCAAAGCCTTCAATCTGAACTAATCCTGTGACGAACTCAGGAAACGCGGCACTATAGCAACTTGCGATCAATGCACCAAGAGAATGTCCTACTATGAACAGTCTGTTTGGTGATAAAACCGTCAATAGTTGGTGAAGATCATCGATATAGTCATGAAAAGGGTAAAATGAGCTCAAGCCCTTGTGGTAAGAAAGCCCATGCCCAGGCAGGTCGATGGCGCACAAATGCAGGTTTTCATCGAGTGAAGAGAGTGTTGGAAGAATGGAACTAAAACTGGCTGCGTTGTCTAGCCAGCCATGCAGAAACAATACCGTTGTGTGGGCTGTTTCACGACAGCCAAGCTCGAGTGTGGCAACGTCACCACACTCGATAGAGATACAATCCTTGCGCATAGGCTATTTGACTTCTTTGATCACTCGGCCGTCTCGAGGACCGTAGGACATCTGTCTACAATGCAGTCCCCAACAGTTATATTGATAAGTTCGAATTTCATCAATAACCACACGTTCTTGAATCTTCCACGCATGGTAACCCGTCACATTCATCACTGGGATGGTTTGCTCAAACTCACCCACGGTGATGTCTTCTGTGCCATGACTTTGACCGATAACACTGATCAATTGACCTTTACTATAAGCAAGTGGCTCTAGAAAACCGTCGACGTATCCAACAAAGCGTCCATTGGGTTTTTCTTTGATATCGGGTTTGCCAGAGTCATTGATTGGCAGGTTAACGATAACAATACGGGTTTTATCTGCAAGGTTAGTGACGTCAGCAATTACACCGCCCATACGAACCTGTTGCTTTGTATCAGAATCACTGGTTACCCATACTCCATAGTCTGAAACCAACTGGTCGTTGTCGGATTCTAACGTTTCTGGAAGTGACGAGCACGCGGTAAGAAAGAGTAAGGCAAGCGACGATAGGCTCGCTTTTAACAAAGGCTTATTCATAGTGTTCTCTTAGGATAAAAACTATTTGTATATGAGTACCATGGATTGTGATCATGGCAACTAGATATAAATATCGACACCAAGTAGCTTGGCGAGTTCATCTCTTTTGGATTGGGTCATGACAGAAAGGTATTCTTGCATAGCTTTTCGGCTTTGACCTTCAGGTAAATCATACTGTACCTGAGCGCGATGGATGTCAGATTCGTTGACATGACGAATGGAATTGGAAACAGCATGAGCAACTTGAGTTGGTTGTCCAACTGAAGTCGATGTTTGTCCTTTTTTTACCTCGTTCTTTTTTGTTGTCTTGTTAGTTTTCGTACTACCAGGAACTATCGAAGGAGGTAATCCATTTATCGACACCATTTTTTTCCTTTTATCAAGGCCAGCAAGCTGGCCTTATCTCAGTGCTAAGTACAGTGTATTACTCTCTACCAGGCAACTTTTTCCATGTTACTTTATCACGCAGATAAACAGGGCTTGCGCTTTCGGCGTCTACCGTGTTGCCTTTTTCCCATTCAAACTGCGCCAAATACGCAATATCAATGGCTTCAGGGTATAACACTGGCTCATCTTCTAGCTCTGCACGCTCTAAAGGCAATGCTGCCAATTCTTCTTGGTACGCGTCCCAACCTGTTCCGGCGGTATACCAAATAGAGTCATCTTTGGAGATTTCATTAGCAAGCTCGAGAGGCGGAATGACGCATTCTGCATCAACCTCTACCCAACTGCCGTTTTCTTGACGGCTGTAACGCCCCCAATATACTTCACTCATTCGTGCATCAATGGCACAGCAAACCTTGCTGAACCCTAGTTTACGATAAGAACCCTGAGCCATAGCGGCTAAGGTAGACACACCTATCATTGGCAGTTCAGCGCCGAATGCTAAACCTTGTGCAATACCAATGCCAATTCGCACACCAGTAAAGCTGCCAGGGCCGCGACCAAATGCCAATGCATCAAGATCCGATAGGCTTAAGCCCGCTTCTTTTAGTACCTCATCGACCATAGGTAGAATTTTCTTGGTATGGTCGCGAGGGGCTACTTCACTTCTTGCGAATACTTGGTCGCCGACAATCAAAGCAACAGAACAGTTTTCTGTCGCGGTATCTAAAGCAAGAATTTTTCCAGTCATTGATAACTCTATCTTTTAATTAATGTTGGTTAGCGTCTGCTTGTTCAAGCTGCTTGAGGAACGCTTGAACCGTATTTAAATCCCGAGTTCTCGGAATGGGCGGCAAACTGGCTAAGAACAGTTTTCCATAATCTTTCGTCACCAAACGATTATCACAAATGATCAGTGCACCATGATCGTTTTTATCACGGATTAATCGCCCGACCCCTTGCTTCAACGTAATGACCGCATCGGGCAATTGCACTTGAGCAAAGGGATCTCCCCCTTTCAGGCGGCAATCTTCAATACGAGCCTTTAGCAACGGGTCATCAGGTGCCGTGAACGGTAATTTGTCAATGATAACACAGCTTAATGCATCACCTCTAACATCGATCCCTTCCCAAAATGCGCCGGTTGCCACCAGCAACGCATTACCCAGTTCCATAAACTCGGCCAATGTTTTCTGCTTACTGGTTTCACCTTGCAGCAACACAGGCACGGATAGGACATCTCGGAAGCGCTCTCCCAGCTCTCGCATCATGCTATGCGACGTACAAAGGAAAAAACATCGGCCGCCATTTTCTTCAATCACAGGGCCAAGAAATTCCACAAGCTTATCCGCCATACCTGGGCTATTGGGTTCAGGTAAGTAACGAGGGACGCACAACTTGGCTTGAGTCTGATAATCAAAAGGGCTAGGTAACGCCAGTTTTTGTTTCGGTTGAATGCCCAAACGTGAGGTAAAATGGCCAAAGTCTTCGTTCACCGCCAGCGTTGCTGAAGTAAATATCCAGGCCCCCTGCTTAAGCTCTATCTGCTCGTGAAACTTATCAGCCACCGAAAGCGGTGTAATGTGCAGGGTAAAGTGTCTTGGGGTCGTATCATACCAATAGGAATACCCAGTGATGGAAACATCGCAAACTCGTTCTATTCGAGACTTGATAAGATTTGCACGTTCAAATGCAGTATCCAGTAATTGACTCCGACCCAGTGCTAGCTTGAGCACTTCAATAGCAAAATCTAGGGCATCTTGCAGTCGTTGTAGCTCTCGCCCCACGGCAGGAGACGCAAGCGCTTCACGCCAGTTTCCACGAAAATTTTGTTCCCCGAGTATGAGCCTAAGATCCATAGAAGATTGCGTTAAGCTGTCACCCACCTTTTGCAATTGGCGCATGTCTTTGGCTTCTGTCCGATAGGCAATCTCAATATCTTTGGCTAATTCTTGTACCTGACGGCTCGATACGGATTGACCAAAGTACTGGCTGGCAATGTCGGGCAGTTGATGGGCTTCGTCAAAGATGAATACGTCCGCCTCAGGAATCAGCTCTCCAAAGCCCGTCTCTTTGATCGCTAAGTCGGCCAGAAATAGGTGGTGATTAACGACGACAACATCAGAATCCATCGCTCGCTTTCGGGCTTTCAGTACAAAGCAATCCGTGAAACTTGGGCACTCTTTGCCAAGGCAATTGTCATTGGTAGATGTAATCGTAGGAATGATTGGGCTGTCTTCGGCGATTTCATCGCAGTCACCTAAATCACCACTTTTCGTCTGTGATACCCAAGATCGAACCTTGGTCAACTGCGCCAAAAGCGTTGGATCCGCCGTGTTATTGTGGCTTTCCACCATTTGACGGCTCAACCTATCAAGGCAAAGATAATTCGAACGGCCCTTTAAGAGCGCGACCTGACCATAAAACCCCAGCGCATCGACCATTAAAGGAAGATCACGATGGAACAACTGCTCTTGAAGATTTTTTGACCCCGTACTGATGATCACCTTTTTGCCACTTAAAAGCGCTGGTACTAAGTAGGCAAACGTTTTTCCCGTTCCGGTTCCTGCTTCAACCACCAACTGCGACTGATCGTTGATGGCGTCATGGACCGCTTGGGCCATATCAAGTTGCGGTTGCCTAGGTTGAAAGCCAGGAATGGCTTTGCCCAGTGCACCATCAGAAGAGAAGGTCTTTAAGATCATTTAAGTCAATAGGAAAGAGTATTATTGGAGGATTATGTCAGCTTTAGTGTGCCGGCGCGAATCAGATTAGTGTGACTCGCTCCGGTGGGTGTGGATTTTAAGTTAAGAGTGAACCATTACTTCTTATTAAGGTAACGTGAGAGCCAGGCTGGGCCGTCAAATCCGTTATCGTCACAAAGAATGGCTTTTGCCGCATCACTTGGGGAGGCTTTGTTTTCCCACATTTCAGTCAGCGTCGCTTCATCGACTTCATGATCACCAACAAGAGCATTCACTCGCTCAACATACAGTTTTCGCGCTAGTAGTTCTTTATCCATATACAGCACCTTTGATACTTCTTACGATAGAATCCACAACAAAATAGGTAAACCTAGAAACTTGGTAACGATCTTTTGTTGAAACATGCTCGATAATAGATTAATTATAGCAGGTATATTGAGGCTTACGTCACCGTTCACGGAACCTCAAATTAGTTTTTAGCCCAAAAAAATAATTCATGGAAGCACAACACAAATGGAAAAAAAAACACTCCTAACTCATTGCAAAGACGCACCTGGACTCATATCTAAAATCACCAACATTTGTTATAAGCACCAACTTAATATCATTCACAATAATGAGTTTGTGGATAACACCAGTGGGCATTTCTTCATGCGTACTGAACTGGAAGGGTATTTCAACGATCAAACGCTTCTAGCCGATCTTGACCAAGCGCTTCCTGAAGGCACAAAACGTAACCTGGTCAACTCTACCCGTAAACGTATCGTTATCTTAGTGACCAAAGAGTCACACTGTTTGGGCGATATTCTAATGAAGAACTACGATGGTAGTTTGGATGTCGAGATTGCGGCAGTTGTGGGCAACTATGACACGTTACAAGGTTTAACTGAGCGTTTTGATATTCCTTACCATACGGTTTCTCACGTGGGTTTGAATCGCGAAGAGCATGAGCAAGAAGTACTGAAAGTTATCGAACAATACGATGCGGATTACTTAGTGCTTGCCAAATACATGCGCGTACTGACGCCAGGGTTTGTTGAGAAATACAATCATAAAATCATCAACATCCACCACAGTTTCCTACCCGCGTTTATCGGTGCGAAGCCTTATCAGCAAGCGTATGAACGTGGTGTAAAAATCATTGGTGCCACCGCGCACTTCGTTACCAATGATCTCGATGAAGGCCCGATTATTAAACAAGATGTGATTCCTGTTGATCACAACTTCAGCGCCCAGGACATGGCACGTGCGGGTCGCGACGTAGAGAAAAATGTATTGAGTAAAGCACTCAATAAAGTTCTGAACGATCACGTATTTGTTTACGGCAATAAAACCGTCATCCTGTAGAGCTAACGCATTTCATTATGCAGTTACAGTGTAGGAAGTAGTGACAATCCATTAAAAGCGGGCATTGATTTCAACATCAATGCCCGTTTTGTTTGTCTTTCATTAAGTATCAGCTAGAAGGACACGCACCTTAGAGGCTAATAGCCAGCTTCACACCTTGACGAATAGCTCGAACCGCATCCAGTTCCCCCGCATGATCAGCGCCGCCAATCACGTGCAATTTCCCTTCAAGTTCTGACCAGCGATCTTCAAACGGTCGGACCGATTCCTGCCCAGCACAAATCACAACTTTATCGGCATCCAACAACTTGGCATCACCCTTAACCGAGATGTGTAAACCTTCCTCATCAATCTTCTTGTATTCAACACCGCCCAGTAGGTTTACACCACGCTTTTCTAAGGTACGTTTGTGAATCCAACCCGTCGTTTTACCCGGCCCTTTGCCCACACGCCCTTGGCGTCTTTGTAATACCCATACGGTTTTATCACTGTGTGAGGCAGGATAAGGATACAGACCACCAGGATGGCCAATCTGTTTGTCTATTCCCCACTCGTGTAACCAATCATCAAGCGTGTTATCTTCCGGCTCGGTTAGCATGGTCGCAATATCCACGCCGATCCCACCAGCCCCAACAATCGCAATCTTCTCTCCGACTGGCGTTTTTTCTCGAATCAGAGTTTGGTAGTCGACCACTTTAGATTCGTTATCGATGCCGGAAATATTAACCTGTCTAGGTTCAACACCCGATGCCATCACCACTTCATCGTACTCAGATAGACTCTCAAATGTCGCTTCGGTATCGAGCAGCAAGTTCACCCCTGTCGCATCGATTTGGTTCGCGAAATAACGAATCGTTTCTCGGAACTCTTCTTTACCCGGGATCTGCATTGCTAGCCTGAACTGTCCACCAATGCGATCGTTCTTCTCAATCAGGTCAACATCATGCCCACGCTCAGCAAGCGTCGTTGCACAGGACAATCCCGCGGGGCCTGCCCCAACAACGGCGATTTTCTTTTTGGTCACTGCTGGTTGAACGACAATTTCGGTTTCGTAACACGCTCTCGGATTCACAAGGCAGCTTGCTCGTTTACCTTTGAAGACATTATCAAGACAGGCTTGATTGCACCCAATACAGGTATTAATAAACTGCGCTTGGTCTTTCTCAGCTTTTGCAACAAAATCTGGATCCGCAAGGAATGGTCTTGCCATAGAGACCATATCAGCTTGCCCTGAACTTAGGATCTTCTCAGCTTCATCTGGCGTATTTATTCGGTTGCAGGTCACCACTGGGATGTTAACGTAAGGCTTTACCTTTTCTGTTACCCAAGTAAACGCACCGCGTGGAACCTGAGTCGCGATGGTTGGGATTCTTGCCTCATGCCAACCTATTCCCGTGTTAATGATCGTTACGCCCGCTTCTTCTAGTTTTTGAGCCAACAGAACCACGTCTTCAAACGTGCTGCCCTGCTCAACCAGATCGAGCATTGAAAGCCTAAAGATGATGATGAAATCGTCACCCACCGCTTTTCGCATTGAGCGGACAATTTCGAGAGGAAAGCGCATGCGTTTTTCATAGCTGCCCCCCCATTCGTCGTAACGCATGTTCGTGCGTTTACAGATAAACTGGTTGATGAGGTAACCTTCTGACCCCATGATTTCGACGCCATCGTAGCCCGCTAGTTGAGCCAGTTCTGCGCTGTTTGAGAATGCGTCAATGGTTTTCTTAATCTGGCGAGGACTCATTTCACTGGGTGCGAACTTCGCGATTGGGGCCTTCATTCCTGACGCACTTTGCGCTAAAGGATGCATTGCGTAACGCCCTGCATGAAGAAGCTGCAGTGCGATCTTACCACCATGTTTGTGCACCGCTTCGGTGACCACTTTATGTGACTGTGCATGCTTTGGCTTACTGAACTCAGCACTAAAAGGAGTTAACCGTCCACGTAAATTTGGTGAGAAACCTCCCGTCACGATAAGCCCTACACCGCCTTTCGCTCGCTCTTCATAAAAAGCAGCCAATTTGTGCAGGCCTTGTTTGTCTTCTTCTAAACCCGTGTGCATTGACCCCATTAAGACTCTATTTCTTAACTGGGTAAATCCAAGGTCGAGCGGTTGTAGTAGGTTTGAGTACATGGCAGACATCACTTTATCTATTATTATTCGTGGTCTGACCAGAATATTCACACTAGAGTAAAAAATCAAACACCCGTTTACATTTTTGCAACACTGGTCAACTTCGTATTTTCCTCTCAATCCACATAAAACATTGAGTTGTCTGCCATATTGAGATGGCGTAGGATATGAACAGCACACTCTCACACCATCATGGACTCTGTTAGGTCAACTGCAGAGAAGATTCGATGAAAAAATTGTTCAAATTTATTGGTCTGATTTTTAAAGGTTTATGGAAAATCATCACCTTTATTCGCCTTGCTATAACCAATCTCTTTTTTATTCTTAGCCTTGTGGTTATTTACTTTTTATTCACAAGTGTCGACACCCCAACACCTGTCGTCGAACAACAATCTGCATTGGTGCTGAACCTATCGGGACCTATCGTTGAACAGCGGTCTTACAATAATCCAGTGGACTCATTAACGGGCTCACTCTTTGGCCAAGACATGCCGCGCGAAAACGTATTGTTCGATATTGTCGATACCATCAGGCACGCTCAAGACGATGATCAAATCAAAGGTTTGGTACTTTCGCTGCGCCAGCTACCAGAAACCAACCTCACGAAGCTAAGATACATCGCGAAAGCGTTAAATGAATTCAAGGCTTCTGGTAAACCTATCTATGCCGTTGGTGAGTTCTACAACCAGAGCCAATACTACCTCGCAAGCTACGCCAACAAAGTCTTTCTTTCTCCAGACGGTGCCGTACTTTTGAAAGGCTACAGTGCCTATTCGATGTACTACAAAACGTTGCTCGAAAACCTAGATGTCAATACTCATGTCTTTAGAGTCGGCACCTACAAGTCCGCTATAGAGCCCTTCACACGCACTGACATGTCTAATGAAGCCAAAGAATCTGCCTCGCGTTGGTTGACGCAGCTTTGGGGTGCCTATGTCGATGACGTTGCGACGAACCGCCAAATGGACGCGAAAGCTCTCAATCCATCTATGGACGAATTCCTAGAGCAATTAGAGGCCGTAGAAGGTAATTTGGCCCAACTGTCTTTAAACCTAGGATTGGTGGATGAACTCGCGACACGACAACAGATTCGCTCTCAACTGTCGGATGTTTTTGGTAGTGATGGCAAAGATAGCTATCAAGCGGTCGGTTATTACCAATATCGCTCGACCATGCCCCCTGCGTTTAACGTAGAAGCGGACGACATTGCCGTTGTCGTAGCTAGCGGCGCTATCATGGATGGTAAGCAATCACGCAACAATGTGGGCGGTGATACGACGGCGAGCCAACTTCGCCAAGCACGAAATGACAGCAGCGTTAAAGCCGTGGTTCTGCGTGTTGATAGCCCAGGTGGCAGCGCGTTTGCTTCTGAAGTCATTCGTAATGAAATTGACGCGTTGCGAGCCGCAAACAAGCCAGTCGTCGTATCCATGTCGAGTTTAGCCGCTTCCGGTGGTTATTGGATTTCGATGAGCGCTGACAAGATTGTTGCGCAACCCACGACGTTAACGGGTTCAATCGGTATCTTTAGTGTGATCACAACCTTTGAAAAGGGATTAACCAACCTTGGCGTCTATACCGATGGCATTGGCACCTCTCCTTTCTCTGGCGTTGGCGTGACTACAGGCATGTCACAAGGCGCTAAAGATGCGTTCCAATTGGGTATTGAGCACGGTTATAATCGTTTTGTAGGGCTAGTAAGCACTCACCGTGAGATACCATTAGATACATTAGAGTCAATCGCTGAAGGTCGCGTTTGGACGGGTCAAGACGCTATGGCGCATGGGCTTGTTGATAAAATGGGTGACTTTGATGATGCCATTGCATTAGCGGCAGAGCTTGCGGAACTCGAAAGCTATAACGTGTCGTGGGTACAAGAGCCGTTGTCTCCAGCGCAGCAGTTCTTCCAGGAAATGATGAATCAGGTTTACGTCTCTTTTGATGTAGATATGACGACATGGCTTTCGTCTTCATGGGTGCCTAAGTCATGGCTACCCGTGATCAATCAAGTCTCTGCAGACATTTCACTACTCGAAAGCTTTAATGATCCTAAAGGCCAGTACGCTTTTTGTTTGAATTGCCAGGTGCAATAAACATTAAGCCGCTGAAGCAGCCCTTAGCTCATTAGCCCTATTATCAAGGCCAATTATCATGCGATAGTTGGCCTTATTTTTAGCGGCAAGTTCCTCTTGTTTTCACTCGTTTAATCACGAATACTCTGCCTACATTGACGCCCTTTCACCTTCGCCAATTTGGCAAACCTGACTAGACTATAAAGAGGTGAGCTCTAGCCCTTTTTATTCACAAACAATTCGCTATAATCGCCGCCTGTTCCCAAATCACAATACGATGCGCATCATGACGAGAAAACACATTTACATCGCTTACACTGGCGGCACGATAGGAATGCAAAAATCTGATCACGGATACATTCCCGTCGCGGGTTTCATGGAAAAGCAGTTAGCGGGTATGCCTGAGTTTCATCGCCCTGAAATGCCTGAATTTACCATCCATGAATATGACCCTTTGATTGACTCGTCTGACATGACCCCAATGGACTGGCAACAGATCGCTGATGATATCCGTGATAACTACGAGAAATACGATGGCTTTGTCATTCTTCACGGTACTGACACCATGGCCTATACCGCATCGGCATTATCTTTCATGTTGGAAAATCTTGGGAAGCCAGTCATTGTGACAGGTTCACAAATTCCTCTTGCTCAATTACGTTCAGATGGCCAAGCAAACCTTCTGAATGCTCTGCACATTGCAGCGAATTATCCGATTAATGAAGTCACGTTATTCTTCAATAACCAATTGATGCGCGGCAACCGTAGTACTAAATCACACGCTGATGGCTTCAGTGCTTTCACGTCGCCAAATCTCCCACCACTTCTGGAAGCGGGTATTAGCATCAAGGTGAATAACGGCGTTGTGGTTGACCAAAAACCGCAAGGTGAGTTTAAAGTGCATAACATTACGCCTCAGCCGATTGGGGTCATTACGATGTACCCTGGAATCTCTCATGAGGTGATTCGTAATACCTTGCTTCAACCTGTTAATGCCATGATTTTACTCACCTTTGGAGTAGGTAACGCACCGCAAAACCCAGAGTTGTTAGCTCATTTAAAAGACGCATCCGAACGTGGCGTGATTGTCGTAAACCTGACTCAATGTTTGGCTGGAAAGGTCAACATGGGTGGATACGCGACAGGCTGCGCACTTCAAGATGCGGGCGTCATAAGTGGCTATGATATGACACCGGAAGCTGCGCTTGCGAAACTGCACTATCTGCTCAGCCAAGGGCTCACTTATGAAGAAGTGAAAGAAGAGATGCAGAAGGTGCTGCATGGTGAAATGAGTCTATAGAGCAAAGAATGTAGCAATGTAGCAATGTAGCAATGTAGGACATTTTCCCAAACTGAGAAGATTCAAACCTCACTAAACTTCATATTCCGATACTGCAAAAATATTTAAGCTATCTTAATACCAGATTAAGATAGCTTTTTTATGGCCAAACATCCGGTTGATAGCCACTTACTCTCTATGGTTAAGCCCCTAATTCTTATTGGGATTTACGCGAAGAATGTCACTTTCTTCCGCTTTAAATTGCTTTTTTAGTTCAGACTTTGACTTGAAGCTTATCTCTCCACCCGCTGCCACTGTCATATGTTGTGCATCTACATTATGCTTAGATTGATAAAGCATAACGGCTTGCATACAAGAATCTCGTTGCGCTTGAGAAAGTTGACCGCCTTCTGGCCACTTTCCTGTTTCAACAGCAAAATTTAATCGCTGATAAACTTCGGGTGTAATAGCTTCTATTAAACTTTCGGCGTCCATGTTCTATCCTTAGTTATCAATATAGTGACAAAATATAGCGCTGTAGCATTGAGTCAAGACTGGGTAGAAAAATAAGAGTAATCGATCACAAGCGATGGTATGAATTTATTAAAACTAACCTCAACAACCCTAATAGCGGTCGCATTGTCTGGATGTTTTGAAATCAACAAAAACACTGACCAGCTCTGTGAAGACACACCAGCCCTGCGCTGTGAACTTCTCAATATGAACGATGGCCAGTGCAGGTTGCCAAGAACTGACCTCATTTGGCACCGCTATGAAGTCTTCAAGAACCCATCCGATATCAATGTCATCCAAGAATACGAATACGCGCGATTGTATCGTCGCTGTCTAGAGCTTGCCGCACAAATACAGCCTATCGATCAAAGTGCTCTGAAGCAGCAACGTTTTAGTGCACTCATTCATTCTGGAGAAGAGCTAGACCGCATAGTAGAACAACTTCAAAAGTCACGTTCACCAGAAACGCTCTACTTTCTATGGAGCCAAATTGGCGACGATCAGGCGCAAAGAGAATTTTTGCAGCTTGAAGGCTCTCCAAAGCTTGAAACAGCGGAACTGCAATACGCACTTGCGACCTTCTACACCAATCGAGATCAGCTGAAAACCATTGAATTGCTCAATCGTGCTTTAGAGCTTACTCGATCAGGCAAGGTAAATACTGAAATCTTAAAAACACTTGCCAGTACCCATTATCGAGTACAAAACAAAGAACTTGCTTACGTTTGGGCGATGGTGGCTAAACGCTATGACGTTGCGATTGCGTCGGATCAAGAGCTTCAGTTGCTCTATGGGTTTACTGAAGACAAGTACAATCGACTGGATGATGTTGCAGATACATTGGAAGATGCCATAAGCTCAGGTGAATTCACTAAAAGGATAATTCCTAAAGATCTGAAATAATCTTTCAATCTCAAGCGTTTTAGCTTCGTCTTTTCCATGTTGTAACAATGAAACAGAAAGCGGTGACTATTCACCGCTTTTATTACTTTTGTTGAAAATTAACGACACTGAATTAACACAATAGCGCTCACCCGTCGTTACCGGGCCGTCTTCAAAAACATGGCCTAGATGGCTGTCACACTGGCTACAACGTATCTCAACTCGCTTCATACCGTGACTTAGATCCTCTATATACCGAATCACTTCATCATTAATTGGCGCATCAAAACTCGGCCAACCACACCCAGAGTCATACTTACTCTCGGAGTGAAACAAGTCCTGTTGGCAGCATGTGCACTGATACATCCCCGTGTCTTTGTTATGTAACAAAGCGCCGCTAAAAGGTGGCTCAGTCGCACTGCGTCTACATACATCAAACTCGACATCAGAGAGCTGCTCACGCCAGTCCTCATCGGACTTGTTTAGGATTTCTCTCTTGTTTTTATCCATTGATAAATTCCTCTTCCTCTCACATCTAGTACAAACTTTTTTTTCGAAAGACTTGCGAAACCTTACAGTTGTAGCACATACTTTCTTGCCGTAACAAGGGAGTTACGAATCCGTAAATCGCTTTAATATTTTAAAGCATTTTTCGATAGCTGAGTTACATTCTGTCCAGTAACGAGTACAAAAAAACACCATTTGCGACAAAATGTGAAAAAAAGCGACAGTTTTTTTTGACATTAAACAAGTAAAGCCTGATTATCGGTTGCAGATGCAAACTGGATTTTGTAATTTTACTACCAGTTATCTTTATTCAGAAATTAAGTTGTGGAGCAACTATAATGACTATCAAAGTAGGTATTAATGGTTTTGGCCGTATCGGTCGTTTTGTATTCCGTGCAGCGCAAGAGCGCAATGACATCGAAGTTGTTGGTATCAACGACCTAATCGACGTTGAGTACATGGCATACATGCTTAAGTACGATTCAACTCACGGACGTTTCAACGGTACTGTTGAAGTTGAAGGCGGAAACCTAATCGTTAACGGTAAAACTGTACGTGTAACTGCAGAGCGTAACCCTGAAGATCTTAAGTGGGATGCAATCGACGTAGACGTAGTTGCTGAAGCAACTGGTCTTTTCCTAACTGACGAGACTGCACGTAAGCACATCACTGCTGGTGCTAAGAAAGTTGTTCTTACAGGTCCTTCTAAAGACGCAACTCCAATGATCGTTATGGGTGTTAACCAAGACACTTACGCTGGTGAAGATGTTGTTTCTAACGCTTCTTGTACTACTAACTGTCTAGCGCCTGTTGCTAAAGTTCTTAACGACAAGTTCGGTATCGAATCTGGTCTTATGACTACAGTACACGCGACTACAGCAACTCAAAAAACTGTTGATGGTCCTTCTGCTAAAGACTGGCGCGGTGGCCGTGGTGCTTCTCAAAACATCATCCCATCTTCAACTGGTGCTGCTAAAGCTGTAGGCGTTGTTCTTCCAGAACTAAACGGCCTTCTAACTGGTATGGCTTTCCGTGTACCAACTGCTAACGTATCTGTAGTTGACCTAACTGTTAACCTTAAGACTGCTGCATCTTACGAAGCAATCTGTGCTGCTATGAAAGAAGCATCTGAAGGCGAGCTTAAAGGTGTTCTAGGTTACACTGAAGACCAAGTAGTATCACAAGATTTCATCGGTGAAGTTCAAACTTCAGTATTCGATGCTAAAGCTGGTGTCGCTCTAACTGACAAATTCGTTAAAGTTGTATCTTGGTACGACAACGAAATCGGTTACTCAAACAAAGTTCTTGACCTAATTGCACACATCTCTAAGTAATTTAGATTTGTAACCAGTTAGTGTCACTTGTGTTTGAAACATAAGACATTAAAAAGGCGACTTTCGAGTCGCCTTTTTGTTATCTAAATTTTGTGTTTAGATTACAACTCAATACTTATTTAGGTGCTTGATCTTGCCCTAAATTTGCAGCCCTCGCTAACAATGAGTACTGAACTGTAATTTCTCAAACCTTGGAGATATCAATGGACTTACTATCCCTTCCGGCCCTCACGGTGCTTTCAGACAACGTCACGATCGTTGAAAAAGACAATGTCAAAATTGTTCGCGTGATCCATGAGAAAGCGACTGCGGGCATCGCTTTGCACGGCGGGCACGTTGTCTCGTTCACACCAAAAGGGCAAGACGACCTTCTATGGATGAGTGACAGTGCGAATTTCGATGGCAAAGCGGCATTGCGTGGCGGCATTCCAGTCTGTTGGCCTTGGTTTGGTCGTATCGCTGCACCTGCTCATGGTTTTGCTCGTACTAGCGAGTGGGAACTGGTTGAGCACAGAGAAAACGACACTGGCGTCATTATTAGCCTAGGCTTAGCGCCGACTCAAGCTTCCCTCGAACTTTGGCCGCATCAATTTGATGTACGTTTGAACGTTGAAGTCGCAGATTCGCTCAAGGTGACATTAGACATCACCAACACAGATGACCACGCTTGGACTTTCTCTGGTGCTTTGCATTCCTACTTAAATCTTGGCGATGTCCGTGAAACAAGCACCGTCGGAATGGGAAATGAATACATCGACAGCTTACAAAATAATAAAGTCTGCCATGACGAAAATGCGCTCATTCTGACTGACACGATTGATCGCGTTTACACACAGCCAGAAACCATTATTGAAGTGAAAGACATGAAACTTCAACGCTCTACACTCGTTAAGAACGAAGGCCATAACTCGGCTGTTTTATGGAATCCTTGGCTTGAAGGGGCAACCGCGATGGGTGATATGCCGAATGACGGATACCTTGGCTTCCTATGCGTTGAATCGACTTTAAATGCCAACTCACTAGAAACTGGGAAGCTATTGCAACCTAACGAAACTCACCAACTCATCACTACGATTTCTAGTCAATAACCCTCTCCCCACGGCCTAGCTTGGTCGTGGGATCCCCTTCGCTCGAAATTATATCCCTCTATCTCTGGTCTCCCTTTTCTCAGCTGCAAATCTTGTATGGATTTAGAGTTTCTTATTGTTTAAATAATTAATAAGAATCAATTTATCTCCATTCATAACTCTATATTATCTATTCGTTACATCTGCATGTTGAAAAACTAGGAATAATAAAAGTTTAAAAGACGGGATAACTATAAAATGTTTAAGAAACTTAAAAACCAAAGCGTTGGCTTTCAACTGAAGTTGGTGATTCTACTTTGCTTACTGGTTTCATTTGTGGGAACCGCTACTCTGGTCTATCGAAACGCTTCAAAGGTATTACTCGATACAACCCTAAAAGGCCATCAGTCTGAAGTGGAAGCGATGGCTATGACAATTGCAGGTCAATTCAAGGCTTACTTGCATACGGCAAAAGTACTGGAATCAACATTTAGAAACGGCTATTTAGCGGGCGTTTATGTTGAAGACTATGACGTAGAGTTTAATGGCAAACAGATTTCTAACATCACGCAGTACGGCGAAAGTCTCATCAATGATGAAAAGCTCGTCGACAGCTTTACTCGCGATACCGGCGCGGTTGCTACATTATTTGCACCGTTTGACGGAGACTTTATTCGAGTCTCAACATCCCTAAAAGATCATCAAGGTAATCGTGTTATAGGCACGACATTAGGGCGCAATCATCCCGGCTTTAATCAGTTAATGTCTGGGCAACCTTACTATGCTCAAGTAAAGCTGTTTGATGTCAATTACCTCACTTACTATGCGCCACTGAAAGACTTTCAGGGAAAGGTCACTGGAATTACCTTTATAGGCCTGCCTGTAGAACAAGTCACCCAAGAGCTTTTCGATTCACTGAGCGCAATTTCGTGGGGTGACACGGGCTACACCATCGTAGTCGACAACAGAGAAGAAAGTCTAGGCAAGTACTTGTTGCACCCTGTGCACGATGAGAGTTCCCCTTCAATCATCGATGTGAAAGACTACGAAGGCAACCAGCCATTCCACCAATTGTTTAAACAAACCAGCGGCCTTATTCGTTACCCATATGAATATAACAGTACCGTTGGCGAAAAGTACTTGGTATACACTGAAGTACCCGGCTGGGAATGGAAGCTATTGGGCGGTACCTTTATCAAAGAGGTGACAAAAGGCAGCGAAACCTTGCTTAAGCTCATCATTACTATTGCGTCTATTGTCGCTCTCCTCACCTTTATTATTCTTACGCTGTTTCTTAACCGAAGCCTAAAACCGCTCACGACCCTCAATGGATACATGGCTCGCTTGGCCAAGGGTGAAGTCAGCATTGAGATTCCGAATACGGGCAAGGAATCAAAAAATGAAATCATAAGCCTGAATAACGGCGTCGCTAACATGGCTGGTCAATTAAACTCGCTTGTCAGTGAAATACGTTCCACGAGTGACTCTGTTCAAGACGCATCACAAAGCGTTTCTCAGGATGCAAACCGAAACCTTAGTCAGTCAGACTTACAACAGCAGCAAGTCGAGCAAGTCGCCACAGCCATCGAAGAAATGGCCTCTTCGGCACAGTCCGTTGCACAGCAAGTTGAAGCCATCGCTGAGAATGTTCGCCTAACCAACGGGGACAGTCAATCGGGGTTAGAAGTCGTTGAGAATGTGTGTATTGAAGTTGCACAACTCAATGACCAGCTCGACAATTCAGCGCAAGCGATAGAGCAAGTAAACCTAGACAGTGAGTCGATTCAAACTGTGACGAGAATGATTGATGAGATTGCTGAGCAAACGAATTTACTTGCTCTGAATGCCGCTATTGAAGCCGCAAGGGCGGGTGAACAAGGTCGTGGGTTCGCCGTTGTCGCCGATGAAGTTCGAACTCTTGCCCACCGAACTCAAACATCGGTTCAGGATGTGGTCTCTATTATAGAGAAGCTGAAAACGTCGACTGGAAATGCCGTCAGCTTAATGAACCAAAGCCAGACGAGCGCAAATCAGGTGTTGGACAAGGCCCAAGAAGCAGGCACAGCATTAGAAGCCATTGCATCGCAAGTCGAAGCAATTGCCTCTCAAGCTGACACTATTGCCGCAACGTCTGAAGAGCAGGCAAATGTATCTCAGGAAATATCCGCGAGTGCAAACGCTATCAGCGAGTTGAACCGAGAGAGCCGAAATACCAGTGAAAAGACCACACAAAGCGCCGAGCGACTAGGTTCAGAAGCAAAGTCGTTAAAGCAGCAAGTCAATTTCTTCCACTAATCAGTTCATAGCGAAAGGGTGGCTTAGCACGCTGCCCTTTTGTTTTCCGCTACGTGTGAATCACTAGTGCTCCCATACGCTTCCTGCTAAACTTCTGGCTCTCAATATCGTCCAGAGATCTCTATGTCTTACGCTTGCCCTTTATGTCACCAGTCCCTAACGCTAAACGAACGAACGTATCGTTGTGAAAATAATCACGCTTTTGATTTAGCAAAAGAAGGCTACATCAATCTTATGCCTGTCCAACACAAGCGCTCAAAAGATCCAGGTGATAATAAAGAGATGATGCAGGCTCGCAGAGCATTCTTGCAAGCGGGCCACTATGACCTAATGCGTCAAGCTGTGGCGGCGTTATGCAAAGAGAACACGCCATCAAAAAACGCTCGACTTCTTGATATAGGTTGTGGTGAAGGCTATTACACCGATCGAGTTGCCTCACTATTACGAGAAGCATCAGAAGATACCTCTGTCTACGGTCTCGACATATCCAAGGTCGCGATTCGATACGCCGCAAAGCAATACAGACAATGTCACTTCAGCGTGGCGTCTAGCCATCGCCTGCCCTTTTCAGACCAGTCGTTAGATACGATCCTACGTATCTACGCTCCGTGCAAAGCCGAAGAGCTTTCTCGAACGCTGCGTGACGAAGGCAAAATTGTGACCGTCACGCCTGCTGCTAGGCATCTCTACCAGCTTCGTGCAAGAATTTACCCAGATGTTCGCCTCCACAGTGAAGATCCAGAAACGATTCAAGGCTTTGAATTAGTTCATCAAGAAAAGTTGAATTACACAATGGACCTAAAAAAAGGCGAAGCAATGCAACTTCTTCAAATGACGCCTTTTGCTTGGAAAGCGTCTGAAGAGTTAAAGGCGGAATTGTTAAATACGCAAGAGTTTAGCTGCGAAGCGGACTTTATGCTCCGTGTTTATCAAAAATCCAACCACGCTTAAACCACTTTTTCGACAAGTGGATTCAAGCGCGACCTCTCGATTCTTTTC
>NZ_MCWZ01000080.1 GCF_002877365.1 Vibrio sp. 10N.261.55.A7
CTCTTCAACGTATTTTAGGACGAGACAGTGTCTTAATGAACGATAAATTCAATGCCTTGCACCTAGAAAACGTACACCGCACCGGAATCATCTGTTTCACCGCTATCTATATCTGTCAGACCACCATCGGCGCTGCCATCTTCTCCTTTAGCGCCCACCGCAAGCGTGTTGCCATCGTCAGATAAAACGATAGAAGTGGTTTTTTTGCTATCAGAATATACGTAACCAAAAAGATCTTCATCTTCCGCATTGGCTGCTGTCACTTCTACTCGCTTATTCCACACGTCATGGATGGCATCGTACCGATACACCAGAACTATCCCCTGGGCTAGAGATGTGCTTGGGTAACTCCTTTCATTGTACGCAATGGTATGGCCATCCCCAGATAACGCTGCGCTATGGGTATTATAGCTTTTCCTAGGAAGAGTAGCACTTTCCTCCCACTGCGCGAGTACGCTATTGTAGCGATACACCATCACTGCGGGATTAGAATAATTAGCAGAGCACGATGCCACCAGGACACTGCCATCCAAAGACAACCCCCCAGGCCTAGCATAACAATATGCTTTGACAATCTCGTCTTTATGGATCTTCATGTAACTGCTGCTCTCCTCAAGCCAGGTCGTCTGAGCCTCATTGTATCGGAACGTGTATATCGCCCCTGAATTTTCTTCATCTTGATTTTCCCTATCACCCACAACGCCCGAGTCCTCATCTGGCGCTGAAATCGCAATCACCGAGCCATCCCCCGACACCACGACATAACGTCCAAATCTATCACTAGCGTCTAGAGAAGCGGTGGTTAATTGCGCCTTTTCTTCCCACCCTATCTCCAGATCTTGGTAGACATAGGCTTTGTTTTCGTCATACGAACCCACCACCAATGTCTTGCCGCCTATGGCAGATAGCGCGACATCAATCCCAAAGTCACCCGAGGAACTTGTCGCCACATAGGACTCAATCCAACGCTCAGTCGTCTCATCGTAATCCAACACTGTCGCGCTATACCTTGCTCCTACAGCCAATCGATGACCATCTTGAGATATCGAGACACTGCGACCAAATTCATCATAATCCACTGGCGTCGTGGCTTTCAAATACGCCGTCTGCGTCCATCGCCCATTATTTTCCAAATCCCGATAGATGTAGACCGCACCAGAATTAGGTGCCGTGCCATCCTCTCCGTCTTCATTCTGAACGCCCACGGCCAACACTCGCCCATCCCCAGACAACGCCAATTCAGCGCCGAACCTGTCGTTCTCACTCGCATTGGACGCCTTAAGGTATTGCTGATAGTCCAACAAATCACTCGTCGTCGTGCCGAGAGACAACTCACTCGTCTGCTCTGTATCGCCCGACGGCACGCTCGCCATCACAAAAAACGACTTGGGCGAGTCAAGGTACTTCAGCAGCGACCCATTCGGCATCATAGTTTCTGTCGCACCCCCTTCTACCGTCACCAGCACCTGACACGCATTCTCTTGCGCCGCATCTTTCTCACACACCGTG
>NZ_MCWZ01000081.1 GCF_002877365.1 Vibrio sp. 10N.261.55.A7
AACACAGTAAGCGCCTTTTTTATCACTAGTTTGTATCAAGTCATGTCGTTACAGCAGCATGAGCCAGCAACTCTTTGAGTAATGGTCAACAATTCACTTTCTTACTCTTTGAGGAGTGTTTCAACTTTACCTACGTATATCGTCTCATCTCTCGCGACGACCCCAATCGCTCTTAAACCAGAACCTGACAGAGATACGAGCGACGCAATAATTTCACCATTTTCATCACGCCCTTCGGTGGTTTGCTCATATAGGTTTAGTGGCTTACTACTGATAACGGCAATGGTCATAGACTTTCCATAGGGCGGTTGCGCTTGAAAATCAAAATTCATTTCTTTTGTTGGCAGTAATAGTTCGCCCGACTTGACTTGGTTATCTGGGTTAAACTTGTTTGGGAAGATGACGACCGCTTGGTCATTGGCATCAATATTAATCACATTCAAATACCCCGGCTTGTCGACATCCACTTGATAGATAACTTTGTCGTGCAGGTTGTATTCTTTAGCATTAGAAGAAATATTGAGTGGCTCACTTTCTTCGACGAGATCGCTCAATGCGAGCCAGACAGCCCCTTCGCTCCCTACCGTTTGAACGCCCATCTTTTGGTTCAAGAGTGTAATATCGCCTGAAATAACAGGGTGGAAGCGATTACTCGCATCTGTCTTGTCCGCTACATACTGTGTCACCTGAGCATGAAGCTCAATCGCAGAGAGGTCTTGATCTTGAGCGATAGCGCTGTTGATGGCGCTATTCAAGCCAAGTGTGAAAATACTGCCTCTATTCGTGGCGATTGCGTATTCATCATCACGGGCAGCGGCTAAGGTCAGAAATGACTGGTTGTTCGCTTCAATAATGTCACTGCTTTTTGACGCCATATTATCAAAGCTTTTCTCGCTCACTTTCTCGCTGGTTAATGCCCCTTGGTAATTCAAGAATTTGGTGATCCCCTGAGTTTCACCCAAGTTGTATCGCCCCAAATCAAATGACTTGGTTGATGTCCCTGAGCTACATGCATCAACAAACACATAGGTTTGCTTCGCTTTTAGATTCGACAGAAGACGATTAAATTCATCATCGAGTAGCACACCATCTAAGGTGTATTGATCATTTTCAAACACAACGTGAGAGTCATAGGCCACCAGCACTTCATCTTGTTGGTCATTCTCATCGCCGCTAAAGTCTGGCACGTTCGTCCCGTGTCCACTAAAGTAAAACAGCGCCTGATCAGTTTCTCCGGCCTGCCCTAACCAGTTTTCTATCTGGTATTTGATGTTCTCTTCCGTCGATTGGCTATCCATTAAGATCTTGATTTCATCCTCTTGGTAGCCGAGTAAGCGCACTGTTTGATGCATGTTTTGAACATCAAGATCGATCCCGGGGAGATAGTTGTTTGGGTCTTGGTGTTCCCCTACTCCGACTAATAGTACACGATTACCAGCAGCGGTTGGCAATGAGAACAAGGTGGCCAATGCCAAGGTTAAAGATACAAGTGAGCGGTTTAACATAGATATTTCCTTATTAATTTACACTTCCTTTCAACACTGTTTAACGGCCCATTTATCCATTCCAAATATAAGCCTGTCTACAGTTAGTGAAGCCTAAGCGGTTTCATCAGTGACTAATAGTTAATCAATCACCACTTCAACTCGACGATTAATTCGATGGGCCTGTTCCGTTGATTCATGAGAAACTAACTGGCTTTCTCCCTTGCCCAACACATTGATTTGGTAGAGATCATTGAGATGTTTGATCAGTTCACCTTTAACCGCCTGCGCTCTCTTTAATGACAGCACAAGGTTATAGTCAACCTCGCCTTGACTGTCTGTATGACCAATCAAGGTAACACTGTCTTTCGAAGAAGCAGACAGCTGCACTGCGTTGGCAAGTTCCGCGACTTGTGTAAGACCAGCCTGGGTGAGCGTTGCACTATCATAGTCAAACGGCACAGACAGGCTGACCCTAGCTACAACACCGATGGCCTTACTCCCCTCGAGCTGACAACGAATCTCATCCGCAGAAAGGACATGTTCGCTGCGAAAGGTTTCAATCTCTAGATCCAACTCAACCAGCCACTTGGGCAATTCTTTATCCGCATAGCCCATAGCGGCTTGGTTATAGTGCGCTTTCGCCAAACACAAATTATCTTCCTTGATTGCCACCTTAGATTGCAACGCAGCGATCATTGGCAGCATCTGTTGCTGATTTAAGCTTTGTTTAGCCAATTTTCTGCTCTCGCGAAGTGCGTCTTTGGCTTTATCAAGTTGTTCGCTGTTGACATAGATTTCGGCTATCGCAAAGTACACGAGTGGGTGTGAACAGTACTGGTTGATTGCCTGCAATTGATTCAATTGAGAAGTGAGGTTTTGTTCTTTCATTGCTGACGAGTACGCCGCTGAGGCATTCTCACAACTTTTATCACTTGCCAACGCAAACAAAGGCATGATTAGCGCAACGCTCAGGATGACAATTCGGGAAAGCGGCAGCCACTGCCTATTTTGATCATGTCTCTTCTTTATTTGCATTAGCCACCTGCCATTATTCTTGCTTGTTGTTCACCCGTTTTTATCACTGGTTTCGTGTCTATCTGAACCTTATTCGTTAGCACGTCACTTTCTAAAAATAGCTGCCCGTTGCTAATGACGACACTTGTCATTGGGTAGTATAGATTCTCAGTGACGATTTAGCCCATCGCCCTGCTGAGCCAAACAGTTTGTTATTGAGTTCTTTCCATGATTCAGACTGATATCGAAATTGTTCCGTACCTACGATCTCTTTCAACCAAGTTTCTGGATTAACGAACGAAAAGACGATGAGGTCATCGACCCCTAAAGGAAGTTCAACATCAATCGTATCAAGCAATATCTTCGGTTGATTCGCTGCTATGGGTTCCAGTTCAGCGTTTGTCCAGGGGTAAAGCAAGAAGATATCGCCTCGGCTGTCGATGGTGATAGCGATAATTTGCGCTGAACGTTCACTCAACACACTCAAACTCACACTGTCACCCACCTTGAGTGTGCTGCTTGAGCCTGCGCCCATAAAATCAACCGATAAAGCATAGTCTTGCTGCTGCCCTAAAGTACGCCACTTGTCTCTCCAGCGCTCAATATAGACCTGCTTCGTCACACTCTTTTTAGTTGCGGGAACACGAACAAGCTCAACACCATTCGAATCCTTAAAGACCGCTGAATCGCCCTGAACCGAAATTTCAATTCTAGGGTTGTTACTCACACTAGTAACCCCCTCTATCTGCGATAACCAGTGTTGTACTTGCTTATTGTTAGAAACCACTGAGAATGAATTTTCGTTTGCTAACTCATCACCACTGCTGCTGGCTTGGTCGGCTAATTGGCCAAATGAAGCACGTTGATAAAGCTCGCTTGCGGTACTGGTATTATTCGGCAACTTTTGCGGCTGGTGAGGCACATCTCTGCGTTGTAAGTACTCTCTCGTCGCGAGATAAATCTCATGATTTGAAAGATCGCCATCTCGATTAATATCAGCCGCTAACTGGCCATTCAGTACTCGAAGTAGCGCATCTGAAAACGCGCCGTGTGGTTTATTATCGAAGGTCGGCAGAGCAGATAAACGCCAATCAGGAATGTCCCACGCTTTTTCGTACTTAGAGGAAGCTGAGATAAAAAACAGATTGTGGTATGGGTAAGCAGTCTCTCCTCGCTCTGATGCGCCCAGTGCAGGGGCTTCAAAACTCATTTCAGATGCCCAAGAACTGCGTGTTCCAGGCAAAGCAGTATAGCGTTCCCCTGTACTGCGGTGCGATGTTTGTGTCGAAAGATCTCGCGCTGCATTGCCTGAGAAACAGGCATCGACAGCGACAACAATATTCGCACCAAGCTCATCGAGCGCAACAAATCGAGGAAGCAAATCTCTCCTTCCGATAATGACGGATTCAAGCAGCTTGTCGGCATCAAATGTTGGCATGGTAAACACACTGTCGTAAGGCAGTATCACTCCAGTGTCATCGGGCAATGGAAGAGGAAAGTTTGCATCTTCGGGGCTAGTGCCATGCCCTGAATAATAGATGAAGATGTTATCTTCTTCGCTGACTTTTTCTACAAGTACATCAATGTGCCTCAGTATGTCAGCTTTGTTTGCTTTTTCATCAATAAGAGTGACAATATTGGTCGGTTCAAACCCTCTTCGTACGAGCACTTCTTGCAGTGAATTCACGTCGTATTTAGGCCCTTGCAGATCCGAAATCATCTCATCTTTATAGTCACTAACACCTATCAGCAATGCGTAAGAGACTGCCAGCGTTGAGTTGGAGTAAACAAAAACAATAACCGTAACCAGAATTCTAAGCATGGCAGCTCCCTAGCCATTGTTAGTTTCAAGCAAACCACAAGGATTCACATCCTTTGCTTCTTAGTTCAAGATATCTAACGCCGTCATTCCCCGATCGTTCTTAATCTTGACCAATTGCGGGTATTCTTCAGCGATCAACTCGTACATATCATAGTTGTCTCCATAGGCTGCGTAATGAAGCATTGTGTCGCCCTCACTATCTTGCTCCAAAGGGGAAACGCCCGCTTCTATGCCATAAGGAATCAAATCCATTTCGCCAGCAGATGCGGCAAACATAAGAATGGTTTGGTTAATCTCATCCAGCCTATTCAATGAAGCACCATGCTTAACGAGTTGCTCAATGATTTGCTTGTTACCGCCGTCGACGGCATACCACATTGGATAGCCACCTTCCAAATCAGCGAAATGCAAGTCAGCGCCTTTAGCAACCAACATATCGACCACGTTTAGCTGCTCTGTTTCTATGGCTACCATCAGAGGCGTGTAACCGTCTGAATCAGGTTTAGATGGGTCTATATTAAAATTAAGTAACGCTTTCACAACTCTTTCGTCGCCGTATAAAATCGCCTCTACAAGAGAAGCACGATCGACGAAGTAACCTGCCTCCTGAATCATTTGAACACTTTTGGCTCGTGGGCTAAAGACATGCTGCCATCCATAAGCAATCGCCATTATCAATGCAATCATTAGCAAGATTCTGTTGATTGCTTCTAACGCTTTATTCACCATTAATTTCTTCCTGATACTTTAGATTTCTTATTGAATCGCGACGCGTTTACCATTGTCATAGCGACACACCACTTCTGTTTTTTCTGCTGAGATACACGTTGCATTCCCATGACGAATCCCTTGAACAAAAGGGCCTTTGTATTCACTTCCATTCGAGAAAGTATAAACACCCCACCCATCCCTTACACCTTTAGTAAACTCACCATAATAGGTGTCGCCATTTCGGTAGATAAGTGAGCCCGTTCCAGAACGCTGCCCATTTAAAAAGTCCCCGTAATATTGGTCCCCATTGGCAAAATTTAACGTTCCTGTGCCGTTTCGTTTTCCGTTTTCAAATGCGCCAACGTAGCGCTCACCACTGCTCGCAATGTAAGTTCCAAACCCGTGACGTTGTCCTTTTTCGTATTCGCCATAGAATCGATCGCCAGCGAATTGCCCATCCTTGCTGTAGATATAGAGCCCTTTCCCCGATTTCTTTTTATCTACGAGTGTACCGACGAATCGGTCTCCGTTTTTGTAGGAAACCATTTTTATTTGTCGTTGCATCTGCGCCCAAACAACCTGTTCAGTTCGGCTCAATTTGATCACTTGTTGCCAAGTTTTAAAGCCATCCCTTAGAACCGAGATTTCGTAGTCCCCTTTCGGCAGAGTCAATGAAAATGGGGTAGCCCCATACGATCGACCATCAATAAACACCTCGTCATAATAGATGTTAGAACGCATGGTTAGGGCAGTAAGGTTCGGGTCACTTCCACTCGCTGGATTTGACTGTGCGTCACCTTGCTGAGAAGCCGAATTAAGGTCAGACGAAACGGCATAGGAAACCGTAGTTGAAGGCGCTTGTTTACCCGCGAAATAGAAATCCTCATAGAATGAAGATGAAATCCATGGCACTTGCTTGCCTTGTGTCTCTTTATTCACCTGGGCTAACGTCTGTTTAAACACTTGCTCTAGTGATAGCCCTTGCTGGTCAATATGCTCTAACAAGGCACCAGTGAATACGCCATGTTCGCCTTGTCCATCCAATGCGACTGCACCCGGCGCCGTCGCATAGGCAATAAATGTTCCTTTTGGCCCATCGGTCTGAGCGAGGCCCCTGCGTAACCCTCTTGATTCCGATTTATAGGGGTTATTACGACAAGCATCTAACAAAATAATGTTCTGGCGGTTCTTTGCTTGCGCGAATGTATCCAGAACAAAATCCAGCATTACCGATTCATATTCAACATCGGCTGCCGTCTCTATTTGTGCGGATAACGGTATTAAATAGTTCCTATTCTCCTGCTGTACCCCGTGGCCAGCGTAATAGAACAAATTCACGTCATCAGGCTTTAATGATTTACTGTAAGAACGAATGGCTTGCTGCATTTTCCGTTTATCAGCATCCGTTAGTAAAGTGACCGAAAAACCAAGCTTTTCTAAGCTACCAGCCAAGGCCTTAGCATCATTAACTGGGTTTTTTAACGCACCTATTTGGTAATTTGCGTTACCTATGATCAATGCCTGGCGATCACCGCCACTAGCCCAACTACTTATAGAAGTACAAACGAAAAGAATCGCAACCAGTAGCTGAAGAGTCATCCTAGGCATTATCGATAAAGTCATCGAAGAGGTCGCCTCCCTCTTCGACTTCAAATTCAATGTCACCCAGGTCGATATCGTCCAATGAAATATCAGCAATTTCCATTTCACCATCTAATTGACTGCCCATATTCGCAAACGCTGTTTCAGTCTGAACATCAACATTGTCTACAGAAGCAACCTCAATGGCTTCTTCCCCTTCCATGGCATCGACCTGATCCTGAGCTAGGCTCTGCTCTTCAAAATCGTGGCTCTCACTCAGCGGTTGATCTGTCGACATCTCTCCTGAATCAAGCTCTGAAGTGTCATTTGTTGAGGCAGTGGCTGCGTCAGGTGAATAGATCTGATACGCAGTAAAGGCTAATGCCGCCGACGCGCCCAAAAACATCGCCGTATTAGAACCTGAACCCATATCCTTCACCGCCGCTTTAAACTGATTTTTGTCGAGTATCGTCCCCTCATTTACCATTTTGACTGCTTCTTCGAATTTAGGTTTACGATTAGGGTTAACCAGCAGCCGTAGCATTCGACAAAATAACGCAATCGTTAACAGAGTCGGAATAACCATTGCGAGAGGCAACAAAAACTGGTCAACAAGTGACAATGCACTTATTTGAAGATCGCCTTTCGGAGATAGAACTAGCAGCAAAGCTACGCCCATCAAACAAAGAATCGCCGCAAACAATGTAAAGCTGTATGCGAACCCTTCTATGTTTGTAAACTTACTGTGTCGATGAACCCAGAGCATATTCGGTTGGAACTTACCGCAGTTAGGGCAAGGGATTTGGTCAAATTCTGAGTTAAACTTGTGCTTCAAACCTTGCTTTGCTTCGTCTACTGCTGCTTTTTTGTGTGCCTTATCTTCAACATCCTCACACATGGCTTCAGACTTACGAGTCATCTTATAAACAAACTCTGTATTACAGTGTTCACAATTGACGGGTTTCCAAACCTTACCTTCTATAGATAGACTTTTACTCATTTTAACCTCTAACCACTAAGCCAACGCTGTTAGTGCAGCTTCAAGAATCGACCAATAACCCATGTATATTACGGCGAGTATTCCCAGAGCAAATGGCATGCAAAATATAGCGACAATGATTTTCAGCAACGCTTTGAAAAAACCTTTCCTTCCAGCTCTTCTTGCCAGTCGTTTGACTTCCCACACCCAGTCGATGCCGCATAGAAAAACAAAAGCAGCGAAAATCGTGATCAGTAGTAGTTCGATTAATGAACCATCTTCGCCATTAAACCAACCAGCTTGTTGTTCTACATCGGCAGAAAAATACGCGATAGCGAGAACAATAATCCCTAGCGTCGATAAGATCATTGTCCAACGAAAAGAAAATCGTAATGAGTCTAATGACACCTCAACCATGGGGAGGCGTCGAACGTGTTGTGCATATTCCCTTGCCACTTCATTCACCGCATTATTATTAATAAAATCAATACAAATTATTCGCGCAGATTCTTTGTTAGTCAAACTCATACATAAAATCTATCTATTAAGTTGCGGAATTGAGCTGCCGATCATGAGTTGTTGACCATGATTGAGTATAGGCGTAGACTTAATCGCAAATCGACGATAGACAATTGAGATAAATAATGACTTCATCATGCACAACAGTAAACCAAGACGCGTTTCGCGCTACTGATAAAGACATTGTTCAAGAAGCTAAGTTTGCCGCACTTTCAAAAGCTTTGTCTCACCCTGCTCGCGTCAGAATTATCAAAATACTCATGACGCTCGATAACCTCGGCGGTTGCCTAAACAGTGACTTAGTTTCCGAACTGGGGCTTGCTCAATCTACTGTTTCCGAACATTTGCGGATCTTAAAGCAAGCAGAGTTCATTACAGCAGAACCAACACCGCCGAGAGTATGCTACCGAATCAACCGTAGCAAAATGAATGAGTACGCCACTCTTTTGGATAGCTTAGTTAACTAGGGCATGGCTTAAAAAACAGTAATACATCGTGCATATCTAATCGTCATTCGACGATGTACGATGCGAAATATTAACGATAAACGAATAAACACTTATTTTTGAATCAGATTAACAAGGTTTCACTATGACTCAATTAACTAGCAACCCAAAACTTGGGTTCATCGACCGTTACCTAACTCTGTGGATATTCTTGGCCATGGCGATAGGTGTGGCACTGGGTGCGATGTTCCCGCAAATTGAACAACTGAATGAACAAATGTCTGTTGGAAGCACAAACATTCCCCTCGCGATTGGCCTTATTTTAATGATGTACCCGCCCCTAGCTAAAGTGAATTATCGTTTACTAGGAAAAGTGCGTCACGACAAACAAGCAATTACCCTCTCTTTGGTCATGAACTGGTTAGTTGGCCCAATTCTGATGTTTGTATTGGCTCTCACCTTTCTTGGCGATCACCCTGGGTACATGGTGGGTATCATTCTTATCGGTCTTGCTCGTTGTATTGCCATGGTGCTTGTTTGGAATGAAATAGGCGGCGGCAACAAAGAATATGGCGCGGCACTGGTTGCACTCAATAGTGTGTTCCAAATTTTGACGTACAGCTTTATGGCTTGGTTGTTTATCACGGTATTGCCACCCGTATTCGGTTACGAAAGCATGGTCGTCGATATCTCGATGTTGGATATAGCTCATAGCGTTCTTGTTTATCTAGGCATCCCATTCTTAGCGGGTTTCTTAAGCCGTGAGATTCTCGTTCGATTAAAAGGTGAGAATTGGTACAACCATGTTTTCATCCCAACCATCTCACCAATTACGCTTATCGCTCTGCTCGGTACCATCGTACTCATGTTCAGCCTCAAAGGTGAAATGATTCTAGAGTTACCCTTGGATGTCGTGCGTATTGCTATTCCATTGACGATCTACTTCGTGCTGATGTTTTTCGCAAGCTTCTTTATTGGTAAAAGAATGGGCATACCGTTTGATAAGAACGCTTCTATCGCTTACACCGCAACAGGTAATAATTTTGAGCTCGCGATTGCGGTTTCAATTGCCGTGTTCGGCATTCATTCCGATCAAGCATTTGCTGGAGTGATCGGCCCTCTGATTGAGGTACCTGTTTTGATTGCATTAGTGAACATTACTTTGAAACTTCGAGATAAATACCCTCGCCTTCAAGCAACGAATTAACAGACTGAGCATTTATCACTCTCTTATGAGCCGTACTATCGAGTATGGCTCTTTGTTGATTTATAGTACTTCATTGGAAAAGTCTCAGCTAATATAGAAAAGTAACCCTTCATATTCCATTTCACCTGCTTTGTGGCGTCGTCAAATTATTGGCAAACACGCCAATTACCCATCGCTATATACATGTAAATTATAGGGTTACTGAGGATAAACCAACTTACCCATCGATAAATCGAATATGCAGCCCATTTCTAATGCATTAACGTGGATAATTATAGATTTGATACTAAACTCATATCATAAATATAAATTTTACGTCAGTTGAATTGAAGAAGTGAGCAATCGAAGTGCTTATTTCTCAAGCTAGTAATGGTGAACAATCATGACCAGAACCTCTTTTAGTCGCTTTCAATATTTTCCAATTATTGCCTTCGCAATATCACTGGCCATTGGTGGTTATTTTTATGAGAAAACGCTCGATAAGTGGCTGACTTCTATGGTAAGTAGCCATATGTTTGGCCTTATCGACGATGTCGCTCACCAAGTCAAACTGCAAAATCTCGACCTCTATGATATGACGCCAAGTGAAATAGACTCATTTCTCGACACGCTATCTCAATCAAACTTCAACCGCCGCTTTACAGTGATTCATAGTAGTGGAAAAGTGCTCGGTGACTCACAGTTAAACCCTAGAGAAATCAGTCTGCTTGATGATCACAGTAACAGACCCGAAGTCTCAACTGCACTGTCCGGCTCTCCGGGTATATCACGTCATTTTAGTTCGAGCGTGAACCAGGAACTGCTTTACGTGGCAAAAAAACTTGACCTTCCTGAAGATGAACACGGACATGATGCCACCTATGTTCTAAGACTGGCGATGCCGATGAAAACCATTTATTCCATGGAGCATGAACTGGAACTCATCGTCTTTGCCCTGATCGGCAGTTCACTGTTCGTATTATTGTTTTCGTCTTGGTACAGCAACCGTAAAATCATGGTACTGATTAACAAAGAGCGCGACAAACAAGATGAACGAATTCGCAGAAGTACCAACGAAATCGAGCTTTTACAGCGTTTGGCCCACATGCTGGCCGCCTGTAATAATATAGGCGAAGCTCAAACGGTTGTTGCTGATATTATCCCTCGGATCTTAGGCGATATAAACGGCTGTGTTTCTATCATGCGAGATTCGCGCAATCAGCTTGAGATAAAGCTCGACTGGGGTGGAGAGTGGCCTGCGAATAAAGTCTATGCACCAAATGATTGTTGGGCACTGAGGAAAGGGAAACATCACCTATCGTCTGATAAACATCATCATCTGCCATGTAACCATATGAATGGTTGTGAAGATGATGGTTTGACACTCTGCATTCCTTTGACTGCACACGGAAACACGGTGGGTATGTATCATCTGCACTTTACCAATCAGCAAACCATTGACGAGGAAACCAAGCAACTCGCTTTCACTATTGCAGAACATTTAGGCCTCGCGTTGGCAAACCTAAGCCTACAAGAAAAACTGCGTTCGCAAGCCCTCAGCGATCCACTGACAGGATTGTTTAATCGACGATACTTTGAAGAAGTATTCGACCGAGAATGGTCAAACTCCAATTCGACTGAAGCTCCGTTGTCACTTCTTATGCTCGACCTTGATCACTTCAAACGCTTCAACGACAACTTTGGTCATGACGCTGGCGACTATGTTCTGAAAGAGGTCTCAAACCTTCTGAAACGGGTCATTGGCGACCAAGACACCGCCTGTCGTTTAGGGGGCGAAGAGCTAGCCGTGATCAGTCCAAACAGTTCGATTGCCGCCTCAACAGAACTCGCAAATACCATCGTTAAAGAGATTCGAGAATTGCATTTGGAAATGAAAGGGCTCTCGCTAGGGCAACTCGGTGTCTCTATTGGTGTGACCACCTTCCCTCACCTGAGAGCAACGACTGATGAATTAGTAAAAGCGGCGGACACTGCGCTGTATAAAGCGAAGAACAATGGTCGAAGCCAAGCAATTCATACACATCTTGAAGACCAAAACCTGGTGGATTTTAAGTCTCTTGAAAGAGCAGCTCTCGCTGAACCTAAGAGTAATGACAAGGCAGACAGAGAGATCAAAAACGAAACCAAGAAAGACAGCGAGCTTGATGCCGTAGAGAACATCTAAATTAAAAGTTATCAATGATAGCGATGAAATAAGACACCAGCGCGACCGACTCAACCACTTATTTAGACGATACCAAGATAAATAAGTGGCTGAGTTAACTTGTGCTCACATTTCGATTGGGCTCGCTTTGCTTTTGACTACTTATCTCCGTCCTCTAAACAGATTTAGCAAACAACTTCTAATTCGAAAACATTCCAAATTGCGCCTATCAATCCAAATCGCACCTAATATTGCATTCGCAGTATAAGAACCGGCAACGACCAACAGTGAACCTTCTCTATAGTTGACGACAAGCGCTAAAACTTTTTTTCGACACCCTCAACCGTTCATTTCACTTCAACCCCCTCAGAATTGCCTTTTGACCCCTTAAAATAGCCAAAAACGCACCTTTTAAGTTACTGAAAATCATGAGGTTATTTATATGGAATTCAAGAGGCTTGTAGTGCTATCTTTGCAAGCAACGAAACAGGCGAACGGTTGACACCTACTTATAAGGTTTGTCGATCTTTCGAGCTGATTTTTGCAGTGACTTGTTGGTTCATTTTCTTAATAAACAGAGGCAAGGCAGAGGCTTTGAGATGTCGTTATTCTACATGATAAGCCGATAACGCTGGTTAAATGACCTACAAGTGCTGCCCGAAGGGTTCGGCTAAAATCGTTTATGCTTTGTTAATGAGTATTTGCTTAGAATGCTAGGCTACGCACTCATTGCCACATCTAAATCGATTGTTTCTCGAACAAAACTCAACCGCGAAAGAACAACAGACCCAAGTACCGGGAATTGGCATGACTCATATTGATAAGACTTTTCAACAGCACGACTTCTCTCACCATGATTTAGAAGGGCAGACGTTCACTCGCTGTCTCTTTTTCAACTGCAATTTTGACAGAGCGAATCTTCGAGACAGCAAATTTACAGATTGTCGATTTATAGAGCCTCAGGCACTTGAAGCATGCAGCTTTCACTATACCAACCTAAGGGATGCAAGCTTTACCAACTGTATGCTGACAATGTGCCAGTTCAATGGAGCAGAGTGTTTCGGTCTAGAGCTTCGCAAATGTGACCTTAAAGGTGCTAATTTCCAACAAGCCAATTTCATCAATCGAATCAGCAATTCCGCCTTTTTTTCATCGGTATACATCACCGGATGTAATCTGACTTACAGTAATTTTGAACGCGCATTGATTGAAAAATGCGATCTTTTCGAGAACCGTTGGAATGGTGCGAATCTTTCTGGTGCCAGTTTTAAAGGATCAGACCTGTCTAGAGGAGAGTTCAGCCCAGAGCAATGGGGCACTTTTGGTATGGAGCAAGCCGATTTAACCCATGTAGAACTCGAAGGGCTAGACATTAGAAGAGTCTCTATGTATGGCGTGAAGATATGTGATTGGCAACAAGTTCAACTACTGGAACCCTTTGGTTTGGTTGTTCTTTAACTCGCTCCCATTGGTTTAATCCATTGAATTCATGTGCAACTTTTGGAAGCTGTCATAGAAATCCCTCATACGTTTAAGGAATCAAAAATACAAGGCAGCCATGTATCAACCGAAACGCTTAACCAGTGTGATGAATGGATGCAATGGGCGGATATTATGAATGGGTATAATGAATAGACGTGACGAATAGTCACAACAAGCCCTTATACCTTTGATTTTTTGATACACTCACCCGCGAATACAATAAATAAAGGCTCCACTCGTGGAAATGATCATTATTGCCTCAGAGCAACAAAAACGAATCATCATGCTGTTTAGCAAGACTATGGCAAAAATGTCAGACAAAGCCGTCGTCAACGACCTGAACAACCATGATGTTAAATCGACAGAGTATCCAAGATTTAAAACGGCGACAGATTTGCGTGTAGAACGCATTCAAATACCCGCAAACCCAAAAACGGCAGAGCTAGACGCTGGTGACTTTCTTTATCGTTATTTATCTCAAGGCTACGTTTGTCTAGGAGAACACAAAGGGCAACCGAAGCCTAATCTAGAATCATGGGGAGTGCGCTCAGTGCGTAAACTTCGCAATATTGGTTTCGGGCTTTAAGCTGCATACGTAAACTCTAAGCTCTAAGCTTTGGTTTATACAAAAAGCCATCACTGCGTGAATCAGTGATGGCTTTTTGTTACCGAGTACAAGGCTAGTATTGCCGTCAGCTAGCTATTGTTTACCACTGCGATACGGACTGGCATTTTGGTGACTAGCATAAACATGGGTGGAACAAAATAGAACGACAGAATCGTCGTCAATGCCGTACCACCAGCGATGGCGACGGCAAACGGAGGCCAGAAACCACCACCAGCCAATATCAGTGGCATGAAACCACCTATGGTTGTGATCGTAGTGGAAGTGATGTGTCGAGTACAACTCATCACGGCTTCCAACACCGCTTCTTGGTCCCCTTCACTGGCTTTTTCACTGGCTCTTAATTCTGCCAAAATCACGATAGCGGCATTAATCGCAAGGCCAATCACGCCTAGGATGGCAATAATTACGGTAAAGCCAAACGGATAATCAAACACCCATACTGACAATATACCGAGCCCTGCCGCTAACCCAGCCACAGCAAAGATGATTCCACTGAGCCTGAATGATTTGAACGACAACACCACAACGAGAATCATCAAAACGACAACAACAGAGATATTGCCTATGAGCTTAGCAACAGACTCATCACGCTCAGCGGCTTCACCACCAAACTCAACGCGATAACCGGCAGGGAAATCGTAGCTCTCTAGCTCTTTCTTAAACTCATTAAGTACTGTTTGCGGCAATACCCCTGCATCAATGTAACCTTCGATCGTATTCACACGAACGCCATTGCGACGGGTGATACCTCCATTACTTGGAGACAGTTCTAACGTTGATAAATTTAGCACAGACACCCCAACATTAGAATCTGCCGAATTCGATACCGGAGAAGGAAAGCGAAGATTGTTTAGGTCATCATAACTTTCACGTTCTTCGTCACGTACACGCACCCTAACTGGAATCGACTCTGTCCCTTCAATAATGCTCCCACTCTCTCGGCCTACCAATGTCGACTGCAACAAACCCGCAAACTGGTTAAGGTTCATGCCATTCATTTGAATCGCTTCTTCATCGACATCCACTCTGAACTGCGGAATACCGGAAGACAAACTTTCACGAGTGTGAGTGACCGACGGAACCTTCGACAAAATCAATCGAACATCTTCACCAATGGTTTTCAACGTATCCAGATTGTGTCCATAAACTCGTAATTCGATTGGGGCATTAAATGGAGGGCCTTGTTCCAGTTTTCTCACTAAAATCTGAGCTTGAGGAAAGCGTTCATCCAACTGCTTTTGTAGCTCTGGGATCATACGGTTTGCTTCTTCAAAGTGCGTTGTTTTCACCATCGCCTGAGAGAAATAAGGGGCTTTTTGCTGGCCCGCGACGAGATTGTAATAAAACGATGGGAAAGACGCCCCGATCATCCATTGCACTTGTTCCACAGCTTCATCTTCTAAAATAAACTGATGGATCTGCTCCGTTGTCGCTTTCGTGGCATAAATGCTGGCTTGTGGTGGCATATACACTTGGATTTCGAACATGTCGCGATCAGAAGCAGGGAAAAACTGCTCCGTCAGTTGCGACATACTCCAATAGCCCGTTAACGGTAAAACTAATGCAAAACCAATCGCCAGCAGCGGATGACGAATAGCCAACCGCACAGATTTCGCAAACCACGTACTTAGGGCAGGAAGACTAATGCCGGTTTGGTACCAACTCGAAGACGTTTGTTTGCTTGGCAAGTACGCGCATGACAGCGCCGCTATCACCGTATGTGAAATAATATAAGAGCCCACCAGCGAAAAAGATACGGTCAATGCGATAGCGCCAACGAATTCGCCCGTCGCCCCCTCCATTAAAAAGATCGGTGCGAACGCAAACACCGTCGTTAAGGTAGAGCCAAGTAGCGGAACCCAAAGGTGCCCAATGGCAACCATTGCAGATTCTAATTTCTGCATGCCTTTTAAGCGATAGCTTTGAATGGTGTCCACCATTACGACCGCATTATCGACCATGATTCCAAGCGCCACGATAAAACCTGTGAGAGACATTTGGTTAATCGGAATGGCAAAGTACTTCATCAACGACAACGTCAACAACATGGTTAATGGCAAAGCGAAAGCAATGATGACAGCGGCGCGTATACCCAGCGTGAACAACAGCACGAATAAGACCAAACAAAAACCAATGAGCAAGCTCTCGCCCAGTTCAACCAATCGCTGCTCTGTGTAACCTTGCTGGCTGTACAGTACGTTGACCTTAATATCGCTAGGCAATTCTAGCCGAAAGTCGTCGACCAACCTCATCGCTGCAGGCGTCCACTTATCAACACGCAATGTCGACTGCATGCGCGCGCCAACAATCACACCCGGTTTACCATCCACTAAGGCAAGTTCATCATAAGGCGTTTTTGCAGCGCGTTGGACATTGGCCACGTCACCCACTCTGACCGTGTGACCATTTTCATCAATAGAAATGGGTACTTTACGTACGCGTTCTATGGAATCTAAATTAGAAGACAACTCCAAACCGAAACGCGTAGACGAGTTGACTAGCTCGCCCGCTGAGTTTTTTGCATCCGCGCCTTCTAGTGCTGCAGCCAGCTGCTGTGCAGAAAACCCTAATGTGGCCGTATCATTGATATCAAAATTCACCACAATTTCTTCGTCAGGCAGACCATATTGGTCAACAAACTCAGTACCTGACAAGGTTCGCAAACGTGTCGCCAACTCTTTTCCATAGCGGCCTAGCGTCAACAGGTCGGGTTCCCCTTCCCCTTGCCAACCCAGTGATAAAATGGTGGTAAACGCATAGGTATGATCGCTGTCTAATTCAGGAGAAAGTGCATCACTGGGCAACTCCCGCTCAACGTCGGACAACTTGTCACGAATTTTCGACCAAATGGGCTCTGCATCCGTAATTTCATCTTGGAGTTCAACCCCAATGACAGCGATGCCCAGACGAGAGGTCGACGTGATCAGGTTGATTTCATTCACCTGACGAAGCTTATTCTCAATTACTTCGGTCACTAACGACTCAACTCGTATCGCACTGGCGCCTGGAAAGACAGCCGTGATCGTGGCATTTCGATTCGAAATAATAGGGTCTTCAGCGCGAGGCAACGTGTTAAAAGCCGATAATCCGCTCACAATAAGGAACGCGATAACCAGCACCATCAGGCGCGTGTTCGAGAGTATCGATGCGTATTTCATCCTACCCCCTTACTTCGCGACTGACACGGATTGGCCAGGTACCACTTTGTGTAACCCTGACGTGATCACTTGATCGCCATTATTTAGGGCACCCTTCACGTACACAGATTCGTTGTTCGCAAACAGAACATTGACCACGCGGCGCTCCACCTGGTTTTCACCGTCTGTAGAGTTCAGCGCATAAATATTCCACGTGCCTCGAATACCATCAATCAACGCCGTAGTGGGTAGCCAAAAACCTTGCTCAGGGTAGTGTTTGTCGAAAGTAAGATAAGCCAACTCGCCATCTAACACTGAATTGGTCTCATCCAACAAAAAGCGGAGGCTTATGCTTCTTGAATTCGCATCGATATTTGAGGCTTTAGAGATCAAACGTGCTGAATATTCTTGATTTCTTACGCGAATAACAAACTCATCTTGCGCTTGTACGTCTTTCAAATCTTGGCTGTTCACTCCAATCACTGCTTCTTTTCCAGAAGTAGAGAGCAGAGAAAACGTGGATGTTCCCACCCCAACAACATCACCCAATGACACGAATCGCTTGCTCACGATACCGTCATACGGAGCGCGAATCGTCGACTTCTTCAGTTTTAATCGATTCGCTTCAACAGCAGATTGAATGCGTAACAGGTTTGCTGCAAGCGCATCTTTTTGACTCACTAATGCGTCTATTTCGGAGTCAGAGCTATAGCCTTTCTTCTTTAATGCATGCTGACGATTTAAGTTGGTTTCCGTCAGCTTTTGCTGCGCTTTCACTTCATCAAGCTGCGCTTGCAACTCTTTCAGCTCTGAGCCAAGCAACTGAGTATCAAGAGTTACTAACTTCTGGCCTTTCGTGACAGTCTGACCGACATCGACATAAATATCAGAAACCTTACCTGACAATTCAAAACCTAGGTTCGCTCTTTGCGCAGAGTTAATGACGCCAACGTACTCGCGGCCAACCGAATAGCTTTGCTGCTCAATGACGGGTTGAGACTCCACCGTAAGCAAGGTTCGTGAAGGCGCTTCGGCCGTTTGTACATCTGAACACGCCGATAGAAGAAGCATTGCAGAGACAGTTAAGCTCAATGAAGAAAGTTTTTGATACCGCATAAAACACCTTTACCCGTCGGTCCTTGTCACGTTTTCCTACAATCAAACTAGACAGTCTAGTTTGCTTTTTGCACATTAAACACCAACAAGACTAGACTGTCCAGTTTGATGTTGATATTCTTGCGACCAAAATAAAGTAGAGAGCAGAGTTAGCCATGAGCAATGCCAGTGAAGTAAAACGCCAAAGAATCCTTGAAGCTGCAACCACCTTATTTGGTGAGCATGGTTACTCGGCCAATATGGATAGCATTGCGAAGTTAGCGGATGTGTCTAAGCAAACGGTCTATTCGCACTTTAAAACGAAAGACATACTGTTTGAGCTTTGCATGAAGACTAAGTGCCTAGAGTATCAGGCCGATGAAGGCATGCTAGATTTGAGCAAGCCAATGAACGAAGCCATTCTTCAATTCGCTCAAGGGTTACAAGAAACGCTATTGAACCCTGGGGCCATTCACACGTTCCGTAATGCAGTCAGCAATATCGATAATCACCCTGAATTTGCAGCGACCTACTTGCGTTTTGGTCCGAAACAATCCACCGACGTGCTCAGTGAGTATTTGCAGAAAAAACACGACATGGGTGAGATTAAACTGGATGTTTCAGCGGAAGAAAGCGCGATTCAATTGCTTCTCATGTTTCATGGAAAACCGGTGTACTGGAGATATCTCGGGGAAGATATCAAGCAAAGCAACACTCAGCGTGACGCCTACTTAAAGAGCTGTATTGGGATGTTTTTATCATTTGTTCAGAATTGAACCTATCGAAATCGAACCATCGTTCTGAGTCTATTCAAGTCGACATGAACGACAATCTTCAGTTTTACTCTTAGTCGTGACGCTGCATTGGAATGCTTCAGCTATCAGCCTTGTCACGACTTGCCCTGTCAGAGCAGCCCTTTCACGACCACGATACGCAGCTTAGCGTCGTAACTCTTGCGCTCCATCAACTAGTCAATCAACCCTTTATCAATCGCGGCTTTCACAAGGCCTGCTGTCGAAGTCACACCCAGCTTCTTTTTGATTCTTAAGCGATGGGTTTCCACTGTACGCACACTGATGTGCAGTTTCTCAGCAATCTCTTTGTTGCAATCGCCTCCAACTAACGCTTGCAACACATCAAGTTCACGCTTAGAAATGGTCTCATCTTTTGGCTCGGGCTTGTCAGTGAACTGCTCCAATAGCTTGTCTGATGCTTGAGCACTTAAATAGGAACGGCCTTGAGCCACTTGATTGATCGCAAGTACCAGCTCTTCCGATCCCACATCTTTTAGCACGTAACCTTTGGCACCCGCTTTCACAGCGGAGACCACGTACTCTTTTGTATCATGCATCGACAACATAATAACGGATGTAGGGCAATCTTCTGAATGAAGCTGCTCCAGTACCTCAATGCCATTGAGTATTGGCATATTTATATCGAGCAACAACACATCTGGTTTCAATGATCGGGTTACCTCCAGTGCTTCTAATCCCGTCCCTGCGCACGCAAGAATGTTGAGGTTCTCTTCCCTTTCAAGCCGAGATTTTAATCCGTCTTGCATCAAGCGATGATCATCTGCCAAAACCAAATTTATCATAGTAACTCCATGTTCAAACTGACTCTTACTTCAGTCCCTTGCCCTATCTCGCTTGACACCACAAACGTCCCACCGAGTGCCTGAATACGCTCGGCCATGTTTCGAAGCCCCATATTCTGAGCCACAGCCTTCTTACTCTGCTTTCTTGGGTTACTAAACCCAACGCCGTCATCGCTGATCGTCAACAACAGCTCACTTCCTTCTCGTTGCAAAATCACATCCGCCCCTTTGGCTAAGGCATGTTTCTCTACGTTGTGCAGCGCCTCTTGTGTAATGCGATACAGGGTCGTTTCAACCTCTGGCAAAAGCTTTAGCTCATCAATGTCATGTTCAAACAGCAGCTCGAAATCCGTACGGCCTCGCAGCTCTTCGACATACGCCTCAATGCCCGCAACCAAACCAAGGTCATCCAATTGCGGCGGTCTCAAGTCTCTCGATATTCTTCGAAGCTCTACAATTGCCTGATCCATCGCCAGCTTGCTTGATTCTAGCTCTTTCATCTTTTTAGTTTCATCGTCTTCATCACGAACGTTATCAATTCGATACTTCGCAGCCACCAGCAGCTGATTGACCCCATCATGCAGTTCTCTTGAAACGCGGCGTCGTTCATTCTCTTGTGAGTCAATGATTTGTTCGTTCAGCAAACTTAACTGTTCATTGGCGAGTTTCTTCACACTCAAGTTAAGCGACGCACCAACTGCAGCGATAACAAAAACCGCGACGATCATTACTGCAAATACGGCGGCGGCACTTTGGCTTACCTTGTCATCAAAGCCTTTGTGCATATGCATAACTTGCTGCTCTACATCGTCCAAATACACGCCAGTGCCAATCATCCAACCCCATTTATCGAGCCCTACCGCGTAGCTCAGTTTGGGTAACGGCTCTGATTTAGACGGCTTATGCCATTGGTAATCAACAAAGCCGCCCTCCTCTTTCGATACCTTGATAAGCTCCTGAAGCAGCTTTTTGCCTTGTACGTCTTCAACCAGCCACCAGTTCTTCCCAATTCTGTCGGTCTGATACGGCAGCACTAGCGCTTCACCTTCCCAGTCGTAGGCAAAGAAATAGCCGTCGTTGCCATAAGTCATTTGCGTGAGTTTATCGCGAACCTTTTGCTTGGCTTCCTCTGTCGGAAGATCACTGTCGTAATACGGCGTGATCGCTTTTACTGCCAGCTCTACATACTGTTGAAGCTCTTGTTTTTTGGATGCGACGATATTGGCTCGGATTAAACTCACTTCTTCTTCCACAAGCTGTTTTGCCTGACTAAAAAGCAATGTCGCCATGAAGGTCACCACCAAAATAAGGGGCACCACAGAGAGTAAAAAAATGTTAACCGATAATTTCTTTTTATTTACAAAACGCATACAAAACCATCATCCAGATTGAAATTCAATACGTAGTACTACGTAACGCTCGCCATTTTTTACGCATTAACACTGACCAAATTTGCGCGTTAATCCCAATATCACCAACAGCTTACGACCTCTAAACTCTACCTTAAATGTAACATTGCATTAACACAAGTCCCCTAGCGACCGCATGCAATTGACGCATTTTAAACAACACACATTTAAGGACCTAACGAGGAAATGGACATGAATTTCAACAAACTCGCTCTGATCACAGCCATTGCTGCTACCAGTGGACTAACCGTCAACACCGCGTACGCGGCCGATAAAGTATTACTGAAAACGCCGATTGCATTTGGTAGTCATTTGCCTGCTTTAGGCACGCCGATTAAGTGGTATTCAGAGCGCATTCCACAAACCTCGGGCGGAACAATCAAAATGAAGATCTACGAGCCTGGAAAACTGGTGAACCCTGCTGAGATCTTAGACGCCGTTTCAACGGGCAAAATAAACTCGGGCTACTCAACGGCTGGATATTGGCAAGGAAAACTGCCTGCTGCTGCGCTCTTTTCAGCGGTTCCATTTGGCCCTGAAGCAGGTGAGTACATGGCCTGGCTGCACTTTGGTAACGGCTTGAAACTTTATCAAGAGATGTATGATCAAGGTGGCTACAACGTAAAAGTCCTCCCTTGTGCCATCATCTCACCAGAAACATCAGGTTGGTTTAAGAAACCAATCGAAAAGCCAGAAGATCTTAAAGGCTTAAACATGCGTTTCTTCGGTTTGGGTGCATCCGTTATGGAGAAGCTTGGCGTGGGTACAGTTCAACTCCCAGGTGGTGAAATCTTTGGTGCAATGGAGAAAGGCGCAATTGACGCTTCTGAATTCTCCCAACCGGCAATTGACCAACGTTTGGGCTTCCACAAGGTTGCTAAGTACAACTACTTCCCAGGTTGGCATCAACAATCCACCGTCTTCGAGCTATTGATCAACAAAGACACGTGGAATGACATGGACACCATGCAACAAAGCGCGGTTGAAACAACGTGTATGGCGGCAATGACCTACTCAATTGCAGAAGGTGAAGCCATGCAGTTTGGCGCCATGCAAAAAGCGAAAGAGAAAGGCGTAGAGATACGTTACTGGAACGAAGAGATGCTGAATCTATTTGAAACAACTTGGTTGGAAGTTGTTGATGAGAAGAAAGAAGACCCGTTCTTTGCCAAGGTATGGGAAGATTTGAGTCAATTCAGAAAAGGCTACGCGCTATGGGAAGCAAACGCATTCTTACCGCGTGAATCAACGCAATAAATTCCATTAACCACCACCATCATTAATCTACATAGACTGGCCAACCTGATTGGGCTGGCTAGTCTAACTGGAGGAGCCTATGCTTCGCGCCTTATCCAGATCTAAGCCTACGCCAATGTATATCCATATCGACAACTTCATTACCTCGATAAGTAAGGTGATTGCATGGTCTAACCTTGCCCTAATCGCCGTCATTATTATTCAAGTGGTGTTGCGTAAAGTCTTTTCAAACGGCCAAATTGCCTTTGAAGAGCTGCAATGGCACTTATACGCCACCGCCGTGATGTTTGGTACTGCCTACTCTCAGGTAACGAACCTTCACGTGCGTGTTGATCTTTTCTATCACAAGTTCAACGAACGCCGAAAAGCATGGGTTGATATTGTCGGCCTATCACTGTTTGCGATTCCTTTTGTGCTGGTCGTTATTGTGCATTCCTACGACTTCACCTTTGAAGCCTGGCGCGTTAATGAACGCTCATCGTCCCCCTCAGGGCTGCCATTTCGCTGGCTAATCAAAGCCGTGATACCTGTCAGTTTCACTCTGTTGTTGATGTCATTAATTTCTCGAATTCTACGCAATATTCACACATTGAAGGGAGGCAACCATGGAAGCTAACGAGTGGATTGTCATTGCCATGTTTGGCTCATTTATACTGCTACTGTTTACCGGTATTCCGGTTGCTTACGTACTGGGTGGAATCGGTGTGTTCTTTGCCGCGGTGGGCTATTTTGCGGATATTTATCTCGATACGTTTACAGGGTTAGATTTCAATACACTGGGCCTTGTGGTTAATCGCATCTACAAAATCATGGATAACTGGATTCTGGTCGCCCTGCCCATGTTCATCTTTATGGGGAACATGTTGGACAAGTCAGGGATCGCTGAGAAGTTAATGGCGTCGATGCAAAAGCTGTTTGGTAAAGTGCACGGTGGGCTGGCTGTCACCGTCATGGCGATTGGTATTATTCTCGCGGCGTCGACGGGCATCATTGGTGCGTCGGTTGTTCTGCTTACTGTGATGTCGCTGCCTACCATGATGCGTCAAGGGTATCATCTTCCTCTGGCCCTTGGCACGGTCGCTTCTGCAGGGACTCTTGGAATATTACTCCCTCCTTCCATCATGCTGGTGATCATGGCAGATCAGCTTGGCCTGTCTGTTGGCGATCTGTTTATGGGCGCTATCATGCCAGGCCTGTTACTTGGTGGCATGTACATCGCTTACATTCTCATCGTTGGCAAACTCAACCCGAGTCAGGCTCCTGTTCCAGACGATGTTGAACCGGTCGATTGGCGCATTATTCTAGATGTATTCAAGGCAATCACACCGACGGTGCTGCTGATTTTCTGCGTACTTGGCTCTATCTTCGCAGGTATTGCTACGCCGACAGAGGCTTCCGGCATAGGGGCTTTAGGGGCCTCCTTGCTCGCCATCTACAACAAAAAGCTTTCGTTCAAGGTCATTAAGGAGGTGTTGCTTTCTACCTACGGAACAACCGCCTACATCTTTATGATTTTCCTCGGCGCTTCATGTTTTGCCTTGGTACTAAGAGAGTTAGGTGGAGACGAGCTGATCGAATCGTTCCTAAGCGGATTGCCGTTCGGTCCGTACGGCATTATCGCGTTTATCCTATTGATCATCTTCTTCTTAGGGTTCTTCCTAGATTGGATTGAGATCACCTTGATTGCGCTTCCGCTTCTTGCTCCCGTTATTTCAAGCTTAGGTATTGATTTGGATGGACATGGCGTGGTGGATAACCCTAGTTTGGTTTGGTTTGTCATGCTCGTTGCGATGGCATTGCAGACCAGCTTCTTAACGCCACCTGTGGGTTTTGCCCTCTTCTATCTTAAAGGGGTCTGCCCTGAGGGAGTGGCACTGAAAGATATCTATAGAGGTGTAACACCTTTTATTATCATTCAACTGATTGCGCTGGTGTGTTTGGTTGCTTGGCCGCAGCTGGTGCTTTGGTTCCCAAGTGTCGCTTATGGATAGCACTCGCGCTTAATAAGGCCTCACGACAAACAAAGAAGCTAGATTTAAAAAGAAGCAAAATTGAAAAGAAGCAAGCTCGAAATGGGTTTGCTTCTTTGCTTTTCTGGCCATTATTTTCAATAATCTTCATGATTACTTCGTCTTTTTTGTTTCCGTATCGTCTTAGTGTCGTCATCACACTTCAAAAACATGACTCATCAATAATAAAAGGTATGTTACCGGCGACACAATCACATGAGCTTTGACGCCACTTCCACCTTTAAGCGCTAACGAGGAATACCATTA
>NZ_MCWZ01000082.1 GCF_002877365.1 Vibrio sp. 10N.261.55.A7
GTAACAAAACAGGATTAGATTAAATAATAGAAAGATTCTTCAAATAAGAAAGAATCAAATTATTAGACACGTTAGTTGGTGCTATTAATACGCACCATTTTAAATACGCTTATATTGCTGTTAAGAATGGAGTCCCCCAATGAAAAAGCTCGCTTTGATCACTGGATCAAAAGGCGGAATAGGTTCCGCGATCTCTTCAAAACTCGTCGCCGATGGTTTTCGTGTAATAGCAACTTATTACACGGGTAATTACGATTGCGCGCTTGAATGGTTTACTGAAAAAGGGTTTACCAAGGAAGAAGTTCGTTTGTTCGAGTTGGACGTTACTAATGCACCGGAGTGTGCAAAACGTTTGAGCCAACTGCTGGAAGAAGAAGGGACTATTGACGTTGTCGTCAACAATGCAGGTATTACTAAAGATGGCTTATTCAAGAAAATGTCTTTGGAAGCATGGCGAGACGTAATCGATACCAATCTAAATAGCTTGTTCAATGTCACCCAACCTTTGTTTGCGTCTATGTGCGAAAAAGGTGGCGGTCGAATCGTTAATATTTCCTCTGTAAATGGCCTTAAAGGTCAATTTGGTCAAACCAATTATTCTGCGGCTAAGGCAGGAATGATTGGGTTCTCTAAAGCACTCGCTGCGGAAGGTGCGAGAAGTGGCGTCACGGTGAACGTTGTTGCGCCAGGATACACGGGAACACCAATGGTAGAGCAGATGAAACCAGAGGTTTTGGACTCGATTAAGGCCCAAATTCCAATGAAACGTTTGGCCACGCCAGAAGAGATCGCAGAATCAGTCAGTTTTCTAGCAAGCGACGCAGCAGCCTATATAACCGGTGAAACACTGTCGGTTAATGGCGGCTTGTACATGCATTAAGGTGGGATCATGGAAAAAGTATTTGTAGTAGCAGCAAAAAGAACGCCTATCGGTGCATTTGGTGGCAGCTTAAAAGACGTCGCCGCGGGGAAACTGGCCTCTATCGCCATTAAAGGTGCGCTAGAGTCTGGAAATGTACAGCCTCAAAATGTTGATGAAGTCATTGTTGGTAATGTGATTGGCGCGGGTCAAGGCATGAGTGTTGGTCGACAAGCCGCTGTGTTTGCGGGTATCCCGACAGACACACCAGCATACACATTAAATATGGTTTGCGGCAGTGGCATGAAAACAGTCATGGATGCTGTTTCACATATTCGTTCAGGCGACGCTGAAGTTATTGTTGCAGCGGGTGTTGAAGTGATGTCTCAAATTCCATTTACTGTCCCAGCATCAGTACGAGATGGGCACAAAATGGGCAACCTCAGCATGACTGATTTGCTCATCAATGACGGCTTAACCGATGTATTTAACCAATACCATATGGGTGTCACCGCAGAGAACGTTGCGAAAGAGTGTTCAATTGGCCGCCAGCAGCAAGATGAGTTCGCACTTTCAAGCCAACAAAAAGCAACAGCAGCCATCGAGTCTGGAAGATTTAAAGATGAAATCGTGCCTGTTGATGTGAAAAAGCGCCGTGAAACCGTTGTATTTGATACGGATGAATACCCTAAGTCAAATGCGACATTAAGTGGCCTTGAAAAGTTGAGACCAGCTTTTGACAGAGAAGGCAGCGTCACTGCAGGTAATGCATCTGGAATCAATGACGGTGCGAGCGCATTAGTGTTGGTATCTGAGCAGGCTGTAAAAACGTACAACCTGACACCCATCGCTGAAATTGCAAGTTATGCACAAACCGGCCTTGATCCGAAATTAATGGGATTAGGTCCAGTTAAAGCCGTGACTAAAGCGTTAGAAAAAGCGGAACTTGAGATCAAAGACATTGATCTCTTTGAACTGAATGAAGCTTTTTCTGCACAAGCATTAGGCGTGGTTCACTCATTAGCAAAAGAGCACCAAGTTTCTGCAAGCTCCATTCTGGATAACGCCAACGTAAACGGTGGCGCGATTGCACTTGGACACCCTCTAGGGGCTTCAGGTAATAGAATCTTAGTAACACTAATACACGAGCTAAATAAACGCAGCGGGCAATATGGTGTCGCTTCACTTTGTGTGGGTGGCGGTATGGGCACGGCAGTTGTTGTTAAATCTATCTAATTTTTAAACGGGATATTCCCTTTATCTAGGAGCAAGACCATGTATACAGACTTTTTCAAATCATTCACGGACCAAACTGAACAGTCTCTACAGCCTTATGTAAAGTTCAATAAGCTAGTGACTAAAAACATTGAAGTACTGACTGAGCTCCAGCTAAATGCGATGCGCACTTACAGCGAAATGGGTATTAGTCAAATGAAAGCAGCGACAGAAGTTCGTGATGTAACGTCTCTTACTGCTTTCAGTGGCCAACAACTTTCAGCAATGACAAAACTGTCTCAGCAACTGACTGAAGACAGCACAAAAATCCAAGCGATTGCGAAAGAGTTCAAAGATGATGTTGACCAAATGACAACAGAAAATCTAAAAACAGTGACTCCTGCGTAACACAGTCCTTTGCCGCCTAAATTTAGGCGGCTTTTTTCCGAAGATAGGAGTAGAAACCATGTTCCAACACTTCTTTTCGGACTACCTTGTAAAACTCCAAGAAACCAATCAACAATGGTGGAAAGATCTTGAACTGAACAAGGAAGCCGTTAACTCTCCCCTTAATAAGGCGATGCAAGAAGTAAACTTTGAAGATTCAGCAAAGTTCTTTGAGCAAGCTGCAAATCAACCAGCCGCGTTACTTCAGTTGCAAACCCAATGGTGGGAGCAGCAGCTTCAAATTTGGCAAAATGTTGCATTAGAAGGCAACTCTAAAAGCTTTGTTACTGAAGAAAAAGGCGACAAGCGCTTTTCCGATGAAGCATGGAAAACCGATGCGTTTTACAGCTTTATTAAGCAATCTTATTTGCTCTTCAGTAAAACCTATTTCGATACGGTAAACAGTATTGAAGGGGTAGATGAGAAAACCAAAGAACGAATTTTGTTCTTTTCACGCCAAGCAATCAACGCACTTTCACCAAGTAACTTCATTGCCACGAATCCAGAGCTACTGAAGCTGACTTTAGAGCAAAACGGTGAAAACTTACTTACTGGCCTAGAGCAACTGAAAGAAGACGTAGAATCAAGCGCTGACATCTTAAAAATTCGCATGACCAATAATAATGCATTCAGAATTGGCGATGATATTGCGAATACCAAAGGCGACGTTGTCTTTAAAAATGAATTGTTCGAGCTGATCCAATACAAGCCATTAACCAAGACAGTAAATGCCACGCCTTTACTTATTGTTCCGCCGTTCATCAACAAGTACTACATTCTTGATTTGCGTGAAAAGAATTCGATGGTTCGCTGGCTTGTTGAACAAGGCCACACCGTATTCATGATGTCTTGGCGCAACCCTGGCAAAGAGCAGTCTAACGTAGAGTTCGGTGACTACGTGACAGAGGGTGTGGTGAAAGCTGTTTCTGCGATTGAAGAAATCACAGGGCAAGAACAGATCAACGCTGCAGGGTACTGCATTGGCGGAACCGTTCTCGCTTCGACTGTCGCGTATTACGCTGCTAAACGCATGAAAAAACGCATCAAATCGGCTACATTCTTCACGACATTACTTGATTTCGCTCAGCCTGGAGAGGTTGGAGCCTACATCAATGAAACCATAGTGAGTGCACTAGAAGCGCAAAACAATGCGAAAGGTTACATGGATGGGCGCTCGTTAAGTGTGACGTTTAGCCTATTGAGGGAAAACAGCCTTTACTGGAACTACTACGTAGATAACTACCTGAAAGGCAATAGCCCTGTCGATTTTGACCTTTTATACTGGAATAGTGACAGTACAAATGTATCTGCACCGTGCCATAACTTCCTAATCAGGCAGTGTTATCTTGAGAATAAACTGATTCAAGATAAAGGCGTTAAAATTGGTGGCGTTTGGATCGATCTTAATAAAATCAAGATTCCGAGTTACTTTATTTCCACCAAAGAAGACCATATTGCCTTATGGCAGGGAACGTACCGTGGAGCATTAAACACTGGTGGAAACAAAACGTTTGTGCTTGGTGAGTCCGGTCATATCGCTGGAATTGTGAATCACCCAAGCAAAAACAAATATGGCTACTGGCTAAATGACAACTTAGATGATTCTGCAGAAGATTGGTTATCTAATGCAACACGGTCAGAAGGGTCATGGTGGACACACTGGGATCAATGGTTACACAACTACATCCCAGAAGAAAAAGTGGAGCCTTATGCCCAAGGCTCAGAAGCGAACCCAGTTATCTGCGCGGCACCTGGCGCTTACGTTAAAGAAGTACTTCCAGTAAAGAGCCAAACTAAAGCACCGGAGAAAAAAGAAGAAACGGCTTAGCAAGTAAACCTTGTTTAGTCTTTGAATCTTTGAGTATCAGGAAAATGGGCTGAATATCATATCGATATACAGCCCTTTTAGCTTCAAGCCGAGTACTGATTTAGGCTTTTGCGTACGTATAGGTGCGGTAACCACCGATTAAGTTTCTTGCCTTGTAGCCGTTGTTTACTAACTGACGATACGCTACGTTACCACGTAACCCAACTTGACAATAGATGACGATTTCTTTGTCTTTTGGCAGTTCGCTCATCCGTTGACGCAGCTGATCAACTGGAATATTCAATGCGCCATCGATGCTTCTACCGTTGGTCAATTCTCCCGGATTACGCACATCAAGCAAAAGTTGGTTTTCTTCCAGTTCATCAATTTCGTCGAAGTGTATTGGTGTTACATCACCACTCACAATGTTATTAGCCACAAACGCCGCTTGGTTAATCACATCTTTTGCACTTCCGTATGGAGGGGCGTACGTCAATTCTAAGTGTTGTAACTGTTCAACGGTCATTCCAGCACGCTGGGCCACGGCCATAATATCAATTCGTTTATCAACGCCATCTTTCCCGGCCGCTTGTGCGCCCAATATCTTGCCTGTTTTTGGATCAAACAACATTTTAAATGAGACTATTTCGGCGCCAGGGTAATAGCTAGCATGGCTTGCGGTATGAACAAAAACTTTCTCGTAGTCAATGCCTTCGCGTTTAAGCTGCTTTTCATTTTTACCTGTTGACGCAATGGCAAGATCAAAGATCTTACAAATCGCTGTACCTTGCGTACCTTGATAGGTTTCCGCACCACCGAGCATATTGTCGGCTGCCATACGCCCTTGACGATTGGCAGGTCCCGCCAATGGAACCATGGTTTGTGCACCCGTTACGAAGTCTTTCTCTTCAATCGCATCACCGACTGCATAGATAGATGGATCACTGGTTTGCAGCGTTGGTGTGGTCCAAATGCCGCCAAGCTCACCTATCTTAAGACCCGCCTTGGAGGCGAGTGTTGTTTCAGGGCGAACACCGATAGCCATGATGAGGATCCCCGTCTCTAGTTGCTCACCATTATTAAGACTCAGTACTAAGTTTTCGTTTGCTGGCAGGTATTCAACAGACTCTAGGGCAGCGCCGAGCTTAAGATCGACGCCTTTTTGTTGTATTTCAGCATGAGCAAACCCCGCCATTTCACGGTCTACAGGAGTCATCACCTGATCGGCCATTTCAATCAGCGTTGTTTTAATGCCAAGCTGATGGAACGCTTCCATCATTTCAAGACCAATGAACCCGCCACCAACAACCGTTGCGTGTTGAGGCTTACTGCTATTTAACGTTGCAAGAATTTTGTCCATGTCTGGAATATTGCGCAGTGAATGGGTAAGTGGGTTATCGATTCCTGGGATAGGTGGAACAATAGGGCCGGCCCCGGGGCTAAGAAGAAGAAAGTCGTAAGATTCAATGTATTCCAAACCGTCGAGAAGATTTTTTATAGTGACGGTCTTATTTAGGCGATCAATGCTGATGACCTCATTCATGACACGAACGTCAACGTTAAAACGAGCAAGAAAGCTTTCCGGCGTTTGCAGCAGTAATTTACCGCGCTCTTTGATGTCACCACCGATGTGATAGGGCAAACCACAGTTAGCAAACGACACGAACTGTCCACGTTCAAACATGATGATCTCAGCGTCTTCACTTAATCGTCTCGCTCGCGCTGCAGCGGATGCTCCACCAGCAACGCCACCAATTATAAGAATCTTTGTCATTGTTAAACTCCGAAGGTTTTAATAAGAACGTCAATTACGGTCTAACCGACATCATCGGTAGATACCATTACAAAAACGAACGTCTCTTTTTCTTGCCCATAGCTTTGTTGCCAGTAACGGTTGCGAAATGGCTACAAGCTTTCAGTAAGCTTGATGCTAGATTCATTCACATTAAATGTCAACATGCTAAATTAGAATTGACTAATATAAGTTTGTAAGTAAACTATGAGAAAAGAGAAGGCTTTCATCATAAGTGCATTCTCTGCTTTTATTACTTAACAAGCTATGAGGTTATCTATGAGTTTTACACTTCCTCTAGAATCATTATTTGGTGGAATGCTGCTTGGCGTATCGGCAACGCTGTTACTTCTAGTGAGAGGGAAGGTTGCGGGCATTAGTGGCATTGTCGGTGGGTTTCTCTCATCGGAATTTAAAGAAAACGGATGGCGAGTCTTTTTTCTTCTAGGCATGATATTAAGCGGACTTCTACTCACGCCTTTTGACTTCTTTTTACCTGAATTACTTGAGAGCAACTTAA
>NZ_MCWZ01000083.1 GCF_002877365.1 Vibrio sp. 10N.261.55.A7
TAGTGATCAGTAGTTAGTTAGCATTGACTAGTAATCAATAACCCATAACCAGTATGCGCGTGTCTGAGCGTGAATAGATTCACTTTGTATCGGGTGATCTATGTTTCAACCGATTTCAGGTTGGGATGAAGCCCTTCAAAATTGAAGAGGTTACGTGGATTGAGTGTTGATACCTCAACCCACGTAACCTTGGCTTCAATTATCGATTCACCTAACTCTCTAAAATTGATGCCCGTTGAGCATGAGGTGAACGGCAATACTGGCTGCGTAACCCAGCATGATCACTGGCATCCATTTCAAGTGTCCAAAGAAGGTGTATTTACCATGTGCTGCGCCCATCAGCGCCACACCTGCTGCCGAGCCGATCGAGAGTAGACTGCCTCCAACCCCTGCTGCCAGCGTCACTAAGAGCCAATTCCCCATCGACATCACAGGATCCATAGTGAGTACGGCAAACATGACCGGAATGTTATCGACAATGGCCGACAGTATCCCCACCATGATATTGGCCCAGATTGGGTCCCATTGAGTGTACATAATCTCAGAAACCAGCCCTAGATAGCCCAGTAGGCTAAGCCCGCCAACACACATCACGACACCGTAGAAGAACAGTAGCGTATCCCACTCGGCGTGTGAGACTCGGCGAAAGACATCAAAAGGCACAACGGAACCTAAACTTTTTAGGGCATGATCATCGCCATTCGCAATCGCCATGGCTGCTTTTTTGGTTAAAGACGTATGCAGCGTTCGACGTAAGAAAAAGCCGAAGAACTGCAGGTAAGCCAGTCCCATCATCATGCCGATCACTGGTGGGAAATGCAGTACCGCATGGAAAGCGACTGCCGTAGCGATCGTGAGAATAAAGAGTGCCACAATGCGTCTTGCCCCACGTTTTAGCTCAATATGCTCATGGGCAACGTTGGGTTTCGTTGAAGGAATGAAAAACGACATGATCACGGCAGGAACGACGTAGTTCACGACGGATGGAATGAATAAAGGCATAAATTCGGAAAAAGAAACGTGGCCAGCCTGCCAAACCATGAGTGTGGTGATATCGCCAAATGGGCTGAATGCGCCCCCCGCATTGGCGGCGATGACAATATTAATACACGCAAGATTGACGAACCTTGTATTGTCTCCGGCCACTTTCAGTACCACCGCACACATGAGGAGCGCCGTGGTTAGGTTATCCGCAATTGGTGAGATAAAGAATGCAAGAACACCGGTTATCCAAAATAACGCTTTGAAATCGAACCCTTTACCGACCATCCAAGCCTGCAAGGCATCGAATAAACGTCTCTCTTCCATGGCGCTGATATAGGTCATGGCCACAAGTAGGAACAGCAACAGCTCGGCGTATTCCAATAAGTTATGTTCGAGCGCTGCTTTCGCTACGTCGATCAGGCCATTTTGTTGATAGACATAACCGATCATCGCCCAAATGATACCCGCGGCGAGCAGCACTGGTTTTGATTTTCTCAATTGAAGATATTCTTCGAGCATGACCAGTATGTAAGCGACGGTAAATAACGCCAGTGCGGCATAGCCTATGGTGGATTGGGTAAGAGAAAGATACTGTTCATTGTTAACGGATGCGTAAGAGGGGGAAACAAAAAAGGTAAGTAGCGCACCGAAAAATAACGACTGCTTAGTCATACATATTCACTCCTTGAAATGTAGTTTGTCACCAGTGTAACCACAATCACTAAGGCTCACTGTGAGGCGTATCGGATCTGGTTGAATTGTATCCAGTTTATCAAGCTACCTATGTTTGAATTAGTGATTTTGGTCATGGGTATATAAAAGACAACGATCATAAATGATGGCTTTCATAACCTAGAGTGTGTGCTATGAAGTACACCAAAGCAGTGCTAGATTAGGTGTGCCATTGAAACGAAAAGGATAAGAGATGGACTTCTCACTGAACGAATACCTTGAAGAACTTGCACCATTGGTCAATGTTGATTGCGGTACCTACACCCTAGAGGGTATTGAGGTTATTGCAGCGCAGTTCGAACAGAAATATCACGACATGAATAGGTGGGAAGTCAAACGTATCGATTGTGGCAGAGCCGGTGTTGGCTTAGAAATTCGTAACAAGCCAGATGTCGATCATATAGATGTGATGTTGATTGGGCACATGGATACCGTCTTCCCTTTAGGAACGGCCGTAGACAGGCCCATGAGTGTTGATGCTGAGCGAGCCTATGGTCCAGGCGTGGCGGATATGAAATCCGGATTATTGAATATCGTGTACGCGCTTCGCTCTCTTGATCCACTTATACTCGATACTCACTCTTTTTGCGTTTGCATGAACCCTGATGAGGAAACAGGGTCTTTGTATTCCGCTGATTGGCTTCAAGCGACAGCAAAGCACGCGAAACACGTGTTGGTGGCTGAAGCGGCGCGCGCCGATGGTGGACTAGTCAAAGCTCGAAAAGGCATGGCACGCTACAAAATCACGTTTCATGGAAAGGCCGCTCACGCAGGCAATGATCCTCAAAATGGATGCAGCGCCATTACCGAATTAGCCCAATGGATACTTGCCATAAATCAAATGACCAACTTAGAATCGGGTACAACTCTGAACGTCGGCGTGGTGTCGGGTGGCGTTGGGGCGAATACCGTGCCGGATTATGCTGAGGCGATTGTCGATGTTCGTTTTTGGAATAACGATGAATACGCGGTTATCGATTCTGATATAGCTTCAATGGTGCAGTCACCTTTCTTATCTGGTTCAAAAGTTAATGTCGATAGAGAGGTTTATCGGCCATCGATGCTACCCACGTTGCAAACCGAGTCGTTTATTCGCTTGGTAGAACAAAGCGCAAAAGAACTAGAAATCGAGATCAATTGGAAAGAGGCCGGCGGCATTTCGGATGCAAACAGTACTGCGATTCTTGGTATTCCAACACTGGACGGGTTTGGGCCCATTGGCGCGGATTTCCACAGTGAAAAAGAGTACATATTGCTCGAATCGATAAAACCTCGCATTCAGTTGTTAATGCGAGTCATAGAAAAGCTGACTCAAGGTGCAGAAGTTCAGTAAAAAAATAAGGTTCATCGCGGATTA
>NZ_MCWZ01000084.1 GCF_002877365.1 Vibrio sp. 10N.261.55.A7
TAATCACTATCATATGCATTTTTGTAATATTAATAATTTTATCATTAATATTTAGAATAAGCGCATATCGTTGCCAAAGGAAAGGGGAGCTATTTGTGAGCGGTCATTAAAGTCTCAGCATTTCTATGCGCAAGTGGCATTCATCTTCGTACGCTATGATCGCTTGAAAATGGTTATTTTGGTCTACGATGTCAGAGAACTGGTCCTTCAATCCGGTTTCTCCTACAAACAATAGCTGTGTGGACTGCGTCATGTGACCATCTTCGTCAAAACACGCATTAAGGCTTTCGTCGACCACACAGATGAGAACTTTACCGAAACGAGCCTCTAAGTCGATGTCTTTGGCCAGCGAGTGTTGAACTTTGGTTTTAAGAGCGGATTCGATATGCGAAATCAGGTTAACGAATTGGAATAAATCAGTTGAACAAGCATCCATTAATCGAGCATGTTCTTGTTCTAACATCGCCTCAAAGTTGCTGTTTTCACGGCGACCAACAAGTAACCATTGTTTCGCCGATTTCTTAACTGCACGATATCGTGTGTTTTTAACGTAAGGCTTGATAAATTGAATTAATAGCTGATTTTTCTCATTGGTATTAAGGTTACGAGCGAGTTTTTTGAACTCAAGATGCAACAAGGCATGAGTACAGAGATTGAACAATAGTTGTGTTGGATGCATGTATTTGAAAAATTGCTTGAGGTAACAAGATCATAACACAGCAAGTTGCATTGAGTGACGCTTGTTTTCATATTGTTCCATCTTTGATGGATTCTCGTTATCTCATACCTTAAAATGGAAAGAACATCGGCTACTAAACCAAGTTAGAAAAGAAGAAATTAATGAGTCCGTTTAGTCTTCAGCAAGAGAACGCTCTTGCTATGTTTAAGAACAATTTACACCTCCCAAATAATGGTTTTCACACTCTTATTATTGAGCTCAGTAAAGAATATCAGTTGCCTTTTCAGAGAGTAAGAAAAGCGCTAATTAACAGCCAGAAGTCCGTTGAGAGAAAGATCAAACAGGATTTTGACAATTTGGTCAGCGAAGATCTCAGCCAAGAAAACTGGTTAAAACTAATACGCACAGAACTAACCGAGCTCGCGAAAGACAATCAATCTGTTTTGGATAACCTAAATAAAAACGAGATGTACATACAAGCACGTACTTTGGCTGAAGAATCAATCAGTTCAGAAGCGGTTCGTGAAGAAATATTGGAAGCACTGTTCTTAGTGTATGAAAAAGTGGTGTTTAAACCATTGCTCTCAATGCTGCACACTAGCCCTCTGTACTGGAAGTTGATGCGCTGTGAAGAGCTCTCTCAAATGACTCAGGAAAACCGTCTGTTGTTTGCTGAATACGCTGAATATATGGAAGCTGCTGAGACCTTGTTCCAGCTTGATGAAGCGGTTAGGAATGAAACAAGAACGCCTGAGTGAAACGAATAACCGCTGACTATGATAGTATCCGCCTAAATAATCCATTAAGACCTATTTTATGAGACACCTAACCACAATGGTTCATCCCAGTATTGAGCACCTGGATGACCAAAGTATCTACAAGAGAAATGCCGCAAGATCTATCGTCGTTAGTGGGGAAGACATCTTATTGCTTTACACCGAAAGGTATCATGATTATACCATTCCAGGAGGCGGTATAGATGAGGGCGAAGACATTATTGCTGGCATGGTTCGAGAGCTTGAAGAAGAGACGGGTGCTCAGAATATTCGTGGGATAAAGCCCTTCGGGATTGTCGAAGAATTTAGGCCATGGTACAAAAACAATGCCAATGTCATGCACATGATCTCCTATTGCTACACCTGCAAAATCGATAGAGTGTTAGGGGAAACGAATTATGAAGACTACGAAGTAAAAAATGGCATGAAAGCGGTATGGATTAATATTCATGAAGCTATCGCCCATAATGAAAAAACGATGGCGGAAAGCGACAAGAAGGGGATGAGTATCGAACGAGAGACGTACTTACTTCACCTAGTTGCGAAGGAACTTCTTTAATCTAAGAATCAAACCGCGCCTTCTATAGAAACTAAAAATCCGAGCAATATGGCTCGGATTTTTGTTTTCTAACTCTGCAACTGGAAGTGCGTCGGGTAGCGCATTCTCTATGGCTATTCAGACACATAGACCCTATCGCCTAGCGGTTAACTCTATTGTAGAGTCTATTTTTTTACTTGGTTTGTTTGTTTGTCTTCTTCTGTTAGCTCGCGGATACGGCGGCTAATATCACGACGTGCTTTCGAAATTTCTGCACTTTTGATGATGTGATCGTCTACACGGTCTTCGTAATCTGCTTTCATGTTTTTAACGATAGCAACAATTTCATCATGGCTCATACCAGAATGAATGTAGTCCAGTAGGTTTTCTAGAAGATCAACACGTTTACGGTTATCACGAACTTTCTTTTCATTATCTACAAGTTCACGTTTCAGTTTATTCTTACGACGTGCTTGGCTTACGATTTCTAATACACTACTCATAGGTTCCATTTCCTAATAATTAACGTTAACTACGACCGATTAAAGCACAACAGTGAAAGACATAACAGTCTTTAGATCAATACCGACAATAAGTTGTCCAATTATTAGTCAACCTATCTTGAACACATTGTTTTCTTAACCTGACCCGCTATATTAGGGCGAGAATTATGAAGAGAAAGTTACACAAATGAACCGTTCTGAAATTATTGTGCCAGTTGAGCTGCAAGCTGATACAGATGTCAATGTGGTCGTTTCGGATGAAACGAACGAATCTGTTACCCAAGCGAATGCCTCAATGAAGTTACGAAAGGCTTATCAATCTGAAAAAAACCAGCTAGAGGTTACGGAAGTTGAGCTTAATCGCTCTCGTATTTTTATGATTGATAAAAATGGCAATATGAGAATTGTACCTCTAATGTCAGAGCATTAATTGTGTAGACTTTCTTACCCAAGCATGAAGTCCGTTAGCACTGAAACCCAAAAGGATAATCACAATGACGATAGAATTAAGCCCTATTGAAGCGCGTATAATTGGCTGCCTTATTGAAAAAGAAGTGACGACGCCTGATTACTATCCACTGACTCTAAACAGTTTAACGACGGCGTGTAATCAGAAAAGTAACCGCGATCCAGTGATGGCCATCAGTGATGCGGAAGTACAGGATGTGCTTGCAGGTTTGATATCTAAAAGGCTAGTCAGTGATGAAAGTGCTTTCAATAGCCGCACGAGTAAGTACAGCCATCGCTTTTGCAATACTGAGTTCGGCGATCTTAAGTTTACAGAACAAGAAAGAGGCATTGTTTGTTGTCTATTGCTTCGTGGCGCTCAAACACCGGGCGAATTGAGAACAAGAACAAATCGCCTATGTCAGTTTGTAGATGTGAAAGAGGTAGAAGCATTGCTTGATGCTATGAGTCAAAGAGAAGCTGGCGCTTTGGTTGTGAAACTGCCTAGAGAAGCAGGGAAGCGTGAATCACGTTACCAACATCTCTTTAGTGGCGAAGTGGATATTGAAGCTCTTGCCGCTGCAATACCTTCTGTGTCAGCGGGAAGCACTCGAGTCGACTCTCTTGAATCGGAAGTTGCTCAGCTACGAGAAGAACTCGATCAACAAAAGAACGAATTGGCAGAACTAAAAGCACTCATTGAAAGCTTAACAAGCTAGTGAGCGATAGCTTGGCTGCAGTGTTATCGGAACAAAAGGGGAGTTCTAACTGGTTTATCTATTTTGTTAGGACCCCGAGTAATGCACTGTATTGTGGCATTACGACAGACGTAACTCGAAGGTTCAAGCAGCACTGCAGCGGAAAAGGCGCAAAAGCGCTCAAAGGTAAAGCCCCTTTAGTTTTGGAGTGGAGTGAGCCCGCTGGGAGCAATCGTAGCGAAGCGTCCAAAATTGAGTATCAGGTAAAGCGTTTAACGAAGGCCAAAAAAGAAGCGCTGGCTTTGGGAAAAGTCACTCTTCAGCAAGCTTTAGTCTCTTCAATTTGTAAAAAAACGGTGTAAGTTGTAAACATGTATTAACCTTATTGTGGGAACACAAAAAAGGTTGGTAAGGAAATGAAACAACTAATAAAACTATCAGTGGCATCCGGCTTATTATTTTTTACTACACAGCCCTTTGCGGCCTCCGGCATAGCAGATGCCCGAGGAAATGCGATGGGGAACACTGGGGTGAGCACCGCAGACTACTTGTTGGCCCCTTTCTATAACCCGGCTCTCGTAGCTGTGTATCGAGACAGCGATACGGTAGGGATTTTGTTCCCTGCCATTGGCGCTAACGTTCGAGACACAGATAAAACTATCGATTCAATTGATGACCTGCAAGATACCATTAAACGATATGAAGCGAATTCTACAGATCCAACGCTTGTTGATGATCTGAACCGTCAGTTAAATGCGTTAGAAGGAAACAAACCCGTCGTTGCAAGTGGTGGGGCTGGCGCGGCTGTCGCAATCCCTTTAAATGTTCTTTCTATGAACGTCTTTATTAGAGGTTACGCTGAAGTTCTGGCTTTTCCCGATATTCAACCTGAATCGGCAGGTATTCCAGCTCGTTACCAAACCTCGACCGTAGATATGATCGCATTTGGTTACAGTGAGTTTGGTGTTGCACTGGCTAAGCGTTTTTCATTTGGTGGGCAAGACTTTGCACTAGGTGTCACGCCTAAGTTTCAAGACATGAAGACATACAAGCAAGTCGTGTCTGTCGAAGACTTCGATATCAGCGATTATGATCAGAGTGAAACATCAAAAACGGCGTTTAATTTAGACCTTGGGGCTGTTTGGCTCTATCAGCAATTTCGTGCGGCGATTGCTGTTAAAGATTTGATATCCCAATCCATCGATACTGTTGTTGCTGTAAATGGTTCGAATCAATACAAGCTAGATACGCAGGTGACGGTCTCTGGAGCTTACACCATGGACTATTTTGTCGCGACGGTCGATTGGGATTTAACCGACCAATCCCGCTTTAGTGGTTACGCTGACGATACTCAATTTCTACGTTTTGGGGTAGAAGGTAATGCATTTGATTGGGTTCAGCTCAGAGCGGGCTACCAGTTTGACCTAGAGGATACTTTGGATGACTCCCTTACTGCTGGCGTAGGAATCAGCCCTGGAGACTTGGTCAGTTTGGATTTTGCGGGTAATTATGCCGGTGATAATCAGTTTGGTTTGTCAGCCAACCTGGCATTCACGTTTTAGTAATGAGTGGCAATTTTAATGATTAATAACTTAGTGCTCTTACTTTAACTAGTAAGAGCGAATATAGTAACGAGCAGAAGATGATTTCATTGTTGAGATATAAGAGTATTGTGCGTTTACACACATTCATTTTGATTTTTTGCTCGTTGCCTACTTTTCTAGTGCACGCTCATACAACCCAAGAGCTGTCAGATTATTGGGGTTATTTTGAGTACCTAGAAGCACACCCTAAGCAAGCTGAATTGACCAATATATTGAAGAGATCCGTTCGCGAAGCGCCGAGCAAACTCAAAGTAAAACAGGATGAGCCCGTAACCATATCGATTGTTTCTCCTGGAGAGCAAATATCGGATTATTGGGTTCGTAATATTAAGGCCTTTGAATTACGAATGAATGAGCTGGGCATAGATTACACATTGAATCGAGTCTTTACTGGGATCAATAGTGATGTTCGGCAGCAAAATCATTCGCTGATGCAAGCGCTTAAAAATAAATCAGATTATTTGGTTTTCACACTTTATACCACACGGCATCGAAAATTCATTGAGCACGTTCTTGGCTCTAATGACACCAAGTTGATTTTACAAAATATCACGACGCCTGTTCGTTCATGGGACCAACGCCAGCCTTTTATGTATGTTGGATTTGACCATGTAAGAGGCGCTCAGTTACTCGAAGCGTATTTTAAAGAGAATATTTCTGATAAAAGTGCTTACTCCATGCTTTATTACTCAAAAGGCTACATTAGTGATGCCAGAGGAGACACGTTTATCAAAGGCATGTCCCATCATGGAAATTATGTGCTCTCTTCATCGTTTTATACCAAGGCAAACAAAGAAACAGGCTATCTATCAGCCAAAAGGGCGATAGAGAATCAAGAAGATATCGCTTTTATTTATGCATGCTCAACCGATGTCGCTTTAGGGGCTTCTGAAGCATTAAAAGAACTCAATAGAAAAGACATTGTACTCAATGGTTGGGGAGGCGGCAGTGCCGAACTGGATGCCATTCAGGCTGGCGATCTTGATGTGACTGTAATGAGAATGAACGATGACACCGGAATTGCGATGGCTGAAGGAATCAAAATGGATTTAGAAGGCAAAGACGTTCCGATTGTTTATTCTGGTGAATTTGAAGTGGTTACTTCAGAAGATTCGAAAGAGAAAATCGACGCGCTTAAGCGATACGCTTTTAGGTACTCGGATTTATAATGGTATTTGGATTTTTTACACGGAAGAAATCGTTAAACTTAGCAACACTCATAACACGTACCGTTTTTACTGTAATGGGTGCGGTTACTCTCATGGTGCTGTTTCTCAATTTTCAAGCGACCTCACGCGCTGTCGATAAGGAAATTGAACGAACAAGAGTACAAACAAATAGCTTAGTTCAAGCTTTGTTTAATTTAGAGCTTACCTCACTGAGAACTCAGCAAGACAGCTATAGTCGCAACGATTCATTAGTAAAAGCTCTGAGCAATGAAACTCCTCGACCCTTAGATCAGTTCTTTGCTGTTGTCGATGAGGTAAACCCGCATTTAATACCCGATTTTCGTTATATCACGACTTCTGACGGGATGTTTTGGGGCGATGAAAGCTATACATTTTTTGGCATAGAAGAGAACCCTCTAAATATGGTTAGCTTGCAACTCAATGCAAGCAAGAGTTGGCACCTTGTCAAAATCTCTTCCTTACTTGGTACTCAGCATCTATTACTGAGACGAACACCGATAGTGAATTCTGAAACAGGTGAAGTATTGGCGATGTATCACATCGGAGTGGTACTCAATAAGAATTACTCCGTAATGAACTCTCTAAAAATAGACAGCAACTCAGAAAATGTTGTGATGGTCATTGATGGTGAAGTGATCGCATCAACGATTAGGCATTCCACGGATTCGTATACCGACAAAGACGTCTTGGATGAATATGACTCTACAAATGAAGTGGGCCAATACATTATTGTCCAGACACCACTTGAAGTGAGTAGCGCTCCAACGCCTATTTTCATCTATACCGTTCAGCGCAATCAATCCCCTATAGAATTTAGTCACCACTATAATTTCTGGGGTGGGGTCTTGCTTCTTTTCATGTTTGTTCTTGGTGCTATGACTTGGTACTGGGTTAATCGTCGAGTGTCGTCAGAATTGGATGTGTTGACTCAATACACTGCCGATGCCGTGGATTTGCGTAGCATTACTAAATTTAATGGAAGTCCGGTTAAAGAGTTTGATCAGATTGGTCATACGTTGGAAGATTCATTCAAACGGCTTATTGAACAAGAGAAGTTGTTTGAAGACTTATTCAATTTCTCGTTATCCCCGATCTTATTTTGGGATGTTGAAGGGCGAGTCGTTAAAATTAACCCTGCTGGTCAGAAATACTTTAACTCAAACAGAGTTAACGATGAAACCTATCAACTTCTGGTCGATAACTTGTTGCCTCAGATTAAGATGGCCGCAACGGGTGCAACGTTGACTGGTGTTAACATTCCCATTGCTGACAAGGTATTTCGATGGAACTTGTCGCCAATCATCGTCGATGACGAAGTGCACTTGGTCATTGCACAAAGCCAAGACATCACAAGCTTGATACAAGCGGAAAAACAAAGTGAACGGGCTCGAATAGAAGCGGAAGAGTTGGCAAGAATTAGGGCTGACTTTCTAGCTAAAATGAGCCATGAGTTAAGAACGCCGCTTAATGGAATATTGGGTGTCTCACAAATGTTAAGAGCCTCTTCCGTCGATTCAACGATGCTCGAGTATGTCAATGTTCTGTGCAACAGTGGTGAACACCTCTTGGTGGTACTCAATGATATTTTAGACTTTTCTAAGTTGGAGCAAGGCGCTTACTCACTTCAGACCTCGGAGTTCAAACCGATAGAAACGTATCAAACCGTGGATAAAATATTTGCCCCACTGTGTCATGACAAGGGCATTGAGTTTGTTTGTACAACCGACTTTGAAGAAGGCGCTGTCATAGCAACGGATAAAGTTCGTTTAACTCAGATTTTGTTCAACTTAGTGAGTAACGGCATTAAGTTTACGCATAAAGGGCGATTAGCCGTTTCTATCACACACACCAATAAAGGTGACGATTCTAGTCTTCATATTCTTGTGGAAGATACTGGGATTGGTATTGAAGCGCGATTCATCGACAAAATTTTTGAGCCATTCGTTCAGGTGAGTGAACACTCTGTGCCAGACTCGGGGGGCAGTGGCTTAGGGCTAACCATTATCAAAATTCTTGTTGAGCTACTTGAGGGGCAATATGACATTAAGAGCGAAGTGGGTAGCGGAACGACTTTCAAGGTTGATATCCCCATTAAATGCATCAAAGAAACAGCGATTGCACCGTTACTTCCAGTTGAGAGCAAACCGCAAGAATTGTTTGATACGACACTCAATGTCCTTTTGGTTGAGGATAATCATACTAACGCGTTTATCGCTCGGGCTTTTTGCGAGAAGTATGGAATGCAGATTTCCTGGGTAGAAGACGGCCAAGAAGCGATTGAGTTGGTTCAGAAAAATATCTACGACCTTATCTTAATGGACAATCAATTGCCGAATATCGGAGGTGTTGAAGTCACTAGAATTATTCGCGATGAGTTAAAAAGTAACGTGCCAATATTTGCTTGTACTGCGGATGGTATGGCGGAAACGAAACAAGAGTTTTTAGATGTTGGTGCAAACTATATAATCATTAAGCCCTTGAAAGAAAATGAATTGTTTCAAGCGTTTCAGTATTTGAAAAGTGAATTTATTTCCATGAAATAGAACAATTTGTACGCTCTCTCGTGTTCCCTACAAGGCACTGGTTTGTACGGCCAGCTCCAACACCTTATGTTTGATTTCGTCCGTCATTTCAATATTGTTGTTGAACTTGATTCCAATTTTGTGTCCATCTTTCTGTTTTTTGATGTTCGCAATATTGTATTTGACGCCGTCGTCCAACAAGGCGGTTATTTCTGACTCAACGTCAATAACGCTGCTTTTTTCTAGCTCATTTTCCCCAGCAATAAACAGTGCGCATCCTGAAACTGAAAAGTCGATAAGGTGGGCATCATAGGACTTGGTTCCCTCAACGATCGTGGCTGGTATATCAAAGGAAAAGCGCTCGTGTGTCCTCGCAGGTTTGGATATGAAATGCTGTGGTGCTTTCAAAAACAGAACGCTGACGGGGTTAGAAACTTTACTGATGATTCGGGTCTTGAACGCAATGACATGACCAAGTTTTGTATTGCATATGCCACGAATAATAATGGAGACGTTATCGGTTTTCCTCATTAATAGTGCTTCTTTTGCCTTGAGAGAAAGGTCGACAATTATGTATTGATCGTCTTTGTGTCCGATCAGTTGAGTGGGGAATGTATAGCTATCATTTGGCCCGAAAATAATTTCGGCAGACAGTTTTAGCCCAGGGGTAAGTACTGGGTAAAGATCATCAATCGTGTTAGAAGTAGGCTTCATATGAGAAAAATGTCGACATTCAATGAGTAAATTATACACCGCATATTATCAACTGGTTGGAAAATGTAAGAGCTGTCAGAATAATCGGGACAAAGCTAACAGATTCGCGATTGTAGTGTTTACTCTTCAGCCGGTCATCGTGTGGGCCAGCTCCAATTCAAGCGCAAGAGCACAATCCGAGTTAACTACTGCGTCAGCGTGCTAACTTGTGATGAGCACGAGAGAAATGCCCAGCACAGAATGCTCCGACGATAGACAGTTCACCAGCCAGGCACAATACGGCCGCTACTTCCGCTAATGCTTGAGATTTACCTGCACCGTGTAAGCCTAAGATATCCAAACACGCTTTTTGACTCGGTAACCCTGTACCTCCACCCACGGTGCCGACCATGATATTTGGCAATGTAACACTGGCGTACAGGCCTCCATGTTTATCAAGCTCCATACGAGTCATGCCCACGGCTGATTCACCCACACAAGCGGCATCTTGTCCGCAGGCAATGTAGAGGGCGGCAAGCGCATTTGCGTAGTGGGCGTTGATACCAATTGTGCCACTAAGCGCTCCTCCTACCGTTGTCATTTGCCCGAACTGCATCATTTTTTCAGGCGTTGTGTGAAGGAATTTAGCGATTAATTCACGTGAAAGATGCACTTCAGCAGTGACTTTTTTGCCTCGAACGCTGCGTAACGAGTGCGCGTTGGGTTTTTTGTCACCAGATAGGTTTCCGTCTAAAAATGCATATTCAGGATCAACGGGGGTGGAGGACATTATGTACTCAAACACCGCGTTCGTTGCAATGGTCACCATGTTCTGTCCTGATGCATCACCAGTTAGAAATTCAAATACGAGATAAACGTGGTTGCCTTCAATATTGACATTGATGTCTGTAAGCTTTCCGTGAGAGGTTGTGCTTTCTGCGATCTCTTTAAAAGTGTCGTACTGGGTCACAATCCAACCGACAAACTCTCCCGCTTCTTTAAGGCTATAAAAGGCGAACCCAGGCGTACGTGTGACACCTTCGTTTAGAAGCATAGCGCTTGCGCCGCCTGCAGCGGTGATAAGCTGAGCGCCACGGTTATAGGAAGCAACTAAGGCCGCTTCTGTCGTCGCGAGGGGGATCAAAAAGTCATCTTTAGCAAAAAGACCGTTAATGCGCAGGGGGCCTGCTATACCCACGGGCACTTTCACCGTACCGATAAAGTGCTCTATGTTTTTGGAGTAGGCGTCTTTTTGTAAGTCAGTTGTGGGATCTAAAAGCTGACTCTTGTCAGTCATCGAAGCGAGCTTCTGCCAGCGCTTTTCTATGTTCCTCTCGTTGAGATAAGGGCTTGGAGTCAGTCGAAGTGTTGACCTTTCTAGATTAGGCTTAAATATCTGCGCTAATTTGTTTGATTCGTCATCTTTGTTGAGAATGGAAACGTAATCACGGCGGTGCAAGTTTAATTTAGGCATAGTTAAGTCGAATCTATTATTTTCCAGCGATTTTACTGTTAAAGCGAATAAACTCAACGTCTGAAAGCCAAGTCACTGCGAAAAGTGGTAATTAAATATGAATATCCAACAGCGTGCCGATCATCTCTTGATCTCGTTGTAGCATGTTCGTGCCGATTTTGTTGTATTGATGAGCCTGATTTAGCTTAATGATAGGATCGGTGTAAGAGTCATTATCTTCTGACTTAGGTGGCTCGAATTTGACTTTATTGAAGTCTAATTCTGTTTTCTGCGGTACGGAAAAGGTCGGTGTGGCTTGAATTTCTTGCGCGGCTTGCTCAGCCATTTTGGATGACTGTTCGATTACTTGATAACCAGATTGAATACTTGAAACTGACATAGGCCACCCTCTGCTATTAAAAGCTTAAGTGTCGTTTGCAATTCCTGCAAGTTATGCTAGCAATTATTGCTTGCTATGCTGGGTATTACTTTGATGAGTGACTAGGAAAAAAGGCTAGAAATTAGTTGAAGTTCTTCATCGGTAACTAACTTCGATTGATCCGTGTCTAGGTTATTGTGAATTTCACCTTGAAGCGTTCTTAACTGCTGCGGTGTTAAGAGCGTTAATTGGTTTTTCAGTAATTCAAATTGAGTTTGTGTCATTAGTTTCACTTCTCGCCTTAGCCAATTCCTCCTTTGGCTTAACCCGTTCCAAACATCCTGTGGAACCTGTTATTTGTAAGACAAATCATACAAACCCATGAGGTTGCTTTGTCCGAGCAGCGTAAAGGTTATGTTAGACAAAAGCCTGTAATGAGCCAATTTACTCGCCGATTTTTGAATTATGTTCTTCCGACGCTTTGGAGCGAACGGATAATTTACTGGCTAAAGAGTGCAGTTCAGGCAGCATTCGATAGATGAGGTGAAGTTGTTGAAGTACCATCCTTGCCGATTTGTCCTCGTCTTCTCGCCATTCGTTTAAGCGACGTCCTAGGTCCAATTCGTCAACCAGTGTTGAATTACTCTGCTCAGTTTGATTCGCAAGTTGCTGATGAATCAGGTTGAGGTGTGAATGAATTACATTATGTGAATCAAGGATTAACTGATGTACGGTGGCTTCTTCAATTCGAGTTCTGTGCGCGCCAAGCGCTGATATATAGCTGAGTAGGGCATGGTTCAGTGTTAAAAACCGGAAGCTTTCATCGATGGCTGTTTGGTATCTCCCTGGCTCAGTTAGCATTGCACTAATGGCATAAGTCAGATTGGCATCATTGTCATGAGCGTTGCGTCTTGCAACACGGTAATTTAGCGTATCCTTCTTGCCGATTCTGTACTGAGCGATGACCTGCCCCAGATATTGATTATTCGATTCGATGGCACTCGACATCACCTTATGCAGCCTTTTCGATTGCCAGTCTGGAAATATAAACATGACGGCGACAACGGCAAGGGTACACCCGATCAAGGTGTCCGTCAGTCTCGGCAATAGAACCGCATAGCCTTCACCCAATTGGTTAAAACAAAATAGAACCAACAACGTAATAAAGCCTGTCGCGAAACTGTAGTTGTTCATTCTAAAGGCAAAGAACAAAACGCCCGTCACCACGATAAGAGCAAGCTGACCTTCTTGTGAAGGAAAGAGCAGAAGTAGTGGGGCGCCAATAAGCAGCCCAGAGATCGTACCAACGACTCTCGAAGTTAATTTCTGTTTGGTCGCGCTGTAGTTTGGCTGGCAGACAAAAAGCGTCGTCAGCAATATCCAATATCCTCTTTCTAGGTCAAACCCTTGTACCAAGGCATACCCAACGGTTAAGGCGATAGAGAGGCGTACTGCGTGTTTGAACAAAAGAGAGTCTTTATTAAAATTGCTTTTGATTCGAAGCCACATCGTTTTAAGGCTGTGCGCATCTGTATCAAACAAATCACCTTCTTCAAGTTGACTGACGTCAGGCGAACTAATGTGGTTTAGCTGTTTCTCTACCGTACCTAAATTGTTAAATAGGTAACCCAACTGAGCGAGAGATATTCGGGAGCCGGAAGCCTCATTTTTCTGCAAATAACTCATTGACGATTGCAACTCTTCGAGCGCAGTGGTGGATTCAGGAGTGTGTTGGTAAGGGATCCCTAACCGAATAGATTGGGCGATATCACGACAAGACTTTGCCTGTGTTTCAAGTACGTACTTGAATCGAAACATGATATCAGAGCGTTGGAAGTCGGTTGCCAGTTCCTGATAGCGGTAGTGACTAGAACTCACTCTTTCATGAATATCTTGAGCTAAAAAGTAGATGTTGAGAAACCGACTGTTTCGATTACCAATTCTTCCCCTCTTAGAACGCGCTAAAAGAGTGGATTTGCATTGGTTTAGTGCGGTGACAGTCGTGGCATTGAGCTTAGCTTCGGTTATTCGATGCGGCTGAGGAATCAGGTTGGAAACGGGGTGGAATAAATGACTCTTTGATTCTAAGTAATTGGCTAGCTGAAGAAATACGTTCGCCAAGTTTTGCTGAACCGGTTGCATTGGCCAGAAAATATGCCAAATCATCGAGATTAAATAGTACCAAGCGGCACCGGTGATCAGTAGCAGTGGCTGGAACCAAATATTGGTGCTGTTGTGAGCCCCTAACATGGCGTAAACAGCGATAAGAAGAGACCCGAAGGCTATGCTGGCGTATCGAGGCCCAACAGCGCCAAGCATAATAAAGCCAAATGTAGAGACGATGAGCCCAATGGCAAAAAGTATTGGCTGATCAAACAGTATCTCAATAGAGAACGCTGCAAACGCAAAGCAGCATAACGTTAAGATGGATGACTTCAATCGGCCAGTAAAGGAGTTATCGTTCTCCGCTAAAGCCGCGGCAATGATGCCTAAAATAAGTGGAATAATGAGAGAGTTGAGCTGGTAATACCAAGCAGGAATGATAACGCCTAGTAGGGTAACTAAGATGAGAATGCTGTAGTTGAACGTTTTGTTAGCCCAGTGGAGGCGAATCTGTTTGGTCAGTGACACGTTGATATTTTTTAAAGGTATAAAAACGCAGTGTAGCAGGTTTTGTACGGTATACGCTAACCTTATGACGCTTATACAAAAGAGAATGCTTTGTGTTAGGCTAATCGTTAAAAATTCACTTTAATTTATCAATTGGCCTCAGGGCTGTAATATACTTTTGCGATTAAAATTGTGGACCTCTCAAATGCAGTTATGCGCTAATAAAACCGCTCAATACTTGATACAAACCGAATACCACCAGATTGAACTCCAACCTGCGCTATTGGTTTTGTCTTCACAATCTAGCGAAGAGCATATCCCTTTCCATGTCTGGAATGGTGAAGTCGTGGTAAAGCGCGGGCTATTCTGGGGAAGTATTCAGGTTTTCGCACATGAATCCGAGGGGGTTCAACGCTCTTGGCTCGTTCAGGGCTTGCCTTGGGCTAAGTGCCGCGATTTTGTTCGTCTCGCCATTGCCCGTTATCAACGTTGGCACAGTGCACAATGCCAACAGCTTAATAATTTCCTCCCTAAGTGGGAGCAGCAGCTTGCACAAATCACAAAACAGCCTGCGTTCTTGGCGCACTCTCAAGTTTCTTCTTGGGCACAAGAAGTGAATGAAGATTTTTCGAAGATAGAGATGTCACTCGAGGACGCAGGACAACGCTTACCATCTCGTATTAAAGCGTTGGAACCTTGGTTGATCGATTCTGAACAGGCATTGTTATCACGAAATGAAATCTGGCTAGACAATGAGCTGGAAAATTGGTCAGTACTATTTAGTCAGCTAGAGTCCTCCCCTTTAAACCACTCGCAACAAAAAGCGGTATTGTTGAATGACGATCATAATCTCATTTTGGCTGGTGCTGGTTCAGGTAAAACCAGCGTATTAACGGCGCGCGTAGCCTACTTGTTGCAAAGCCATTCTGCGCAAGCTGAAGAACTGCTTCTTCTTGCCTTTGGTCGAGAAGCGGCCAATGAAATGCGTCAACGTCTCGATGATAAAATAGGGATGGCTGCCGACAACGTTGCTGTTAAAACATTCCACCAGTTGGGACTTCAGATTATCAATGCTGTAGAACCACAAAAAGTGGAGCTTTCACCCGTTGCCGTAGACGATAATTTACGCCAAGCGTGGTGCGTTGACTGGCTTAAAAAACACTGGATGACGCCAACGAACTTCAAGCGCTGGCAGAAGCATTTATCGAAGTGGCCAATCGCGTATTTAGCGGGTGATGATGAGTTAGGCAGTCATGTTGAAGACCCGAAGTTAATTGCTTGGTTGGATAAGCAACTCAGTCAGCTTTCTGCATCTGGCCTTACGAAAAAGCAA
>NZ_MCWZ01000085.1 GCF_002877365.1 Vibrio sp. 10N.261.55.A7
CAGGTGTCCTGAACTTGAAATGGTGGGATTTAAAGACAATCAGATTGCCGAGGTCTCAGAAAACGCATTGCCTAAAGCGCTGCGCTGGTTAATCTTGACTGACAACGACATAGAAACACTGCCAGAGGCACTCGGTGAGCGACCTCGAATGCAGAAATTAGCGTTGGCTGGAAACAAGCTGAAGTCTCTACCAAAATCGATGAGTCAGCTTCACAACCTCGAACTAATTCGCCTTTCTGCTAACCAACTCACTGAATTTCCATCGCAATTGCTATCTTTGCCCCGATTGGCATGGATTGCGTTTGCAGGTAACCCATTCTGTTGCAGCAAAGAATCAACGTCGCAAGTACCACAAGTCAGCGCATCCAGCTACAAAATGAATCAAGTGCTCGGCCAAGGTGCTTCAGGCATCATCTCACACGCCGATTGGGTTAACGACGAGTATGACTTTCCCAAGCATGTTGCCGTAAAAGTGTTCAAAGGCGCAGTAACGAGCGATGGCTACCCGCAAGATGAATTGAACGCTTGTTTGCAAACTGGTTTCCACCCAAACCTTGTGAAGTCCATTGCGCAAGTGAGTGAGGAAGATTATCTGTCGCTAGTCATGGAGCTTATCCCTGACAGCTACTTCAACTTAGGGCTCGCGCCAAGTTTGGAATCGTGCACGCGTGATACATTCAAACCCGATTTTTCATTAGCCATCGCTGACATTAAAATCATTGTCGATCAAATGATGGATGTTTTTGCCCACCTTCATCACAACAAGGTGTGTCACGGTGATCTCTATGCCCATAACGTGCTTATTAACAATAATAATCACATGATTTTCGGTGATTTCGGCGCGGCTTCAACCTATCACTATCTACCTGAAGAACAGCAAAGTAAGATCAAATCCATTGAGTCACGAGCGTTAAGCTTCTTTATTGAAGATCTGCTGAGTATCTGTGAGCCAAGTGATATTGAATGTGATGATTACCAAGCCCTGACGCTCATCGCTAAACAAGCCTTTGACTCATAGAACGAACAATACGTTGTTGTTTGAACTCAACCTCTCGTTCGCTATGCTTAAACTATCAATGAATACAGCACTGATCACTGTCGCCTAAGACAAATGTTCAGTGCTGACCGTTCTTCTATTTCAACCCAATAACAAAAGCGATTTCTTATGCTTCGTGATTACACATTTAACTGCCTTGTGACTATGCCCCGCCAAGAACTTGAAGAGTTCAGCGTTCGAATGATCAGTAAAATGGTCCCTGAAGATGTAATGAGCGAGTTGTTCACCTTTGAACAGGAAGAGGTCGACAGTGAAGAACGCATGATGTCAGCGCAGCTAGATGCGACGCTTCGTATGACAGCGATTGCATTAAGCGAGATTCAACAAGCGTTTGATGACTCAGAAAATGCAAAACAGAACAGCCAAAGAATGACTCGTTTAGTGTTGTGGCACTTCTACGCGATTTCATTCAACCTAGAGCAAGCCATAACACTGGAAACGCACTGTGAACAGGTCGAAACAATACTCGCCAATGCGCCAGCCGATGCATTTGGCTGGGTGAAAGTGCTCACCGATCTGCTGCATCGCTACGCAAAAATGAATTCAGAGCAAAATACACAGGATTAGTCGGATTCCATCAGGGTTCTATTATCTTGAGACAAACAAAAAGCGCTTACCGAGTATTCGATAGGCGCTTTTTTCATTTCTATTTTTGAACAGGGTCGAACTGGACGAGCGTGAGGGCTATTTAGCTGACTTGCCTGAACGTTGCTGCTCTTTCATTGCCAACTTCTCTTTCTTTCGCTGCTCAATTAACTGCGCAGCATCGCCACCAACATGGGTTTCACCACGCAAGGTAGAAAGCTGAACCTGTTTCTCACGCTCGCGGAATCGAGCTTTTTGCTCATCGCTGTGTTTGTCGACACATTTAGGGCAACTGACCCCTTTCTCAAAACTCGGCGATTGTTTATCTTCTTCAGTGATCGGAAGACGGCAGGCATTGCACACGTCGTAATCACTCTGCTCTAGCTGGTGATTCACCGCTACACGGCCATCAAATACATAGCAATCGCCCTGCCACATGCTCTCTTCTTCAGGCACCTCTTCTAGGTACTTAAGAATACCGCCCTCTAGGTGATACACTTCATCGAAGCCTTGCTCTTTCATGTAAGCAGTAGATTTTTCGCAACGTATTCCACCCGTACAGAACATCGCAACTTTCTTATGTTTGGCGGGATCCAGATTGTCAGCGACATACTGAGGAAACTCTCGGAATGTTTCCGTATTAGGGTTCACCGCGTTCTCAAATGTACCGATGTCCACTTCGTAATCGTTACGAGTATCGACCAGTAATACTTCAGGATCAGAAATCAGTTCGTTCCAATCTTGCGGCTTCACGTAGGTACCCACCACATGGCGCGGGTCAATGCCTTCGACGCCCATTGTCACGATCTCTTTCTTTAACTTCACTTTGGTTCGGTTAAACGGCTGCTCTTCGTTAAAAGATTCTTTATAAACGACATCCGCTAGACGTGGATCCTGTTTAAACCAAGCGAGCAGTGCATCAATCGATTCACGCTTGCCTGCGACCGTGCCATTGATACCTTCACTGGCTAGCAACAATGTGCCACGAATATTTTGCTCGTTGAGCAGATCGGTGAGAGGTTGACGAATTTCTTGATAATCATTGAGTGCGACAAACTTATAGAGCGCACATACGACATATTGAGACATTTTTTTTCCTTCTGCGAGCTGGAACGTAAATCCAGTGCGTGCCTATACGGCTTATTAAAATCAGCGCGAGTATAACGAAGCTTTGTTAGGACAAAAACCTAACAACTATAGGGGTATTATGTGAGGATCAACGTTAGATGGATTAACGAAAAGAATAGTAGCGCTAATTCACTGTTTTAATGAAAGTTTACAGTAATCGTTCTCTACATAAAGCCTTCACAAGATCGCACAATCGTTTGATCGTTTGCGCAACTTTTGGCGTGAACTCAAGCGACGCGTTAAGTCGAAAGCAGTGGTTGAACTGCTGATTGGTATCAAACATTTCACCAGGGGCAATACTAATGCCATTCTGCAAGGCGATTCGATAGAGTTCAGTGGCGTTAATGTGTTCTGGCAACACCACCCAGATAAAATATCCACCTTCAGAGTAAATCGCATTCGAACCTTCCGGTAAATACGTCTGCAGCTGTTGCCATGTTTGGTATTTACGTTGCTCTAGTTGCCTTCTTAATTGACGTAAATGACTTTCGTAGTGACGCGTAGAGAGATAATTCGCCAAGGTTAGCTGCACCGGTGCGCTTGTCGATAAGGTACTCATCAGCTGGATCTTTTGAATCTGAAGCGCTTTCTTTCCCGCTGCAACCCAACCAATACGAAACCCAGCAACCAGTGATTTCGAGAATGAGGAACAATGCAGCGTCATTCCACTCTGATCAAACGCTTTCGCGGGGAGCGGTTTGGAATTTCCGAAGTAAAGTTCACTGTAAACATCATCTTCAATTAAGTACACGTTATGCGCTGTGAGCAGCGAGACCAGCTTCTGTTTCTTTTCATCTGAGAGCGTGAAACCAAGAGGATTTTGAAAATTGGTCATCAACCAACACGCCTTCACTTTGTGCGTTTTTAGCGCACGCTCTAGAGAATCAAGGTCGATTCCCTCTTTCGGATGAGTATTAACGAATATGGCGCGCAAATTAAGGCGCTCTAACGCCTGCAACGCCCCATAAAATGCAGGCGACTCAACCACCACCCAATCCCCCGCTTTTGTCACTGATTGCAAACTTAGGTTCAACGCTTCCAACGCGCCTGCGGTGATCACTATCTCGTCAGGGTTGATATTCATACCCTGCGCCGCGTAACGCTTGGCAATGATTGTTCGTAGGGTTTCATTGCCTGGAGGAAGGTTATCGAGTGCATTCGAAGTAGGCATTTCACGGGCAGCGTGAACCAAAGAGCGATTCACTCGATTTTGTGGGTAAAGGTTGGGATCAGGGTAGGCAAAACCAAAATTGGTAATATTCGGCTTTCGACTTGCTTGCAATATATCGAAAACAAAATCATTGATATCAACCGACTCTGTCTCTTGTAGCGATTTTGGCGCTGCTGCAATGGATTGTTGTTTGATTTGAGGCGCGACCACGTAACCAGAACGAGAGTGTGATACGACCCACCCTTGGCTTTCTAAGAGCTGATAGGCGTTCATTACCGTCATCAAACTAAACCCTGACAACTCGGTTTGCTTACGCAGAGACGGTAACTTACTGCCTATTCCCCAAACATTTTCTTTAATTTGGTCCTTAATCTGTTCGGCAAGCTCGACGTATTTGGCCACAATTTACTACTCTTGGTTATCAATAACTGGCCCATTGGTATCAGACCTCACCGTTCGCATTATAGCACTGGCACTTCAATCTGTTATAGCTAACTATCACATTTCTGTATCTATTATAGATCATACGTAAGCCTTTATAATTGAATGACTAACCGTGAACAACCCAATACGAATTACCGATCATAAAAAACCGATCACCAATAACTGGAGTCAAACGATGAGTAATCTAAACAAGCAACTTATATTGTGTGCCATTGCCGTCATTCTTATTGTGCTCAATGTTGGCGCTCACGTACTAGGCGCTAAAATGTTCGTTGATCTACCTTTATCCGAAATCACCGTAGGGTCAGTGCCCGCGGTAGGGCTTGTTCTTTGTTACATTGGCTTCAAAATTGCAGAAAGCGAATAACGCTCATACGCCAGCATTATCTTTATCGTCACTGCTATCTAAGCATCCCCCCTGAGAGCGAATTGTCACCGTATGTCGACGTTCGCTCTTCTCCACGCTCTTCATTAGCCGCTTAAAATTAAATCAAACACCTCTGCTTCGCCTCTTCGCTAGGTTCGAGACTGTTTAGGCTGTTGGATTTAATACATAAATTGTCATTATACCGTGGTATATTATTCCTCAAACACAATGCATTAGTCCGTGCTAACCTGACACTTAAATGTGAAATTGGCCTTACAATATCGGTGTTGATTGGAACACTCTCACTATCAAGTCTAGAATAGCCACACACGGTAAACGTAAAGGCTGCAATACAGCCTAGTAAGAATAAAGGCGGCATCGCAATTTAATGCAGCTAAAGAAGGAGAATTATTGATGACTCATGAAACAAAAACGATGGAAGTGCCTGTTGCGATCGCCGATCGAGTGCAAGCTCTAATTGATGGCTACGTTGCAAACGAAAAATTCAAAACAGAACGTAAAGAAGTGGTCAATAATTTCTTAGCGATGGACGGCTTGAGCTGTGAAATGGCGGTGTACAGTTTGGCTCAAGATGAACTACTCGATACGCTGCGATTCGTTTACGAACTGTCTGGAACCAACAGTAAATTCATCAAAAACATTTTGACTCAGTCTCGTGAAAACCCTAAGAAAGCACTTTCTGATGCTCAACGCTCTTCTGTTAAGAGTATGCTATTCAACCTAATCAACGACCCTTCTGTTGTTTCAGCAATGAAAGAGATCTAGCCAATATCTAGTGAGTGCTACTCTCAAGCATAGAGTGCTCTCTTACGATCTTGTTAGACACAAACAAAAACGCCAGCATCTCCGCTGGCGTTTCAATTTGTCACTGACTAAAGCAAATTCACATTCTTACAAGAAGTTGAATGATGCCGTTAGAGAGAACGTACCGATGTCTTCTTTACCCACAACGTAGTTCATGTAGTTAGCACCAAGAGAAATTGGGCCAAATACCGCGTAGTCTGCACCTACGCCATACATTAGGTCGTAATCATCATCATTGCTGAATTCTGAACCGTTACCCGTCATATCCCAAGAGTGAACACCACCCTTTGCATACACTTGTAGTGGACCGAAATTGATGCTTGGCTTCAACGCAAAGTAAACAGAAGATGCTTTCACATCGCCACCCGTAAATTCAAATTTACCATGGTCAGTGTAGCCTGCTTCAACACCGATGAATGGCAAGATACCAGTACCAGCGTGAATGTTGTAAGACGTAGCATCTTCGCTACCTAGGCTAGATGAGCCTACAGAAGCGCCACCATATACCCAAGAGTCGGCCATAGCAGTTGTCGATGCACCAATTAAAGCAAGTGCTAATAATGTCTTTTTCATAACTAACCTTTTTTGTTATAGCTAATGTTCGTCATAGCCAATATTTATTGTTACTAGCAATGGCTCCCAGTGGCATACCATTGCCGTATTGTGTTCGAATTATAAAGTTAACTTTTAAGCATGCAAGGTCTATACCGAAATTTAACATTCATTGATGGCGTTCTTGATGCGTTTATCTGAAACAGGGTACGGTGTTCCAAGCTGTTGAGCGAAGTAACTCACCCGTAACTCCTCTATCATCCACCTGATTTCTTTTACATTATCCGGTGTTGCCAGCCCTTTAGGAATTTTATTAAGTAACTCTTTGTAATCATTGGTAACGGACTCGACCTTGAGCATGTGTAAGCGATCCTTATTTGGATCAATAGGAAGCTTCTCCATGCGTTTCTCTATCGCTTTCATGTAGCGAAGAATATCCGGCAATCGCTTCCAACCACATTCAGTGGCAAACCCTTTAAAGATAAGGCTTTCCACTTGCGCTTTAATGTCTGACAAGGCAAAAGCCATCGTGAAGTCCACTTTGCCCTTTAGCTTTTTGTTGATGCTAAAGGCTGTGGTCAAAATGGTTTCAACTTGTTTGGCCACATCAACGACCGTGTCACCGAGTTCTGCTCGAATGTGTTCTTTCATCGCTTCAAAGTTGTCGGCATCCCAAACAAGGCCACCCTGCCCTTCAATGAGTTTATCGATACCACAAGCAATACAATCATCAATCAAATCCAACACTCGACCATACGGGTTAAAGTACAAACCCAGTTTTGATTTGTTCGGCAGATTGGAGTGCAGATATTTCACCGGTGACGGGACATTGAGTAACACCAAACGGCGTTGACCCGCGCGCATGGCAGACTCTTGCTCTTGTTCAGTTTCAAAGAGTTTTATCTCTACACTGTCTTTCGTATCCACCAACGCTGGGTAGGCTTTCACTTCAAACCCGCCACGTTTTTGTTGATAGACTTTAGGTAGCTCACCAAAACTCCATGTGTGTAGGCCTTGCTGCTCGATGTCATCATCAGCAACCTTCGACAGCGTTTCTTGAACTTTGTCTTTTAGGCTCTCTTTTAGCTCATGCAGATCTTTGTTTTCTTTCAACTTACGGTTACGGTGATCCACCGCTCTGAACGTAACTTTTAAGTGTTCTGGAATTTGAGCAAGATTCCAATCTTCACGCAGCACTTCCACACCTGTCATTCGACGCAGTTCTTTCTCAAGCGAATCAAGCAATGGCGCTTCCAACGCGGTCACTCGCCCTAAAAACGCATCCGCGTAATTTGGCGCAGGCACGAAGTTCTTCCGAATGGTTTTCGGTAGCGCTTTGATCATGCTAACAATCAGCTCGTGGCGTAGCCCTGGAATTTGCCAGTCAAAGCCTGCTTGCTCAATTTGATTCAAAATAGGGAGTGGCACATGAACCGTGACACCGTCACTATCTTCACCTGGCTCAAATTGGTAGCTCAGCTTGAGCTTAATGCCGTTTTGGTGCCAAAAGTTCGGATAATCCAGATCCGTAACATGACTTGCATCGCCTCTGAATAAGTTCTCTTTTTCAAAATTGAGCAGCTCTTTGTTCTCTTTACTCGCTTTTTTCCACCACGTATCAAAGTGGCGACCAGAAACGACATTGGTATCCACGCGCTGATCGTAGAAATCAAACAGCTCATCGTCATCCACCAAGATGTCACGACGACGCGATTTGTGCTCTAGCTCTTCGACTTCCGCCAGTAATTTCCGGTTTTGCTTAAAGAACGGATGTTTGTTTTCCCATTCCCCTTCCACCAAAGCACTGCGAATGAAGATCTCTCGACTGATTGTGGCGTCAATTGGCCCGTAGTTAACCAAACGTTTCGGTACGATTGGAATCCCGTACAACATCACTTTTTCGTGTGCCATGACCGCCGCACGTTTCTTCGACCAATGCGGTTCGCTGTAGCTTCGTTTAATCAAGTGACCCGCTAATGGCTCAATCCATTCAGGCTGAATTTTTGCGATGATACGGCCCCAAAGCTTTGAGGTTTCGACCAATTCCGCTGACATGATCCATTTTGGCTGTTTCTTAAACAAACCTGAAGCAGGGAAAATACTGAATCGTGCATTTCGAGCGCCTTGGTATTCGCTTTTCTCTGGATCTTTCACACCGATATGCGAAAGCAAGCCAGCCAAGATAGAGCTGTGGATGTTTTGGTAAGAACCTTCACTGTCATTAAGTTTGAAGTCCATCTCACGCATTGACTGATGAATCTGGAAGTACACATCTTGCCATTCACGCACGCGTAAGTAGTTGAGAAAATCTTTCTTACACTGCTTGCGGAATTGATTGCCCGTCAGATCTTTCTGCTGCTTTTTGATGTAATCCCACAGGTTCACAAAGGTGAGGAAATCAGACTCTTCATGGAAAAAGCGTTTGTGCTTATCATCTGAAGATTGCTTCTTGTCGGAAGGACGCTCACGCGGATCTTGAATCGACAGCGCAGAAGCGATGATCATCAACTCTTTCAGGCAACCATTGTTGCTTGCTTCAAGCACCATACGCGCTAAACGTGGATCAATCGGCAATCGTGCCAATTTACGGCCCATCGGAGTTAAGCGTTTCTTATCACTGCCACCGTGTTTGCTGCTCTTATCGTCGGCAGCAATCGCACCAAGCTCTTCAAGGAGACGAACACCGTCTTGAATGTTACGTTTGTCTGGCGCTTCCACAAATGGGAACGCTTGAATGTCGCCAAGCCCCAACGCTGTCATCTGTAAGATAACGGACGCAAGGTTAGTACGAAGAATTTCAGGATCGGTAAATTCCGGACGAGACTCAAAATCTTCTTC
>NZ_MCWZ01000086.1 GCF_002877365.1 Vibrio sp. 10N.261.55.A7
GACAGGAGCTATCCCCTTCGGGGCAGTTTAACCGCACATGAATGTGAGAATGATGCCCCCACCATGGCCTCACTTTACGTAACCACTCTCGGTTGTTGATCTGTTCAGACTCGCACAGCTGATTCTTAATTACTGGGTGAACAAAAATCCGAGCCACCTGTTCATTCTGCGCAGCGAGCTTGACCAACTGAAAATGTTCATTGCTCCAACGTTTTCTATTTAACTCAAATTCTTTCACATGCACTACGCTCATCGCTTGAGGTTTCGCAAGCTCTTGCGCACTGAGTGGCTCTTTGGTTAATCGAAGCCAAATGTCGATATCAAGACCGGTTTGATGACTTGAGTGCCCAGATGAAAAGCGTCCACCTTGCGGTAATGAGAGATCGCCGATAAGAAGAATAGAGCCCAAGTCTTGATAGGTTTGCTGGGCAAGATGCTGAATAAAACTAACGGTATTGGGGTGTGCATAGTAACGTTCACGTTGGCTACGAATGACTTGATAGCCTTCTCCCTCCAATGGCAACGCTTTTGCCCCCGCCAAGCAACCATTCGCATAGCTGCCTATGGACTCTGTCGGTTGCGTTGACGGAAAGCGCTTTTCTTCCCAAGGCGTTGCTGCACTCATAAAAGAAAGCATACCTGCGATAAAGCCTGTGAATACTCCCTGCCACCTTTCCACTCTATTTCTCCTTGAACGTGTCTTTATCGACAGTGCCATTGGCCCTAATAAAGTCACTACAGTATATGCATAAACGACAGGATAAAGATGTGAGTTTAAGAAAAACTAATAAAAAAGCCGCTAGTTTCCTAGCGGCTTTCATTGAGTCTGTGACAGCAAATAATTTACTGTACTAAGAGAACGCCTTAAGGCATTTCATCAAACTCTTCACCTTCTTTCTCAACTTGCGTTGGCATTAGGTGCTCACGTTCAATACCCAGTTTCAATGCCAGTGCAGAAGCAACGTAGATTGAAGAGTAAGTACCCACAGTGATACCCAATAACAACGCCAGAGCGAATCCATGAATCATCGCACCACCTTGCGTAAAGAGGGCAATAACCACGAATAGCGTTGTACCAGAAGTAATTAATGTACGGCTCAATGTTTGTGTGATTGAGTTGTTCATAACCTCTGATGATTCGCCTTTACGCATCTTGCGGAAGTTTTCACGAATACGGTCAAATACAACGATGGTATCGTTGAGTGAGTACCCGACCACGGTCAGCAAGGCTGCGACAATGGTTAAGTCCACTTCAATTTGTAGTAGTGAGAAGATACCAAGTGTGATGATAACATCGTGCGCCAAGGCCATTACAGCACCCGCAGCAAGACGCCACTCAAAACGAATCGATACATAGATCAAGATACAAATCAGAGAAGCAATGATCGCAAGACCACCTGCTTCTGTTAGCTCATCACCCACGTTCGGGCCAACAAACTCGATACGACGCATCTCAACCGACTCACCCGTACCGTCTTTAATTGCACCAATGATTTGATTGCCTAGCGTTTCGTTTGCAATGCCATCACGAGGACGCAAACGAACCATCACTTCACGTGCAGAACCGAAATTCTGAACCGTTGCATCACCAAAGCCTTCCGCTTCTAGCGCGCTACGAATCTCTTCTAGGTTCGCAGGCTGTTCAAAACCCACTTCAATCAGTGTGCCGCCCGTGAAGTCTAAACCCCAGTTAAGCCACTTGGTAGAAAGAGTAAAGATAGCCGCGCCAATCATAAATAATGAAAAAGCGAATGCGGCTTTTGACCAACGCATAAAGTCGATCGTTTTATCTGCTTTTAGAATTTGAAACATATTAATTCCTAGCCTTAGATCGACAGTTTATCAACACGCTTACCACCGTACAGTAGGTTAACCACACAACGTGTGCCTACAATCGCAGTAAACATGGAAGTCAAAATACCAATGGAAAGTGTCACAGCGAAACCTTTGATAGCACCTGTACCCACAGCAAACAGAATGATTGCAGTGATTAAGGTGGTGATGTTCGCATCGGCAATGGTACTGAATGCATTTGAATAGCCTTGGTGAATCGCTTGCTGAGGGCTTTTTCCTTCTCGAAGCTCTTCACGAATACGCTCAAATATCAGAACGTTTGCATCGACTGCCATACCAACGGTTAAGACAATACCGGCAATCCCTGGCAGCGTCATTGTCGCCCCTGGAATCATCGACATCACACCAATGATAAGCACTAAGTTCGCCATTAGAGCCATGTTGGCAATAAAGCCAAACTTACGGTAGTAGATAAGCGTAAACAGCATTACCGCTACCATGCCCCAGATCATTGCTTGGATACCCATATCAATGTTCTGTTGTCCCATTGACGGGCCAATTGTGCGCTCTTCAACGATAGAGATAGGCGCAATCAACGCACCAGCACGAAGCAATAGCGCTAAGTTGTGTGCTTCGGCAACAGAATCGATACCTGTGATGCGGAAGTTACGTCCAAGTGCCGTTTGAATAGTCGCTTGGTTAATCACTTCTTCATGCTTAGATAGAATCACGCTGCCTTCAGGAGTCTTACGACCGCTGTCTTTGTACTCTGCAAATACGGTCGCCATTAGCTTACCGACATTTTGACGAGAGAACGTCGACATCTTGCTGCCGCCTTCACTATCAAGTGAGATGTTTACCTGTGGGCGACCATATTCATCAACGCTGGAGCTTGCATCGGTGATGTGAGCACCACCAAGAATCACGCGTTTTTTAACCACAACTGGGCGGCCATTACGGTCTGTCTTGATTTCACTGCCTGCTGGCGCACGGCCACTCGCAGCGGCTGACAAATCAGCTTGGTCATCAACTTCACGGAATTCTAGCGTTGCTGTCGCACCAAGAATCTCTTTCGCACGAGCCGTATCTTGTACACCAGGCAATTCAACTACGATACGGTTTGAACCTTGACGCTGTACCAAAGGCTCAGCAACACCAAGTTCATTGACACGATTACGTAGAATAGTAATGTTTTGCTCAACAGCGTAGTTACGAATTTCAGTAAGACGAGCATCATTAAAAGTAGCAGATAGAGCAAAACGACCATTGCTGTCTGAGTCAACAAACGTCATGTCACGGTGCTTGTCTGACAGAAGCGCCTTCGCACTTGCAAGCTGTTCAGCGTCTCGAAGAAGTACTTCTACTGAGTCACTGCCTGAAGGGCGAATAGAACGGTAGCGAATACGCTCTTCACGCAGTTCACTTCGGAATGCCTCTTCTTGCTGACCGACAAGCGTCTTCATTGCCGCGTCCATATCCACTTCCATCAAGAAGTGAACACCACCACGTAAATCAAGACCGAGTTTCATTGGCGCAGCGCCAATAGACTCTAGCCAGTTAGGCGTAGCGGCAGCAAGGTTAAGGGCAACAATCTTGTCTTTACCAAGAGCTTCATTGATGATGTCACGAGCCGTAAGCTGAGTGTCAGTATCATTGAAACGAACAAGAATTTGTCCATTCTCTAGGGCGATAGATTTATGAGAGAGACCCTGTTTTTCAAGGGCAGCGGTGACAGAATCCAGCGTTGACAGATCAACAGAGGCGCCGCGCGCCCCTGTAACTTGAATAGCTGGATCTTCACCGTATAGGTTTGGAAGTGCATATAATGCAGCAGTAGCGATGGCAAAGATCACCATCAAATACTTCCATAACGGATAACGGTTTAGCACAGCGAGATTCCTTTAGCTGTTTTATAGAGACTTCAGTGTACCCTTAGGTAACACAGCAGTAACGAAATCTTTCTTGATGACAACTTCATTGTTCACGTTAAGCTCAATAGAGATGTAGTCATTGTCTTCAGCGATTTTAGTGATTTTGCCTACTAGACCACCGCTAGTAATAACTTCATCACCTTTGCCCATTGCGGCCATAAGATTCTTATGCTCTTTTACACGCTTAGCTTGTGGGCGGTAAATCATGAAGTAGAAAATCACAGCAAACATACCTAGCATGATAATCATTTCGAAACCACCACCTGCTGGTCCACCTTCTGCTGCTGCGTGAGCTTGAGAAATAAACATTAAGACGTCCTCTATATATTTTTGTTAATTCAATTTAATTGGGGATTCCCCCCGTATTTTCAAGTGATACGCTACAGAAGCCTAAGCGTATTCAGACTAAAAACACAGGGGTCTTGTAATTATTCGTTACCGAGTGGCGGCGCAGAGCGATCACGACGAGCGTAAAACTCTTCAACAAAGCTATCGAATCGATCTTCATCAATTGCCAAGCGAATGCTTTCCATTAAACGTTGGTAATAACGCAAGTTATGAATCGTATTTAATCGCGCACCTAGAATTTCGTTACAACGGTCTAGGTGATGTAAATATGACTTAGAATAATTCTGGCAAGTGTAACAGTCACAGTGCGGATCTAGTGGTGTTGTATCCGTTTTATGTTTCGCATTACGGATCTTGATCACACCTCCGGTCACAAATAGGTGGCCGTTACGTGCATTTCGCGTAGGCATAACACAATCGAACATGTCAATTCCGCGGCGAACACCTTCAACCAAGTCTTCAGGTTTACCTACACCCATAAGGTAGCGAGGCTTGTCTTCAGGCAGTTGCGGGCACGTGTGTTCTAGAACACGGTGCATGTCTTCTTTTGGTTCACCAACCGCTAAACCACCAACGGCATAACCGTCAAAACCAATCTCAGTCAATGCTTTTACAGACACGTCACGAAGGTCTTCGTAAACACCACCTTGAACAATACCAAATAGCGAGTTTTGGTTCTCTTGGCGATCAAATTCGTTACGGCTACGGTCAGCCCAACGGATAGAACGCTCCATTGAGATACGCGCTTCATCGTGCGTTGCTGGGTATGGCGTACACTCATCAAAAATCATTACAACATCCGAGCCAAGATCGTATTGGATTTGCATTGATTTCTCTGCATCCATAAAAATCTTGTCGCCGTTTACCGGGCTGCGGAAGTGAACACCCTCTTCGGTGATTTTACGTGTCTTACCCAAACTAAATACTTGGAAGCCACCTGAATCCGTCAGGATAGGCCCTTTCCAGTTCATGAAGTCATGCAGGTCACCGTGCAACTTCATGATTTCTTGACCTGGGCGCAACCATAGGTGGAAAGTGTTACCAAGAAGAATTTCAGCACCTGTGCCTTTAACTTCTTCTGGTGTCATACCTTTCACTGTACCGTAGGTACCGACAGGCATGAACGCAGGGGTTTCAACCGTGCCGCGTTCAAATTGCAGTTGACCACGACGAGCGTTGCCGTTCGTTTTTTTCAGTTCGTATTTTAATCTCACGAGAACTCCACTTTGCCAGAAAAACAGTCTGACTATTATTGACGGGTTTTCACCCTACGAGAGCGGTCGCGAATTCCTTGCGAAGTAAGAGCCTGGCTCTTTCTCTAGCCTACTGCTAGCACTCGTTATTCTTTCTTAATCTCTTAAAAAAGCTAACTAATTAAACACTACGCTCTTATAGCAAGGAAAAAGCGCGGAGCTTATGGACATAAGTGAGCACTTTTGACACAGCTATAAAGTGTAGTGTGACATTAGCTAGTTTTTTTGTTTATAAACATGGCATCGCCATAGCTAAAGAAGCGATATTCGCCTTTCACAGCGTGAGTGTACGCTGCCATGGTGTTGTCATAGCCTGCAAAAGCGCTCACTAGCATAATCAGTGTTGACTCCGGCAGGTGGAAATTGGTCACTAAGCAATCAACAAGTTGGTACTCATAGCCAGGAAAGATAAAGATTTCGGTATCGCCAAAGAAAGGCACCAGTTCAGTGCCCTTTTTCACCGCGTCTTGCGCTGCACTTTCTAGTGAACGAACAGAGGTTGTGCCGACAGCAATAATACGCCCGCCGCGTGCTTTCGTTGCAGCAATCGCGTCCACAACGTCTTGCGGCACTTCCACGTACTCAGCGTGCATGTGGTGATCATTGATGTTATCAACTTTCACTGGTTGGAACGTACCCGCCCCTACGTGCAGCGTCACATACGCAAAATCGATGCCTTTCTCTTTAATTTGAGCAAGCAGCTCATCATCAAAATGAAGGCCCGCTGTTGGCGCAGCGACTGCACCCGGCTTTTCATTGTATACCGTTTGATAACGCTCTTTATCCGCATCTTCATCTGGGCGATCGATATACGGCGGCAATGGCATGTGGCCAACATCGTTTAATATCTCAAGCACGGATTTGTCATCGTTAAACTGAATTTCAAACAATGCATCATGACGAGCCACCATTTCAGCTTGGTATTCATCATTTTCACCAAGGAATAACTGAGTCCCTGGCTTAGGCGATTTAGAGCAGCGCACATGAGCAAGAATGCTTTTCTCATCAATCATACGCTCAACAAGCACTTCCAACTTACCACCAGACTCTTTGCGGCCGAAAAGACGCGCTGGGATCACTCGAGTATTGTTGAAAACCATCAAATCACCTGGTTCAACCAAGTCCAATACATCTTTAAACGAACGATCATTCAAGTCGCCATTCATTCCATCTAAATGCAGAAGGCGGCTTGCTGTACGCTCAGCTTTTGGGTAACGAGCAATCAGTTCGTCAGGGAGTTCAAAGTGAAAATCAGAAACTTGCATGTCAATCGTCTTAATTTAGTGAAAAACTACTCTCAATTACGAGTCTTTAGCGATGGGTTTTACGCAGCCGAACAGTATAGATTCCTTAGATTTAATAGCAAGTTTTGTCGCGTCTATATCAAATCACTAAAGCTAGTTGCAGCAAAAATAACATAGGTCAAAGTTAGTGCCGATTATTGGCGAAAAAAGCGGTAAAACGAACTGGATCTCAATTCAATAAACCAAAAGAAACTATAGTCATAAGGTACTGATAAATAGCTGGAGGCGAAGATGATTAAAGTCGAAGACATGATGACACGTAACCCTCACACCTTATTGCGGTCACATACACTGGCTGATGCCAAAAATACGATGGAAGCGCTTGATATTCGCCATATTCCTGTCGTCGATACAGAAAGAAAACTGCTGGGTATTGTTACGCAACGCGATGTACTCGCAGCTCAAGAATCAAGCTTACAAAAAGTACCAAGCGATCAATCTTATACGCTGTCTACCCCACTCAATGACGTTATGCACACGAGCATCATGACCGTTTCCCCCTGTGCTGGATTAAAAGAAAGCGCTAAATACATGCAAAAGCACAAAGTTGGCTGCTTACCTATTGTTGAGAACAACGAGCTCGTTGGCATCATCACTGACAGTGACTTTGTCTCTATTGCGATTAATTTACTTGAGCTTCAAGAAGAGAGTGAGCCAGAAGAAATCGACAGTTAAACCATTGAACGTCTTCAATCATTCAGCATGGATGTAAAATGCCAATTCCCAACTACACTTGCTAAGGCAATCTAGGAGGGAATTATGCTACGTCTAATCGCTATTCAATTAATGTTCGTTATCTCGTCGGTCTCTGCAAGTGAGTCGATAACCTATCAGGTTGATGGTTTATCGTATGAAGGCCATTGGTCCAAAGTGTCTGATAGCGCGCCGCTCGTCTTATTGGTTCATGACTGGGATGGGCTTACTGACTATGAAATAAAACGCGCGAAAATGCTCAATGATCTTGGATACAACGTGTTTGCCGCCGACCTTTTTGGCAAAGGGATTCGTCCAACCAAAGTTGAAGACAAGAAACAACACACCGGTGAGCTGTATAAAGATCGCGCGAAACTAAGATCGTTAATGCAAGCCAGCTTAGATCAGGCTACCACATTAGGCGGAGACAAAGACAACACGGTCGTCATGGGCTACTGCTTTGGTGGTGCCGCTGTTCTGGAGTCTGCAAGAGCGAGAATGAAAGCGAAAGGCTTCGTGACGTTTCATGGGGGGTTAGCAACACCAGAAGGGCAATCTTACCAAAATACTTCATCGCCTCTTCTTATCTTGCATGGCAGCGCAGACAAAGCGATTTCGATGCAGCAATTTGCTGACTTGGCCGTAGAACTTGAAAGCTCTGGGATTTCCCATGAAATGGTCAGCTATGGTGGTGCGCCTCACGCCTTTACCGTTTTTGGTTCAGAACGTTATCGAGAACAAGCCGACAAAGACTCATGGCGAGCCTTCACTCGTTTCTTATCGCAAGTCACTCTTTAAAAAATGTTAACACTCATTATACCGATACGGGCTCAACTTCATGTTGAGCCTTTTCGTTTTTCATTCTGTAATGACTTTTCTCTTATCAAGCAAGAACTCAATAAGCAACTATAGTTTATTGAGGAATCTATTAGTTAATAGATATAGG
>NZ_MCWZ01000087.1 GCF_002877365.1 Vibrio sp. 10N.261.55.A7
AAGTCGCGATGAACCAAATAAAAGCCTAGCTTATAGCTAGGCTTAACATGATGAATTATACACTATTTTCTATCTTATATATAGAGTGTGATATAAGTCCTATCCTCGACTGGAAAATGAAAGAAGTGTCCCAGCTCCGATAAAAACACCACCCGTCAACTTATTAAAGAGTTTTGCTCGACCTTTTGCCATCAGCCAGCTAGAAGATTTATTACCCAATTTGACATACAACATTAACCAGGAAAATTCGAACACCACAAATGTTGAGCTAAAGATTAAATATTGGATCATCATATTGGAACTGGCATCAATAAACTGAGGAAAAAGAGCGCTGAAAAATAAAATAGCCTTGGGGTTGCTTGCACCGACAATAAACCCACTAACAAAATGACCATGGCTTTTTAAGGCCGTTTCGTCAGAGCCTTTATCCAGCTGATAATCTTCCTGAGATGAACGAAAAGACTGAACGCCTAAATAGACTAAGTAAGCAGCGCCTGTCCATTTGATAACGTTAAAGAGCATCTCAGACGAGGCTACGATAACGCCGAGTCCGACAAAGGAGAACGTCAATATAGAGGTGATCGCAACTAAACTGCCAAGTGCGGTGTAGAAACCGGCTTTCCTACCGTGAGATATTCCTTTCGTCATGCAGAGCAATGAACTAGGGCCAGGTGAAGCAGTTAATACCAGTACCGCGAGCAGATATACAATCCATGTATCAAATGTCATTAGCAACTCCTTTGCTATTATTTACTGAATCTTAGTCATCTAATTGACCAGAAAACGCTCGAAATGTAAACCTTGTTGAGTATTGCTTAAGCCACAAACAAAAAACCGAGCCACTAGGCTCGGTTTTTAATTTCAATCAAACTAATGATTATTCAGTGTCTGACTCTGTAGCATCAGCATCCGTCGAAGGTGAATCGCCTTCAGTTGGTGCCGTCGCTTCATTGGTCAATTCCGTAGCGTCTTCTTCCGAAAGCTCAGCTTCTTCGACTTCATCGATACGTTGAAGACCAACAACATTTTCGTCTTCAGCCGTACGAATCAGCGTAACACCTTGTGTATTACGACCTACTTGGCTCACTTCAGAAACGCGTGTACGAACGAGAGTACCTGCATCGGTGATCATCATCATCTCATCGCCTTCTTCAACCTGAACAGCACCTACAACAGGGCCATTACGGTCAGAGACTTTGATAGAAACAACACCTTGAGTAGCACGACCTTTCGTCGGATATTCAGCTAACTCAGTACGCTTACCGTAACCATTTTCAGTAACCGTTAGGATCTCACCTTCGTTCGAAGGAACAATCAGTGAAACTACCTGATCGTCTTCCGCCAGTTTCATACCACGAACACCAGCAGCTGTACGTCCCATAGCACGAACTTTATCTTCACTAAAGCGAACCACTTTACCCGCTTTAGAGAACAGCATGATGTCGCTGTCACCGTTCGTGATATCAACACCAATCAGTGAATCATCGTCACGTAAGTTCACTGCGATTAGGCCGTTAGCACGTACGTTAGCGAATTGATCAAGAGACGTCTTCTTAACCGTACCATCGCCTGTTGCCATGAAGATGAATTTCTCGTTTGAGAATTCAGAAACAGGCAGGATAGCGGTAATACGCTCACCTTCTTCAAGAGGAAGAATGTTAACGATAGGCTTACCACGAGCAGTACGACTAGCCAATGGTAGTTGGTATACTTTCAGACGGTATGTCTTACCACGCGTAGAGAAACATAAGATATTATCGTGAGTATTCGCAACAAGCAGACGCTCGATGTAATCCTCATCCTTCATCTTAGTGGCACTCTTACCTTTACCACCACGACGCTGAGCTTCGTAATCGCTTAAGATTTGATACTTAACGTAACCTGCGTTAGAAAGCGTTACTACAACGTCTTCACGTGCAATAAGTTCTTCCATATCGATATCGTGAATCGCAGCGGTAATTTCAGTGCGACGCTCATCACCAAAGTTTTCACGAACAAGCTCTAACTCTTCACGGATAACTTCCATCAAGCGCTCAGTGCTTGCAAGGATATGCATTAGCTCTGCAATTTCATCAAGTAGCGCTTTATACTCATCCAGAATCTTCTCATGCTCTAGACCCGTTAGGCGGTGTAGGCGAAGTTCTAGAATCGCTTGAGCTTGAGTTTCCGTTAGGAAGTACTGTCCATCACGGATACCAAACTCATCTTCAAGCCAATCAGGACGAGCAGCATCAGTACCAGCACGCTCTAGCATTGAAGCAACATTGCCAAGGTCCCAACCACGAGACACTAAACCTACTTTTGCATCTGCAGGTGTTGGTGCGTTCTTGATCAGTTCGATGATCTCGTCAATGTTTGCAAGTGCTAACGACAGGGCTTCAAGGATATGAGCACGATCGCGAGCTTTACGAAGTTCAAAGATAGTACGACGAGTCACAACTTCACGACGGTGATCCACAAAGCACTTCAACATGTCTTTCAGGTTGAATAGCTGAGGTTGACCATTATTCAGCGCAACCATGTTCACGCCAAATGTCGTTTGTAGCTGAGTTTGAGAGTAAAGGTTGTTTAGAACCACTTCACCCACAGCATCACGCTTACATTCAATAACAATACGCATGCCGTCTTTATCAGACTCATCACGCAATGCACTAATACCTTCCACTTTCTTATCTTTAACAAGCTCAGCAATCTTTTCGATCAATCGAGCTTTGTTCACTTGATAAGGAATCTCAGTGACAATAATGGTTTCTTTACCATTCTTCTCTTCTTCGATATTAGCTTTAGAACGCATGTAAATCTTACCGCGTCCCGTTTTGTAGGCGTCGACAATACCTTTACGGCCACTGATCAATGCTGCCGTTGGGAAATCAGGACCAGGAATGTAGTCCATCAACTCATCGATAGTAATGTCTTCGTTATTAATCAGCGCTAGACAACCATCAATCACTTCCGTCAAGTTATGCGGAGGGATATTAGTTGCCATACCTACTGCGATACCTGAAGCACCGTTCACCAATAGGTTTGGAATCTTGGTTGGAAGAACCGCTGGGATCTGCTCGGTACCATCATAGTTTGGTACGTAGTCCACCGTTTCTTTTTCAAGGTCAGCTAATAGCTCATGGGCAATTTTTGCCATACGAACTTCGGTATAACGCATCGCCGCCGCTGAATCGCCATCGATAGAACCAAAGTTACCTTGGCCATCAACTAGCATATAGCGTAGTGAAAACGGTTGAGCCATACGAACAATCGTGTCGTACACTGCGCTATCACCATGTGGGTGATATTTACCGATTACGTCACCTACCACACGGGCAGATTTTTTATATGATTTGTTCCAATCATTGCCTAATACATTCATCGCGAATAAAACGCGGCGGTGTACTGGTTTCAGGCCATCACGCACATCTGGAAGAGCTCGACCAACGATGACTGACATCGCATAGTCAAGGTAAGAACTTCTCAGTTCGTCTTCTATGTTTACGGGCGTGATCTCTTTAGCTAGATCGCTCATAGAGCCATTATCCCTCTATATTTTGATCGTATAATTATACGTACAAGGTCGGAAAATATAACACACTATTAGCCTATTCGGCATCTCTTTCCCCCTCCTTTTATCATGTTGTGAGCTTGGTTGTGAATCAAGTGCTGAGAATTTGCTCGCTTCAATGGTACTTGATTGATTAATGGTTAAATTTTACCCACCCAGATAAGAAAAACACCTGTCCCCTAGTCTCTTTTATAGATGTGGTTATAATGCAGTCAGACTTTAGGATTTGAACGAAGTATGGATTATGACGACAAAACAGAATGTAGACCCAAGTGAAATTAAAAAGTTTGAAGACATGGCTTCAAGATGGTGGGATTTGGAAGGGGAATTTAAGCCTCTGCATCAGATCAATCCACTCCGTCTTAACTACGTTCTAGAAAAATCGAACGGTTTGTTTGGTAAAGAAGTATTAGATGTCGGTTGCGGTGGCGGAATCCTTGCTGAAAGTATGGCGAAAGGAGGCGCAATCGTGACGGGTTTGGACATGGGTAAAGAACCATTAGAGGTTGCCCGTTTACACGCTCTTGAAACGGGTACGAAACTCGATTACATCCAAAGCACCATAGAAGATCACGCTAACGAAAATGCTGGAAAGTATGACGTTGTGACGTGTATGGAGATGCTAGAACATGTTCCAGATCCGCTTTCTGTCGTGAAATCCTGTTCAGCTCTCGTCAAGCCCGGCGGACATGTCTTTTTCTCGACACTAAACCGTAACCTTAAATCTTATCTCTTCGCGATTGTTGGGGCTGAAAAGCTACTAAAGATTGTTCCTGAAGGGACTCATCATCACGAAAAATTTATTCGTCCATCAGAACTGATTAAAATGGTTGATCAAACGGATCTCATTGAGCACGGAATTACTGGGCTTCATTACAATCCGCTCACAGACTGTTACAAACTGGGCTCTAACGTCGACGTAAATTACATCGTTCACACGAATAAATCGCGTTAAATCACATTTATCGTACCAGAGGTGACATTGAATCTGTGTCACCTTCTTAGACAACTTTTGCACACATTCTGTGCGTTTGATTCCATTTTGAACAGCCAGATTTAAGCTCCCTATTTTACGTAAAGATCAAGGAAAATATTTTCGTTTCTGGTTATGAATAAACCGATTACATAACGGTAACTTTCGACAGTCTCGCCAGTTCTTTCTTCATCAGTTAGTGCCCACTTACAGTTTTTTTTATTTTTGTCACTTATCCACAACTCATACAAGATCTCTGCCTTGATAAAATGCATCTATAGCACTATCTTGTAACCCACACGACGAAGCACCCCTATATGTTGTGTTTTACACTACAATATATAGGGAGAGTTTGATCACAAAGCCAGTAAGATAATTTATAAAAATTACGTAGGAATATGGCTTTTATCAGTTTTGTTAGGGAACGAAATCAGAATGAATCAACAACTCACTGTCACTAAACGTGATGGACGTAAAGAAAGTATAGATCTCGAGAAGCTACACCGCGTGATCACATGGGCAGCAGAAGGCCTCCATAATGTCTCAGTTTCACAAGTAGAATTAAAAGCGCACATTCAATTCTACGATGGCATTACAACCTCAGACATCCATGAAACCATCATCAAGTCTGCTGCGGATTTAATCTCAGAAGAAACGCCCGATTACCAATATCTGGCCGCTCGCCTTGCTGTTTTCCATTTACGTAAGAAAGCTTATGGCCAATATGAGCCACCTAAGCTTTATGATCACGTATCTAGCCTGGTTGGATCGGGTAAGTATGATCGCCACTTATTGGAAGATTATACAAAGGCTGAGTTCGATGAGTTAAATGACTATATCGATCACAAGCGCGACCTTAACTTTTCATACGCTGCTGTTAAGCAACTTGAAGGTAAGTACTTTGTGCAGAACCGTGTTTCTGGACAAATTTTTGAGAGCGCTCAATTCCTCTATATTCTGGTTTCAGCTTGCCTATTCGCAAACTACCCAAGAGAAACTCGTCTTAGCTACATCAAACGCTTCTACGACGCGACGTCTACATTTAAGATTTCTCTGCCAACGCCAATTATGGCGGGTGTACGAACTCCTACTCGTCAATTCAGCTCGTGTGTACTAATTGAATGTGGCGATAGCTTAGATTCTATCAACGCAACAGCTAGCTCTATTGTACGTTACGTATCTCAACGTGCTGGTATTGGTATCAATGCCGGTCGTATTCGTTCGCTAGGCTCTGAGATTCGTGGTGGTGAAGCGTTCCACACTGGCTGTATTCCATTCTACAAATACTTCCAAACAGCCGTAAAATGTTGTTCTCAAGGTGGTGTTCGTGGCGGTGCAGCGACAGTGTTCTACCCACTATGGCACGGAGAAGTTCAGTCTCTATTAGTACTGAAAAATAACCGTGGCGTTGAAGAGAACCGTGTTCGTCACATGGACTACGGCGTACAGCTGAACAAGCTTATGTACTCTCGTCTTGTTCAAGGTGGCAACATCAGCCTGTTCTCACCTTCAGACGTACCTGGCCTTTACGATGCGTTCTTCGAAAACCAAGAGCGTTTTGAAGAGTTATACGTTAAGTACGAAAACGATCCTTCAGTGAAGCGTGAAACGGTTAAAGCCGTTGAGCTTTTCTCTCTGCTAATGCAAGAGCGTGCTTCTACTGGTCGTATCTACATTCAGAACGTTGACCACTGTAATACACACAGCCCATTTGATTCTGAAGTTGCACCTGTTCGTCAATCGAACCTATGTCTAGAAATCGCGCTACCAACTAAGCCGCTTTCTAACGTAGAAGATGACGAAGGTGAAATTGCACTATGTACACTTTCTGCGTTCAACCTTGGCGCAATCAAGGAACTCGACGACTTAGCTGAACTTTCCGATCTAGTGGTTCGTGCACTTGATGCACTGCTTGATTACCAAGATTACCCGCTTCCAGCAGCACGCAAGTCGACAATGAACCGTCGTACTCTTGGCGTGGGCGTAATCAACTACGCATACTACCTAGCGAAGAATGGTGTTAAGTACTCTGATGGCAGCGCAAATGGTCTGACTCACCGTACTTTTGAAGCCATTCAATACCACTTGCTAAAAGCGTCTGTTGAACTAGCGAAAGAGCAAGGCAGATGCCCATCTTTCCACGAGACCAATTACGCGAAAGGCCTACTGCCAATCGATACCTACAAAAAAGATGTCGATTTAGTCAGTGAAGAACCGCTGCATTACGATTGGGATTCTCTACGTGAAGAGATCATGGAGCACGGTCTACGCAACTCAACGCTGACAGCACTGATGCCTTCTGAGACTTCGTCTCAAATCTCGAACGCGACTAACGGTATCGAGCCACCACGTGGTTACGTATCAGTGAAAGCATCGAAAGACGGCATCCTGAAGCAAGTGGTTCCAGATTTCCTAAATCTTAAAGAGAACTACGAGCTACTTTGGAACATTGGTTCTAACGATGGTTACCTACACCTAGTGGGTATCATGCAAAAATTCGTTGACCAAGCTATCTCTGCAAACACTAACTATGATCCAAGTGTTTACGACAGCGGTAAAGTACCAATGAAGAAGCTGCTTCAAGACCTACTAACAGCGTACAAATACGGTGTTAAGACGCTTTACTACCATAACACTCGTGATGGTGCTAAAGACGACCAAGGCGATGCAGTTCAAGTGCCGGAAGAAGATTGTGAAGGCGGCGGTTGTAAGATCTAAACCGCAATAAACATTAAGACCCCAGAGAAGAGTTATCTTCTCTGGGTTTAAAGCATTAACAGGGTCCGTTTTATGACGGGTCTTTAAAGGATTTGAGGCATTTATGGCTTACAGTACTTTTTCTCAACAAAAAAATGACCAACTAAAAGAACCAATGTTCTTGGGTCAGTCGGTAAACGTTGCACGTTACGATCAACAAAAATTCGAAATCTTCGAAAAGCTTATCGAGAAGCAACTTTCTTTCTTCTGGCGTCCAGAAGAAGTCGACGTGTCTAGCGACCGTATCGACTACAACAAGCTTCCTGAGCATGAAAAGCACATCTTCATCTCTAACTTGAAGTACCAAACACTTCTAGATTCAATCCAAGGCCGCAGCCCTAACGTTGCCCTACTTCCATTGGTATCTCTACCAGAAGTGGAAACTTGGATTGAGACATGGTCTTTCTCTGAAACCATTCACTCTCGTTCTTACACGCACATCATCCGTAACATCGTGAATGATCCAGGCGTAGTATTTGACGACATCGTTGAAAACGAAGAAATTCTGAAGCGCGCTAAAGACATCGCTTTCTACTACGACGACCTAATCAAGCTAACGGCTGACTACCACCGCTACGGTGAAGGCAACCACAGCATCAACGGCGAAGACGTTAAGATATCTCTTCATGACTTGAAGAAGAAACTTTACCTATGTCTAATGTCTGTAAACGCACTAGAAGCGATTCGTTTCTACGTAAGTTTCGCATGTTCATTTGCATTCGCTGAACGTGAGCTAATGGAAGGTAACGCGAAGATCATCAAGCTAATCGCTCGTGATGAAGCACTTCACCTTACTGGTACACAGCACATGATCAACTTGCTACGTAACGGTCAAGATGATTTCGAATTCATGCAGATCGCTGAAGAGTGCAAGCAAGAGTGTTTCGACCTATTCAAAGAAGCAGCAGAGCAAGAGAAAGAGTGGGCAGAATACCTATTCAAAGATGGCTCTATGATTGGTTTGAACAAAGACATTCTTTGCCAATATGTTGAATACATTACCAACATCCGTATGCAGGCGGTTGGTCTAGGTACAGCTTACCCAGAAGCAACATCGAATCCAATCCCATGGATCAACGCTTGGTTGTCTTCAGACAACGTACAAGTTGCTCCACAAGAAGCAGAAATCAGTTCTTACCTAGTTGGTCAAATTGACAATGAAGTGAACGCTGATGACTTTGAGGATTTCGAACTCTAATGGCTCAACTTAAGATCAACAAACTTACTACGATTGAGTCTAACTCCTCGAACACTCTTTTAGAGTCACTTGAGCTTGCAGGGCTTGAGCCGGAATACAATTGTCGTGATGGGCATTGTGGTGCCTGTCGATGCACTTTAGAATCAGGTGAAGTTGAGTTTGTTGGTTTTGCTATGGCTTATACAGAAAAGAAAGAGATTTTGCCCTGTATTTGTAAAGCCAAAAGCAATGTTGAACTATCCAATGTTCGTTATCGAATCAAAGAGAAACGCGCTTAGAAATGGGTGAATAGAACCCATAAGGTCAGCTAAAAGCTGGCCTTTTTTATTCCTTCTAGAAAAGAATCTGCCGTGAACATCGAAACAGGTTTATCCGCAATCTCTCTTCCGTCATCATCAAACAAAGATAGGCGATACCCTTGGGCTGACGGGCAGCTATCATCACTGGGTGCGTGCAACCAATCAGATGCAACATCGCAACTTTCACTGTTAAAAGCTTCACCTAACACAACTTTTTGGCTTGCTACTTGATACCACACTAAGATTTTCGATTGAGGAAACATGCTAACCTCCTTGATAGAATGTTCGAGCGAGATGTTAGTGTACAAGTAATAATCAGCATTGATAGCCTCAAAAATGGGACAATTTACCGCCACATTGAAAATCATCGACTTACATTTAGACGATTTACTTATAAGAAATAAATCTAGGACGGCCTAGGTTATAAGTTTTAGTTTCATCACTTTATTACTGAACGCCGAACGGTCTCTGTTTGACAAAGGCTACTTTTGATATAAGTAGCCCAATAAGTCTTTGATTAGATTAACGAGGTGGGAATAAACATATCTTTGAGGCATTTGACTGAGCTGTACTGAATGACCATCGTCTTGCCAGAAAGATAGCGTCGAAGCATATCTGCGGCAATCGTTGAAATGAGCTCTTTCTGTTCATCCAAGCTGTATTTACGATTAAATTGAAGTGTCTGTCCCCACTCCCCTTTGGCCGTTGAGAGCGCTATCGAAAACTGATCATCATCGAGCTTTCCAGTAACCAACGCGATGTCAGTGGCGCATTTTTCTCTCGTTGCTCCCGCTAAAGCGAATGTCGCGGCTAAAGGGTTTTGCTCTTGGCTAGAGACATCAAGGGAGCTGCTCATTATCCATGAGTGACCACAGTATGGGTTAGCGTGTTCGTTCGAGTGTAGCCAATTTGACAACCAACCGTGCGTAGACTGCTCTGAAATTGATATCGATTGTTTTTTCTCGGCAATAAGGTGGCCTAGATGATCAAGCATATTCTCATCGACACTCACAACATTGGATTCGATGAGACTGTAAATCATTTGTAAAATTCGCACTCTCGTCTCGAGGTCTTCTGTTGGAGCGAACAGTTTCACTTCGATAAATGGAAGATACGAACGGTAACCAATCATATACCCCTTAGGCAATTGCAATTTATCGAGCTTATCTGATAAAACAGATTCAGAGGTTCCTAATGTATACAAACGGCTACAGCTATAACTTTCTTGGTCAGGATGACGTTGCTTAAGATCAGGCAGAATTTGAGTTTCAACCATCAATTCAAACTCTTTAGGGACACCTGGCGTAAAGTAAAATAGGCAATCATTGATGAGCATTTGAAAACCACAAGCGGTACCAATAGGGTTATCAATAATCTGAGCGCTACTTGGCAACATGGCTTGTTTCGTGTTGCTCTCAGGCATTGGCATACCGCGAGAGCTAAAAAAAGCTTCTAATGTCTTCAGCCACTCGGGAAAAAGAACAAGCTCCTCATCAGAACACTCACCTGCAGCTTGAGCAGTCAGATCGTCACTTGTTGGGCCTAAACCACCATTAACAATAACAACATCACAATTGAAACTTAGCATCAGAATCTCTTCTTTAAGCGCCACTAAGCTATCGCCTACTGTGGACCTTTTGTACAAAGAAAAACCGTTAGCAAAAAAGAGTCGAGACATCCAGGCCGCATTCGTATCGACGATGTCACCGTATAACACTTCTTCCCCAGTGCTAAGCATTGCAATTTTTGTCATTCACTTTTCCTAAGTTTTGATGCTTTAATGTTTATCATCACATAGTTTACGCTAATTTATGTAGTGAAAATGGAACGTGTTAGAAAATAATCCTCATAAGCTCCTCAATTAGTTCAATTTGTGGTTCCTATTAGCGGCACTTTATAAGATAATTGTGATAAGGATCTTAAAATAATACTAATGGAGTAACCGTGCTAAAGAAAAACATCGCTGCAATGATGTTAACGTTTTCCGCCTGCGCAAACGCCAACAACTTTAACGTCAATCAACATATCGAGTTTTCCTACACGGTCAATTGCGAACAAAGTTACTGCTTTGAAGATAATACCTACTCTTATCAACCTAGCATCTTCCAGGAAGACCCATTTGCGCTCTCCCTGAAAGAGCCAGAACTCACCCTAGAAGAGCCTAGCCTGCCTAAATATCTTACTATCCAAGATGAGAAAGATTGGGCCTACTTAAGAGGTCAGACTTACACCATCTTAGGTTTAAGTGTTGCTACCGTCGGCTTAATGACCTTGCTCCCTGAATCCATCACTAAGTGGGATGAAGAGGATCGCGACATGAGTCAGCTCGGTAAGAAATGGAAAGATAATGTGAGTGCTGGCCCTGTTTGGGATCGCGATGAACATTTTCTCAACTACGTAATGCACCCATATTTTGGTGGTGTTTACTATACGGCCGCACGACACTCTGGCTTCAACGAGTTCGAATCGTTCCTATACTCCGCAGCTATGTCCACTTTCTTTTGGGAGATGGGTGTAGAAGCCTTTGCTGAAGTCCCTTCTTGGCAAGACATTTTCATCACACCATTCTTTGGTGCCGTCGTCGGTGAAATGATGTTTGAAGCAGAACAAGGTATTGTCCACAACGGTGGCGAGGTTTGGGGATCTCAAGGAATGGGGAGTTTTACTCTCTTCTTCCTAAACCCAGTAGGGCACATTCATGGTTGGGTAAGCGACGCTTGGGGCGGAAGTGCAGATTTCCAGTTCAGTACCACACCTTGGTTTAGTAACTCAAACGCCGCTCAGTTCGCAATGGATTCAGGTGCGTCTTATGACCGTCAGTTTTATGGTGTTGAGCTCAAGATTGGCTTTTAATTAATCGCCAGCAACATAGACTGCATCGTTCTAATTGAAAAGCGCCGAATACAAGGCGCTTTTTTTGTGCCCGAGCACCCGTTCTCACCAGTGACTTCTTCCTTTAATTCCAAAAATTGACATCCATCAAGTCTTTATTACTAATTGCTTCTACACTGAAACTATCAATTATTTTAATCACTTGGCGTAGGAGATCCATTATGAACACCACTTTTATCGTGAATTTTGTCGGGAAAGCCACGCCCGCAACCATTAAGCACTTAGCTTCTGTTACCCATGAAAATGATGGAAAATGGCTAATCAGTAAAGTGAACTTTATTGAAGACCAGGTTGCTGCCGTTATTAAAGTGCAACTACCAGAGAAAAGTGCAGATTTAGTAAAAAGCACATTCCAAGCTCATGATGGCCTCTTGGTGCAAATTGTAGATTCAGACGCCATACCTCATCGTGAAGACACCATCTTCCAACTTCGTCTAGACTCCAACGATCGTGCAGGAATCGTGAATGAGATTACTCATGTACTGGATGGTCAAGGAATCAGTATATTGGATATGGACTGCCAACGAGTCTTCGTCGCTGGCGGTGGTGGCGTGAGTTCAAGTCTATTTACTGCAAATATGGCAGTACGATTGCCGAGTGAAATGCAAATCGAGGATGTTGCAAACGAGCTTGAATCTTTAAGCAAGGACACTCGGGTCATTCTGGAAGCTTAAATCGCAACTAGCTATTGCTTCCTATTTTATAAGTAGTTTTCTAATGGATGATTAATCACAGTGATTGTGTCAGCTAAGATTGCTCTAAAGAATGTCGAGAGTTGATTGCAACTTACAGAATAAAATCGGACATGAGTGGCAATAAATATTATTGGAATGTCTCGCCCTAAAATACGTTGACAATTTTTAGTAAGCCAGTAACGTAAGTTGCTGACTTTTTTATGTACCTAATTTGGCGTGTTCATGCCTAGGCCAAGATGCGGCCTAATTTCGTTATAAGTATGTATCGATTATTCCACAAGCTTTCTTAATTCATCGATACCTTGGCATGAGTAAGTAAAACTCTTGTTTGAGGATACCGTTCACTCGCGCTGCTAATGCGTTTTGGTAACAATCATAGCCATCTGTCATAGATGGGGTTATGCCATGTTTTTTAAGTTTCTCTTGATAAGGGTTAGAGCAATATTGTAGCCCTCTATCTGAGTGATGGATCGTCGCATGACCATAACATCCAGTTTTTACAGTCATATCTAACGCCTTCACAACGTCGCTCGCTTTCATGTCATTACAAAGTTCATACCCCAAAATTCTGCGACTTAAGGCATCCATAACTAAAGGCATCCATAACTAAAGGTAAGTAGTGAACGCCCTCGTTCGACTGAACATAAGTAATGTCTCTTACAAGCACCTAACCGAGGCATGAAGCGTCTCAACTCAAGCCATACCCTTCACTGGTGCAAGTTCAGCCTGACGTGTTTTCTCGCGTCTCTCTCTGATAGACACTTTGACAAGATAATGAATAGCCACAGACATGATAGACGCCTTTTAGTTAGACAAAATAACTAACCAAGAGGTGCTTATGAACAGTAAAAGATATCCTGAAGAATTTAAAATTGAAGCCGTTAGGCTAGTGACTGAAAAAGGTCACAGTGTGGCTGATGTTGCCGCTCGTTTAGAGACAACTTCTCATAGTCTCTATACCTAGATCAAACGGTATGGTCCAGACTCCTATCTTCACCAAACCAAGTCCGATGAAAATGCAGAGATCCGTCGACTCAAAAAAGAACTGCAACGGATGACTGAAGTATGCCTTTATCAAAGCCAATACGCCTATCTGGGTTGCACTACGAATGTGCAGCATGCTTGACGTTCATCCAAGAGGTTTTTACGCATGGTTGAAGCATCCAGAAGGTAAACAAGAAAGGCGACGTAAGTATCTTCTCGGACTAATTAAGCAATTTTGGCTCGAATCTGGCTATGTTTATGGGTATCGAAAGATACATTGTGTCTTGCGAGATGAGAGCGAAATTTGTGGTATCAATCAAGTTCATCGCTTGACTAAACGAGAAGGACTGCAGTCCCAAAGAGGATCCCGAAAACCAAGAGCTAAATAGGGAACTGAGGACATTGTAACCCCAAACAAACTGGATAGAAACTTCAATCCACAAGCTCCAAATCAATCTTGTGTAACCGATATTACTTACATTAAAACTCATGAGGGTTGGCTCTACCTGGCTGTGGTCGTAGGCTTATTATCACGTAGGGTAATTGGTTGGTCTATGAAAAGCAGAATGACCAAAGAGCTTGCATTAGATGCACTACTAATGGCGATCTGGCGACGTTCACCGATAGACAATGTACTCGTGCATTCAGACCAAGGTAGCTAATATACAAGCCACGACTGGAGTTCCTTAATGAAGCAACACGGATTGGAAGGACGCATGAGCCGTCGAGGGAACTGCCATGGCAATGCTGTCGCAGAAAGTTTTTCCAACTATTGAAGAGGGAGAGGGTTAAACGAAAAACTTACTCTACGAGAGAAGATGCTCGAACCGATATCTTCGAGTACATCGAAATGTTCAACAGCGTAAATCGAAGGCATGGTTCCAATAATCAACTGTCACCTGTAGAGTATGAAAAGCAATATGAAAGAAGGCTAACTAGCGTCTAATTATGTTGTGGCTATTCAGTACATTTGAGTTGCTAAGCCCAGTTAAATATGGAAATATTAACCAAAATTTTATCTGCTGGACAACTAAAACAATGATTTACTGCTCAAAATTTAATACCTGTCATTCGTAAAAGTATATAGCTATACAAATGATTGTGGAGGGGGTCTAGCATATGAAAATGAATGTCTTAGTTCTAGATTTATTCGCACTGGACAGTAGAAAGCTAGCCCCATTAAAGTAGTAAAAAATAAAGTCTGAATGCTAAAGTTGTGTGGTAGTACTCTAAGAGCAGAAATTAAGTTGAAGTACTTTCTTTAAACAATAATCACACTCTCTATTTTCACATAAAAATATTAGATTGTGTTACATTTTTTTGTTATTTTCCTAAACCGTAAGAAAACAAAAACAATATTGTTAGCTTATTTTGGTTTTAACAATGGCAGCCCTAATATGAGTTACAGACAATTTATCTAGCGTCTTTCTAAGACAAGAATACACAACGGAAATAATTAATGAATACAAATTGGTTCTTTTACTTGATATTACCTTTAATATTACTATCTACCTATATTAAATTTAGTGGTGGCTCACAACAGCATTACATTGTACTTATTGGAGATAGTATAGCAGAGGGACATCCAGCATTGCATGGTCGTTTACATCCTGCCCCTTTGAATTTTGATGCAGATCAAGATTCCCAAGCCCTATCAAGCGCTTTCCACCCTGGTCTTATGATTTTTGATGCTGACTATAAATCTCAACCTGGCCAAATGAGTTATGAACTATCAAGCCACTTTGGTCTTCCCATCTTGAACCATGGTATTGGTGGGCAAACGACGACGGATATTCGAAATCGTTGGCCGCGAGATGTTCTACACAAGGTTTTTGACCCAGGAGATGGGAGAGGTAACATGACTATGAATTTTGATGGGGTATTGCCATATGCTGTTTACTTGCATGCTGGTATAAATGACATAGCTGAAGGTGCTAAATTAAATACAATTAAAGAAAACATGTTGTTTTTTGCTGCTTCGACAGAAACGAATGATATAAAACTAATCATTAACAATATCGGAGCATACTCCGACTATAGTATCGATATGATAGAGGTTGCCGAAAAGGTTAATGATTGGTTAATATCAGATTTAAGTAGTTCTTACTCACACATTACTATAGTTGACTATTTGGACTGGTCTTCAGATGGTACTGGAAATTATCGGCACCTAAAGAAAAATATGTTTGCTGACGTTATTCACCCAAATAAAGAAGGCTATAAACACTTTTCAGTGTATGCTGCTCAGTCACTAAGTTGGTTAAATCCAAAAGCCAAACAGTAATATTTACAACCTTCATTTCTCTGTTCTACTTAGTTATTCATATGGCATAGCATATGCATGTCTCCTCCTAAAATACGTTGACGATTTTGAGTAAGCCAGTAACGTAAGTTGCTGGCTTTTTTTATGTACCTTATTTGACGTGTTCATGCCTAGGCTAAGATGCAGCCTAATTTCGTTATAAGTATGTATCGATTATTCAACAAACCTTCTTAATTCATCGATACCTTGGCATGAGTTTTGCCCGTCCCCTCATAATTAATTATAAAAACAATGAGGGGATTCGCAAGAATGAAACGTCCCTATTGAGATCACATTCACTGAACAATTCTTGATAATCAGAAAACAAATCGGAACCATAATATATAAAACTGATCTGCTCCAGTCAGACTGGACACCGCATTAAGCGACATATTGTTTTTCAAAGTTAACTGGGCTTAGATACCCAAGAGCACTGTGCCTTCTTGTTCGATTGTAATCAACTTCGATGTATTCAAAAAGTGCCTGGCGTATCTCTTCTCGCGTCATTATCGGCTCGTATTGGACGGCTTCTACTTTCAGTGAATGGACAAAGCTTTCAACACAGGCGTTATCCCAGCAATTTCCCTTCCTACTCATACTTTGCTTTAGATTATGAGCTGCGATTAAGTCTCGGTAGTCTTTTGAGCAATATTGGCTGCCTCTATCGCTATGGATAATCACCCCTTCGGGCATGCCTCTACGGAACAATGCCATTGATAGCGCATCACAGACCAGAGTCGCGGTCATTCTGGTGCTCATTGACCAACCCACCACTTGCCGTGAGTACAAGTCGATAACAACGGCTAAATACATCCAACCTTCGCTTGTCGTTAGATAGGTAATATCTCCAGCCCATTTTTGGTTCGGTGCTGTCGCATTAAAGTCTTGCGCAAGCAAGTTCGGGGCAACAGGAAGCCTATGCTTACTGTCTGTTGTACATTGGAACTTACGGGCGGCCTTCGCGACTAAGTTTTGGCGCTTCATGCTCGCGGCTATGGTTTTTACATCATGTTTAATACCATTTTCTTCAAGTTCTTTTTGAATACGCCTTGCACCATCGCGTTCCTTTTTATCATCAAAGACTACTCGAACTTTGCTATCAAGCTGCTTTCGGTGTTCGTTACGTTGAGTGACTTTATGGCGATTATCAATCCAATAATAAAACCCACTTCGAGAAACCCCAAACACCTTAGCCATACGGACAATCCTATATTGCATCAGGTGTTCGAGCATAAACTCATAGCAATCTACTTTAGATTTTTCGCGAAGTAGGTGGCGGCCTTTTTTACGATATCTAACTCTTCAGCTTGCTCAGCCAATAATCGTTTGAGTTTGGCATTTTCAGTGGCGAGTTCTTTTTCTCTATCGCTGATTTTCGCGTCTTTTTTGACGGCCTTACGCCATCCATAGATTTGAG
>NZ_MCWZ01000088.1 GCF_002877365.1 Vibrio sp. 10N.261.55.A7
GTGATGTTCTAATTCTTCAACTAAGCCAATTTAACTAGATATAGAATACCGAAGTGAATTCTATTGATTATAGGCTCGATTCACTATTTAGATCGAAATTTGGGATGTTGTTCACGCTTAACGCAACCGGTTGCGCTTTTGTGCGACGATTAATTTTGATACAGTTTGTTCAAGCTGATAAATGATCAATAGGGAGAGGAATATGAAGAAGATCTTATTATGTTGTAGTGCGGGTATGTCAACGAGCATGCTAGTCAAGAAAATGGAGCAATCCGCTGCGAGCAGAGGCATAGAGTGCCATATAGAGGCGCAGTCTGTTAGTTCCTTCAATGAAGTGATTGCTGATTTTGATGTGTGCCTACTCGGACCACAAGTGAGATTTCAACTGGAAGAGTTGGGGAAAACCGCGGCAGAGCATGGAAAAAACATTGCTGCAATATCACCTCAAGATTACGGAATGATGAAAGGTGATGTTGTACTTGATCAAGCGCTGAGCTTAATCAACTAAACCCTTTGTAAAACTAATAATTAAATATTTAACACTATATATAAATATAGTGCGGACTCGTTCGTTTTAAATAAATATAAGGAAGTAAGCTATGAAGCTTTATGATGCGATAATAGGGTTTGTTGAAAAACATATCGCGCCATTAGCCGCTAAGGTTGGTAATCAACCTCATGTTCGAGCAATGCGTGATGGATTTATTGTAGCAATGCCATTTATTATTGTGGGCAGTTTTATTCTAATTTTTGCTTTTCCCCCGTTTGCTGAAGATACACAAAATGCATTCGGCCGAGTTTGGCTAGATTTTGCAACGCAGAATTTTGATCTCATCATGATGCCGTTCAATATGTCGATGGGCATTATGACGATATTCGTCTCATTAGGTGTCGCTTACAGTTTAGCGAAAGCCTATAAAATGGATGGAATCACCAGTGCAGTGCTGTCTCTGATGAGTTTCTTGCTCGTCGCAGCGCCAGCAAAAGATGGTGCTTTGGCGATGTCACACATGGGCGGGACGGGGATCTTTACCGCAGTGATGTGTGCATTCTTTTCAGTCGAGCTGTATCGATTTATGAAGAAGCACAACATAACCATTCGTATGCCAGAACAGGTTCCACCAGCAATTGCGCGCTCGTTTGAAGTTCTCTTACCGGTATTGGCAATTTTTGTCACGCTATACCCGTTGAGTCTCTTTGTACAAATACAATTTGATATGTTGATTCCTGATGCTGTTATGGCGATGTTCAAACCGCTTATCAGTGCATCGAACACCTTACCTGCCATTATTGGTGCGCTATTGGTGTGTCAGCTGCTTTGGTTTGCAGGGATTCATGGCGCAGCAATTGTTGTGGGCCTACTGTCACCAATTTTCCTTACAAATATCAGCGCGAACATAGACGCATTTGTCAACGACCAACCAGTACAGAACATCTTTACTCAACCATTCTGGGATTTTTACATCTTCATTGGTGGGTCTGGTGCGACATTGGCGTTGGTATTACTGATGTCGTTTAGCCGCTCTGCTCACTTAAAAAGTATTGGTCGAATGAGTGCGGTTCCGGGGTTATTCCAGATTAACGAGCCTGTTATTTTTGGTAGCCCAATAGTGATGAATCCTATCTTGTTCCTACCGTTTGTATTTGCGCCAATCATCAACGCAACCATTGCCTATTTTGCCGTGCACCTTGGTTTTGTGGGCATGGGGGTCGCAACGACACCTTGGACAACGCCCGCCATCATCGGCGCGTCTTGGGGATCAGGTTGGACATTATCACCGGTGTTCTTAGTGGGCGGCCTACTAATTCTTGACCTCTTTATTTATCTGCCATTTTTCAAGATGTTTGAGAAACAGATCCTTGAGCAAGAGGAAGAAACAGCGGCTGAAAGCATTAAGACAGAGGAAGTCGTGGGTCAAGGTGTTACGGCGTAACTAAACGGAATCACTTGAAGTAGTCACCAATGGTCGCTGCATCGGCGCGGTCGTATCAGAGAGCTTAGTTGATACAGAAGTAAGACGGTCGATTCAGCAACCATCGTATTGAGAATTTAGGAGAAAGTTGTGGATCAAGAATTAGTAGTAATGGAAATTATCTGTAACGCAGGAGAGGCAAGAAGCCTTTGTTATGAAGCATTGCGATTGTCTCGTGAACAAGATTTCGATGGCGCCGAAAATGCGTTGGCGAGTGCTAAAGAGTGTCTTAACAAGGCTCACTTGACTCAAACTCAACTTATTGAACAGGACCAAGGAGAAGGAAAAGTCGCAATGACATTGGTGATGGTTCACGCGCAAGATCATCTAATGACGACAATCCTAGCGCAAGAAATGGCAACAGAAATGGTCGCACTACACAAACACATAGCTAAGTAGGGAATCGTCATGAGTAAAGATGCATTAAAACTTGCCATCATCGGTGGCGGGAGCAGTTATACCCCAGAGTTGGTCGAAGGCGTTTTAAAGCGACTAGAGTATCTACCAGTCAAAGAGATACATTTTGTCGATGTTGAAGCGGGAAAAGAGAAGCTCGACATCATTGAAGCCCTATCAAAGCGCATGGTCGCAAAAGTAGGGGCGAGCATAGAAATTAAATCAGGTTTTGATCGCAGAGAAGCGATCAAGGGCGCCGATTTTATCATGACCCAATTCCGGGTTGGTGGGCTCTATGCCAGAGCTTGTGACGAGCGTATTCCGCTCAAATATGACGTGATCGGCCAAGAAACAACAGGGCCAGGCGGTTTTGCCAAGGCGCTTCGAACTATTCCTGTTATTTTGGATATTTGCCGCGACATTGAAGAGCTTGCACCAAATGCTTGGATGTTGAATTTCACGAATCCAGCGGGTTTGGTGACCGAAGCGATTGCTAAATACAGCAAAGTAAAAAGCATCGGCTTATGTAACGTTCCTGTCTCAATGGAGATGATGATTGCTGAAATGATGGACTGCGAGCCTAAAGAGTTGCAGCTCGAATTTTCTGGTTTGAACCACCTTGTATGGGTACATAAAGCGTGGCTCAAAGGCGAAGACATCACCGATATTGTGTTACAGAAAGTCGGCGATGGTGCTAACTTCAGTATGACGAATATCTTTGAAGAACCTTGGGATCCAGCGTTCTTAGAAGCATTAGGTGCGATTCCTTGCCCTTACCACCGTTACTTCTATCAAACCGATGCGATGCTGGCGGAAGAGAAGCAGTCAGCGGAAGAGCAGGGCACACGGGCTGAACAAGTCATGGAAACGGAAAAAGCGCTATTTGAACTGTACAAAGACGAAAATCTAGCGGAGAAACCTAAGCAGTTAGAAGAGCGTGGCGGGGCTTATTATTCAGATGCGTCCCTTAATCTTGTTGATGCGATTTACAACAACAAGAACAGCATTCATGTTGTTAACGTTCAGAATAATGGGGCGATCAACACCTTACCCAATGACGCCGTGATTGAATGCAGCGCCGTCGTGGGCAGTTGGGGCGCAAAACCTTTATCTGTAGGCGATTTATCACCGAAGATAAGTGGCTTGTTGCATCAGGTGAAAGCGTATGAGCAAATGGCGATAGAAGCAGCGGTTCATGGTGACAAAGAGCAAGCGCTAATGGCGCTAGCCACTAACCCATTAGTGCCTGATATCACACGAGCCAAAGCGATCTTAAATGATATTTTGCGAGAAAACTCAGACTATTTACCCCAATTCTCACCCAGTCCAGTGAAATAATAAGTAGATTGATACTGGGTATTAAAAATCTAGAGGTGATATGAAAGTCATATTCAATGCGGATGATTTTGGTTTGACTCGTGGCGTGAATAACGGAACGGTTCAATCACACAAAAATGGGGTGGTGAATTCAGCAACCCTAATGGTAGGTGCCGAAGAAGAAAGCCATGCCGTCTCTCTTTTAAGTGACTATCCAGACTTGAAGGTTGGCCTACATTTGCGATTCACCGCTGGAGAGCCGTTGACTAAGCATGTCTGTTTGCGTGCGAGCAAGCGTTTGAGCGGCACAGAGGCTGCTCATGGTGAAGAAGAAGTGGCAACCCCTCAGTTTCCGAAACAAAATGAGTTTTGGAGTAAAAGGGATTTTGATTCTGCCGCTGTTTATGACGAAGTGGTCGCTCAAGTAGAACGTTTTTTGAGCTTGGGGATCGAACTCAGTCACATTGACAGTCACCACCATGCGCACACGCACCCTCAAATACTCCCTGTTGTTGAGCGGGTTGCCAATGAATATCAAGTCCCTCTTCGAAGAGTAGGCATACCAAGTTTGGAACAGTTTGGGTATCGATACCTATTTACTGATAAGTTTTATGATGAAAAGGCGACGCTCGATCAGTTAGTCACTCATCTAGTGAGCTTGAAAGAGGAGTACGATTTGGTGGAGGTAATGTGTCACCCTGCTTACGTTGATGCGCATCTTGAATCTTTGTCCAGTTATCGTCATCAAAGAGCGCAAGAGCTCAATGTATTGACGGATCCAAGGCTTAAACAAAGGTTGCACCTGCATGGTATTGAGGTCACGGATTACTCTGAGTTCGATTCTATGATTTCAAAGGAAGGTGTATGATTATGGCTGCCAGTTTCGCCCCCTAGACTCACCTTAGCGTACTGGCAGCCTTTTTTACTATCAACAATTTAAGAGAGAATTAAGTCCAACTATGGCAAGAATTAAAGATGTCGCTGAATTAGCTGGCGTGAATCGCTCTACGGTATCTCGAATCATTAATGGCGAAGGCAAATTTCGAGAAGAAACTCGGTTGAAAGTAGAGCAGGCGATGGCTCAACTTAACTATCGCCCAAGTGCAATTGCCCGCTCTTTGGCAACCTCTTCTTCTAATATGGTCGGGTTGCTAGTCACCTACTACACGGGTGGATTCTTCGGCGAAATGATGGAGAAAGTACAAGGTGAACTCGACTCACACAGTAAGTTTCTCATTACGGCTCAAGGCCACAATACCGCTGAAGGTGAGCGAGAGGCGATTCAGCGCTTTCATGACTTACGCTGCGATGGGTATGTATTACACAGCCGATACTTAAGTGATGATGAGTTACGAGAGTTAGCGAAGCAGCCGACGCCGTTTGTGCTTTTGGATAGAGAAGTCGAAGGGCTAGAAGATAGATGTGTGACTTTTGATCATCACGCTGCTAGCTCAATGGCTGTGAATCGATTGATAGATCTTGGACACCAAGCAATAGGTTGTATCTCTGGGCCATATTCTCGTTATAACAGCTTGCAACGAAAACAAGGCTATCTCGATTCAATGGAGAAAGCCGGTTTAACCGTTTTAGACTCTTACGTCGAAGAAGGCAACTATGGCCGACACAGTGGTTACATTGCGGCTGAAGCTTTGTTTAAGAATAACCCCAACTTAACGGCTCTCTTTTCCTGTAGTGAAGAAATGACCGTTGGCGCGCTTCAATATCTGCATGAAAATGGAATCCAGGTGCCAGGGCAAGTATCGGTAATGAGCTTCGATAGTGTCGATCTTTGCGAGGCAACGTACCCTAAAGTGTCTGCCGTGCATTTCCCGATTAGCCAAATGGCGAGAACAGCTGTAGAGCGTTTGATGAACCTCATCAATTGCGTAGACAATAGTGGAGAAAGGCATTTCTCAGCAGAGCTACGTCTTCGAAATGCAGACAGACGTATAAAAGCGGTCGTGCAAGAGCAATAGTGTAAAGCGGGGCTATCTACTCGAAAGAACATGATGCTTTCACGCTAAACGGTTTCAAACCTTATTTAGGACAGGTCAAACAGATCAAAAAAGCACGCTTATCTCTTTACGAAATAGCGTGCTTTTTATTGTAAGCCTTGCCGTGCACCTTAGTTGAAAGGACAAATATTTAGAATCCGCCTTGTTCTTGTGCTTCTTTTAATAGCCTTTGACGTAGAGTTTCAGCTTCTTGCGTTTTACTGAGTTCCATGTGTGCTTCATTAGTCACATCTTGTGGAACAAAAACGAAGTATTTATTTATCGCCATCTTTAAACCTCTAGTAACAATTTATACGGCAAAGTAAAGGAATCAGACTTGAGTCACATCCTCCATGACATTAAAAGTGTAGGCGTAGATGACGGTATGAGCTAGCCGATCAGACTATTTACCTTACAGCGTACTAGGATGATATAGGGGCTGAACAACATGTCCCTCGGGATCGAGGCAGTGAAAGCTTCTCGCGCCATCACTATGGTCATGTGGTGTATCTAGTAACGTTACCCCTTGTTCTTTCATGAATTCAAACCATTGATTTAATTCTTCTTTACTCCTAACCATAAACCCGAAATGGTCAACACTCGTCTCTGAGTGTACTCGACTGGCGTGAGCTCTTCCTAGAGAGAGGTTGTCTTGACCTAGCGTTAGGTAGACCAAGTTGTTGTTCGCTCGCCTCAGTACCTTCATGCCTATGATTTCTGTGTAGAAGTACTCACACTCTTCGAATTTGCTGACGACAAGTGCTAAGTGTTTCATCCCTAGAAAGGGTTCTGGTCTGGTCATTATTTTTCATCCTAAGAATCGAATTGAAATAATTGTATACAATTAGTGGTAAAATTTGCAACAATGTTTGAGTTAAGGAATCTAGAAATCAACAAAGAGAGTGGACATGTACTGCATCATCGTGATGAACAGAGTCGCCGTTGAAGATGAGTTACGATACAAAAATATCATGACGGAGAACGCGTTAAAGTCAGTGACGGATGAAGAAGGCTGCTATCAATTTGATATCATTCAAGACAAGGAAAGATCGGGCGTGTTCTACCTTTATGAGATATACGCCAACCCAGAAGCTCTATTGCTGCATAAGCAAACACCTCATTATTTACACAGTAGAGAACAGCTTGGTGATATGGTGATTGAACAATCGGTCATTCGAACGGATGTTGTGGCAAGGCCAAAAAATAACAATTAAACAAAAGGAAGCAAGGCGATGACTAAATTATGGAACGTATATTTGAGTGGAGAAATCCACACTGACTGGCGAGAGCAGATCATCAATGGTTGCCAAGAACGGGATCTAAATATCGAGTTTGTCTCCGCGAATACGGATCACGAATCGAGCGATGCGGCAGGTGATCTTCTGCGACAGAATGAACAACAGTTTTGGCGTGACCACCAGTCATCCAAAGTGAACGCAATAAAAGTGAAAACCCTAATTAAACAGTGCGATATAGGTGTGGTTCGGTTTGGTGATAAATACAAACAGTGGAACGCGGCTTTTGATGCAGGTGTGCTGTCCGCTTTGGATAAGCCCTACATTACGCTTCATGATGACTCGTTAATTCATCCGCTGAAAGAGGTCGATGCTGCTGCTATGGCTTGGGCTGAATCGCCAAGTCAAATTGTAGAGCTGTTGAGCTACATAACGCGCGCTTAAGTGCCGATTAGCTCTACGCAAAAAAATCAGACATGCATTCCACTTTTATGATCATCGATTATGCTTCTTATTTAGAGGTTTGGACTTTGCGGAGAATGTGTCGAGTGCTTGATGTCCATCCACGTGATTTTGTGCATGGCTAATGAATCCCGAGTGCAGGCAAGAAAGGCGGCGTAAATATCTTCTCGGACTGATTAAACAATTTTGGCTCGAATCTGGCTGCATGTTTGGGTATTGAAAGATACATTATGACTTGTGAGATGAAGGGGAAATATGCGGTATCATTCAAGCTTATCACTTGATGAAACGAGAAGGGCTGTAATCCCAAAGAGGATACCGAAAGCCAAGAGCCAGTTCGAAACTGAGGATATTGTTATCCAATATAAACTGGAAAGGGACTTTAACCCACAAGTTCCAAATCAATCTTGGGTAACCGATGTGTAGTCTAGTGATGTGGTTGCTATTCCATACACAGAACTATTTACGAGGTCATGTTGTAGAGGGTGATTTTCAACTAAAACGCTGCATTATACTGATCCAAACGCCACCTATCATAATACATTTAGCATACAACTTACTTGAGAGTTTTACTTTTCTGAGTTGCTTTATTAGAAATATAGGACCCTATTGGGAAGGCGGAAGTTGCCGCAGGTGAAGGCGCATTGCAAACATGTAAACTTCTAGTTGTTTCCTTGAATAAGAAATCATGTACTAGGCGTCCATCGTTCATAACCGCTTGAGCTCTTACTCCAGCAGGGTAAGGACGCAAATCCGATGCCTTAATAGATGGCAGGTACTTCTTTACACGTTGTAAATAGCCATTCTTATGTAATGAATCTTTGAACTCTGACAACCCTGTCCTTAGATTATTAAAGGTTACCTTCCAGAAGCCTGAAAAGGTTAACATTTCAAAAGAATCAACAAGTGAAATGTTTATTTTTCCGTACCCTTCTCTTTTCCACCCTTGTACTGCATTTGGACCAACAGTAACAGTTCCATCAATCATCTTAGTCAGATGAACACCTAAGAATGGCAGGTCTGGATCAGGTATAGGATATATAAGGTGCTTTACGACATCATTATGAGTTGGAGGTAGCTGATAATACTCACCTCGATAAGGAATTATTTGAAAATCAGGTTTTATACCAATCATTCGAACAATTCTGTCAGCCATTAAGCCTGCACAACTTACAAGAAAATTTCCTTCGATTAACTTTCTACCATCTGTATCTGATACCTGAACTTCAACTTTATTTTCGTCTTCATATATCGACTTTACTTTAGTGTTAAGTAATATGAGACCATCGAGCTTCTTAATTTTATCTGCAACCACATAACAGAGCTTAACATAATCAACTATGCTGGTTGATCGAAGGTAGATAGCCCCTAAACCAGATATATTTGACTCCGCCTCTTCGAGCTGAGCCTTATCTAGCTTTTCTACTTCTAACCCGTTTGTTAATGCTCTAACAAAGAGTGCGTCCATCCTTTCAAGTTCAATGCTGTTTGTCGCTACTAGTAGCTTACCGCACTGTTCGTATGGAATATTGTTTTCTTTACAAAAAGAAATAGTATCCTCTAAACCTTGTCGACAGAACTTAGCTTTGAGGCTTCCAGGTTCATAATAGATACCTGCGTGAATTACTCCACTGTTATGTCCTGTTTGATGACTTGCCAACTTGGACTCTTTTTCAATGACTACAACTTTCTTACCAGGGTTATCCTTTAATAACTGCAAAGCAGTAGACAACCCTACTATACCGCCACCAATAACAATAAAATCGTACATTCTACTTGCTCCAAAAAGAGAGTTAAGGATATATACCCTTAACTCCTCAAAAGGGTTATTCTGAAATTACTGGAATAGTATCGCGAAGAACCGATACAATAGTATCAATCTGCTCTTTCTCAATGATAAGTGGAGGGGACATACAAATAGCGTCACCAATTCCACGAACCATTACACCTTTCTTCCAACATTCATCCAGAGCTTTAGCTCCTAAAGAACCAACTGCACCGTCTTTAGGCTTCAACTCTACAGCTCCGAGTAAGCCATAATTTCGAATATCAATGACCTGAGGTAAGTCAGCCAAAGAATGCAAAGCTTCCTGCCAATAGTGACCAATATCGCCCGATGTTTTTGCTCGTGTTAGTAGCTGTTCTTTTTCATAGATATCTAATGTTGCCATACCTGCAGCACAAGCTACTGGATGGGCGCTATAGGTGTATCCATGGAAAAACTCTACTGGAGATTTAGCCTTTTCCATGCACGTAGAATAAATCTTCTCATGTACAAAAACTGCGGACATTGGAACTGTCGCATTTGTTAAGCCTTTTGCCGAAGTAATCATATCTGGAATCACATCGAACTCGACTGATGCAAAGGAATTACCTATTCTTCCCCAGCCACAGATAACTTCGTCAAAAATCAGTAGGATACCGTGTTCATCACAAATCTCCCTAACTCGTTTCAAGTAGCCTTTGGGTGGTAGAATAACACCACCAGCACCCGCAATCGGTTCAATGATTACTGCAGCAATGGTTTCAGCATCATGAAAACCGATCACATCATTTAGTTCTTCGGTCCATTCCACACCATTTTCAGGAAGCCCTTTTGAAAATGCGTTACGCTCAATGTCCAATGTATGACGAAGGTGGTCTACCATTAGCCACTGACCAAAGGTTTTATAGTTAGGCGTGATACCACCAACAGAAATACCACCAAAGTTTACGCCGTGATATCCTTTATCTCGGCCAATAAACCGTTTTTTTGTTCCCTTACCTTTAGCATCCCAATACTGCATAGCAATCTTGAGCGAGGTTTCAACCGCTTCAGATCCTGAATTAGCAAAGAAGACATGATTTAGGCCTTCTGGCGTATACTTAATCAAGCGATTAGCGTATTCAAAGCTCAGCTCGTGACTGAAGTTGAAGATAGAACTAAAATCCAGTGTTTGTAATTGCTTATTAACAGCTTCAGCTATTTCAGTTCTACAGTGACCTGCATTTGAACACCAAAGACCTGCAGTTGCGTCGATTACTTGGCGGCCATCTGAAGATTTTAAAAATACGCCGTTAGCGGACTCAACCATTCTAGGGGCGGACTTAAAGGCTGCGTTAGGAGTAAAAGGCATCCAAAATGCTTTCATATCTATCATTTCTTTCTCCAACAATTTTGGGAATTATAATTTGCTAATTTAGAAACTTTCTTAAATTCCACCCATAGAGTGGAACTTGGTTTCATAAAATTCAGCGATACCATCCTGACCACCTTCGGCCCCGATTCCAGATTCTTTCCAACCTCCGAAAGGTGCTACCTCAGTTGAAAAGACTCCCGAGTTAGAACAAACAATTCCATACTCCAACTCCTCAGATAGACGAATCACTCGACCAATGTCACGAGTAAAGAAGTATGCTGCCAAGCCATACTCAGTATCATTTGCCTTGCTAATAACCTCATCCTCTGTATCAAAAACCTGTACAGCAGCAATAGGCCCAAAAATTTCTTCATTCGCAATTCGCATTGATGAAGAAATATTTTTAATTAATGTAGGCTCAAAGTAGTTCCCTTCCAACTGATGTTTTTTACCACCAGTTAAAATAGTCGCTCCTTTTTCAACTGCATCATTTACGAATGATTCCATATCATTAACAGCGGTTTTGTTAATAAGAGGCCCCATCGTAGTATTCGGTTTAAGCCCATCGCCAACTTGAATATTTTTGATACCTTCTAGAAGCATTTCTTCAAATTTTATCGCGATATTCCTTTGTAAATAAATACGGTTTGTACACACGCATGTTTGGCCACAATTACGGAATTTTGTAGATATACAATCAGCAACAGCAGCTTCTAAGTCAGCATCATCAAATACGATGAATGGAGCATTTCCTCCAAGTTCTAGACCTACTTTCTTTACAGTCGAAGCGCACTGTTCCATCAGTTTTTTACCTACTGACGTTGAGCCTGTGAAAGTAAACTTAGAAACTTTAGGGTGAGTAGTTAATACCTTTCCAATTTCTCTACTGCTGGAACTTGCAATAACGTTAATTACGCCAGCAGGGATACCTGCTCTCTCTGCTAGTTCACAGAGAGCTAGTGCAGATAGAGGTGTCTCAGTCGCAGGCTTAATAACCACGGTACATCCAGCTGCAATTGCAGGGGCTACTTTCCTGGTAATCATTGCGCTAGGAAAGTTCCATGGCGTAATACAAGCAACAACCCCAATTGCCTGCTTATAAGTTTGCAGGCGGCGATTATTAGCAACAGTTGGAATTGTACTGCCCATTACACGCTTTGCTTCTTCAGCATAGTACTCAACAAAAGCAGCCCCATATTCAACTTCAGCAACTGCTTCGCTATGAGGTTTTCCTTGTTCCGCGGTCATCAATGTGCCGAGATCATCAGAGTGATCCATAATCAAGTTGAACCATCTTTTGATTACGATAGATCTTTCCTTTGCAGTAGTTTTGCTCCAACTTTTAAAAGCCACGTGTGCTGCTTCCACAGCACTATTAGCTTCCTCAGATGTAGCACATGCAATTTCAGTAATAACATCTGATGTAGATGGGTTAGCAACCGTAATTTTCTTTTTGCCATCGACCCAAGAACCGTCGATATAATTTTTATCTTTGAGAAGAGATTGATCTTTCAGATTAATCATTTTAAAACCCCCAATACCAATACCAATACCAATACCAATACCAATACCAATACCAATACCAACTCTAGCTAATAACTAAAAAATATTATTTAAACGTGCTGACCGCCGTTTACATGAATCTCAGAACCATTAATGTAACTAGCTCCACTATTGCATAAGAAGTAAATTAGAGAGGCTACCTCTTCTGGCTTACCTAGTCTTTTCATCGGTACCTGCGCGGAAACTATATCTTCTGTACCAAGAGAAAGAATTGATGTTTCAATTTCCCCAGGAGCGATACAGTTAGCACGAACACCTGAAGCCCCCATCTCAAATGCTAACTCTCTGGTTAAGGTAGCAAGTGCAGCTTTTGATGATGCATAAGCAACACCAGCGAAAGGATGGACTTTTGAACCAGCAATAGAAGTCACACTAATGATGCTTCCCTTTGCTTCGCGTAATTCATTGATAAGACCTCTCGCCAGAATAGCTGTAGAGAAAACATTCACGTTAAAAACCTTTAACCAAGTTTCATAATCAGTATCTAGGACCCCCATTCGTGATCCTTCATCTGTCTTAGGTGAAATCCCCGCGTTGTTCACCAATGCATGCAATTTACCATTACCAAGCCTTTCTTTGATTTCTTCAATGGCCGAATAGACTGCATCAATATCTGATAAGTCCAGGTGAATGTGATTATCCTCCCCTTCTAACCAAGGGCACTCACTACTCAATTCCTGACGCGAAGCAGTAATTACTTTCCATCCTGCTGCATTGAAATGCTTAACTGTCGCGTGACCTATGCCGCGACTACCTCCAGTTAGAAGCAAAGTTTTTTGTTCTGTCATGTCATTCCCATAGATTGCGTGCATTATGATGCATCATAAGCCTACGCGTCTTTAATGGTCAACCAAATCTCTCTATATTTTGTATAAAAAACAGCCAGATCTTAAAGTGGATATATACAATAAATGCTCAAGATACTGTTTTATTTGTTTTTTTTCGCAATCGAAAAAATAATAGGTAAGAATATAGAAATATTATGATGCATCATAAAAGATAATGTAGTATAAATGTTAAATCTTAGCGGTGTCAGGGTTTTGTTGATCAGTACTTTGGAGCTTTACATAAGCAATGTACATACTTGCTCAAGGAAGAAGAACGTTACCTCTGCGTTAAAGGCTTGATTCAGAATAGATCATAGCTGACCCCCCCAAAAATATAATAAACGTTAGGTAAGAACTTTGATCGATAGCGGAATTATCATTTTAAATTGATTCCATAGATAAGAAATAAGAGAGGCTGTAATGGACCCAAATGCTGAGCACATTGTTAGCTTTGACGGAATACAGAAAAGCTATGATGGCGAAAATTATGTTGTAAAAGACTTGAATTTTAAGATTCGTAGAGGTGAGTTTCTAACCCTTTTGGGTCCATCAGGATCTGGGAAAAGTACATCTCTTATGATGCTTGCAGGTTTCGAGCCCCCTACGTACGGTGACATTTGTCTCAATGGAACTGTGATCAATAAGATACCTCCACACAAAAGGGATATAGGCATGGTCTTTCAAAACTATGCACTTTTCCCACATATGAGTGTTGAAGAGAACGTTGCTTTTCCCTTACAGGTAAGAAAAGCCCCTAAGCACGAAATGGCCAGTAAGGTTAAAAAAGCTCTGGATATGGTCCACTTAGGAGATTTTGCAAGCAGAAAGCCATCTCAGCTTTCTGGTGGCCAACAGCAGCGTGTTGCATTGGCAAGGGCACTTGTGTTTGAACCCAAGCTAGTTCTCTTGGATGAACCTCTCGGTGCATTAGACAAAAATCTACGAGAGAACATGCAGCTTGAACTCAAACATATACATGAAAACCTCGGCGTAACTATGGTCTTCGTTACACATGATCAGGATGAAGCCTTAATCATGTCAGACAGAATTGCTGTATTTAATGATGGAATTATTCAGCAGGCTGATCAGCCTGATGTTTTATACAACAATCCTAGCAATCAGTTTGTAGCTAACTTTATCGGTGAGACTAATATGCTTGATGGGCATGTCTCCAATGTTAGTGATGAAAGCTGCCAAGTAAAACTTAATTGCGGATCCATTGTAACGGTAGATCATGATAAAAAGCTGAGCATAGGTTCTTCAGTTAAGCTTTCTATTCGACCAGAACAGGCAGAAGTCCTTTCAACTGATGCAGAAAGTTATCCCTTAAATAAAATATCTGCTCGCGCTGTGGAAACCATTTACCACGGTGACCATTTAAGACTGTCACTACAGAGAAGTGATGGATCTAACTTTACAGTCAAGATTCCGACTGATTCATTGCACAGTACATTACAGCGAGGCCAAGAGCTGGAGATAGGCTTTGCACAAAATAACGCCCGAATTCTAACCGCGTAACAATCTAATCGGAGAAAAACATGAATAGTAAATTCCTATCTATTGCAGCTTCTGTCTCAGTTTCGATCTTGTTAAGTCAAAATGTAAATGCTCGACCATTAACCGTTGTTGGGTTTGGAGGAGCAGCACAGAATGCTCAAAGAGTCTCTATGTTTGACCCATTTAGTAAGCAAGAGAACCTACAGATCGTTGATGATACTTATAATGGTGGCTTGGCAAAGATTAAAGCGATGGTTGATAGTAACGCTGTCTCTTGGGATGTTGTACAGCTTGAAGATCCAGACCTGATTCAAGCATGTGAAGAAGGGATAATCGAACCAGTAGATTGGGACCGTGTAGGTGGAAAAGATAATTTCCTTGATTCAGCGATAAGCGAATGTGGTGTGGGTCACATTATCTGGTCATATGTGATTTCTTATAATAAGGACAACTTGGTAGTTGGACCTCAAAGCTGGGCGGACTTTTGGGACGTAGATAAGTTCCCAGGCAAACGAGGGCTTAGAAAGGGAGCCAAAGCGAATCTTGAATTTGCTCTAATGGCTGATGGTGTAAGTCCAAAAGACGTTTATGATGTTCTAGAAACAGAGGAAGGCGTCAATCGAGCATTTGCGAAGCTTGAAGAGCTAAAGTCTCATGTCCAGTGGTGGGAAGCTGGTGCGCAGCCACCAGAGTGGTTAGCTTCCGGGGATGTAGTCATGACAACTGCTTATAACGGACGTATTTCCAATGCAGTCAAAGAAGGAAAAAACTTTGAGATTGTATGGAATGGTCATGTTTATACCGTCGACTCTTGGGCTGTTGTAAAAGGTAGTGAAAATAAAGACAAAGCATTTGACTTTATTGGATTCTCCAGCTCTAAAGAACCTGCGCTGATATATCAACAATACATGCCTTACGGTATTCCAAATAAATTAGTGATTGAAGCTACTCCTGCAGATATTGCTAACAAACTACCAACTTCTCCAAATAATATTTCTGTAGGTCTTCGTGAGAATACTGAGTTTTGGGTTGATTACCAAGACGAGCTAAATGAACGATTTAATGCTTTTGTTGTTAAGTAGTTAACAATATAAATATTAGGCAGCATTTAAAAACACGCCTACTATTAGCTATTTTGTTGTAGGTTGATTTTTTTTGGGGGGGGGAGGGTATGTCTTCTAATACAGCTGTTGAGAGTTATGAAAAAAGCACTGAACAGATTTTACTAAAGTCGAAATTACGTCGCTCACAGCGACTTCAAAATATAAAATCAATGGCACTTGTATCGCCGCTTTTTTTATTTACACTGATTGTTTTTTTGGTTCCTGTGTTATTACTACTGGCACGAAGTATTGACAACCCGGAAGTACAATCAGTTTGGCCGAATACTGCAGAAGCTATTGAGCAATGGAGCGGTTCGTCATTACCAGAGGACAACATTTTTTATTTAGTAGCTAAAGACATACAAACTGCGAAGAAGAACAAAGATCTCGTAGCTGTATCTAAGCGTTTAAATTATGAGATGTCAGGCATGCGGAGTATGATAAATCGCACAGCCAGAACGCTATCTAAAGTTAACCTATCTATCGAGAAAGATATAAAACAAAAGCTTATCTCAATTGATACTAGATGGGGTGAGCTTGCGACTTGGCATGCAATTAAAAGAGCGGCACCATCTCTAACATCACATTACTTGTTAGCTGCTCTTGATTACACTGTTAATGATGAAGGAAGTATTGTCTCAGTTACAGAAGACAAAGCAATTTATAAAAGCATATTCGTTCGTACGCTTTGGATATCATTTGTAGTGACCTTCATTTGTCTGATAATCGGTTACCCTATTGCTCATTTCATTGCCAACTCCGAAAAAAAATGGAGTGGTATATTAATGATTGCTCTACTATTACCTTTTTGGACTTCACTGCTAGTTAGAACTAGCGCCTGGATGGTTTTGCTACAAAAAAATGGTGTTGTTAATACAATGCTAATGGATGTTAGCCTTATTACTCAGCCCCTAGATATGCTATATGATCGACCAGCAGTTTACATTGCGATGGTTCATCTATTATTACCCTTTATGGTTCTTTCACTTTACAGTGTAATGAAATCTATTTCTCCTGTTTATATGAAAGCGGCATTAAGTTTAGGCGCTCACCCCGTTGTGGCTTTTGTTCGAGTTTACATACCTCAAACACTTCCAGGTGTCGCTGCTGGAGGTCTACTTTGCTTTATACTGGCTTTAGGATATTACATAACTCCTTCATTGGTTGGTGGTGCAGATGATCAAATGATTGGCTATTTTATTGCATATTATACGAACCAGGTCATCAATTGGGGAATGGCTTCAGCTCTTGGTATTTTATTGATGATTGTAAGTGGAATCCTATTTATAATTTACATTAAACTCTGGCGTTGTTGATCAAA
>NZ_MCWZ01000089.1:0-2133 GCF_002877365.1 Vibrio sp. 10N.261.55.A7
AAAGTCGCGATGAACCTAGAAAAAGCCCCACTTAATATGAGTATAAAGTGAGGCTTTAAGGGGGAACTGGAGAACGAAGTGGATAATGAAGCTCAGTTGAATCGAACTTTGATATCTAGCTAGGCTTTACGGTTTACTTCTTCGTATTCGCCATCGATGGTATTCGCATTTGCATACTGAGGCTGCGCCGTAGCGGCACTAAATTGATGCGCATTCATTTGGTTTTGCATCTGTTTCTGAAGACGCTTTCCCGTGATTAAAGCGACGATAGTCAATGGAATAGCCATGACTAGTGCAAAAACCAACGTAAAAAATCCAGTAATTAGAGCCAGCGTACTTACAATCAATCTATTCATATTCAATACCTCTTAGATAACACCTTCACTATAACGCCTTCTAGATGAATGAAAGATGAACAATGCAGGCGTGTCCATATGACTCGGTAGTGTTTTAATGGTTCTTTTTATTAGTGTGTATTTGACCACTTAAAAATTAAGGTTAAATATAACTGTTTGTTTTAGTGCAGTTTATTGTTTGGCACAGTTCATGCTCTATTAGCGCGAGCGATATATAAAAATAATCGGTTTACGTTCGCTAACAATTAATAGCAAGTAAGCATTAAAACAACAACTGGAGCCCCAAATGTTCTGTATTCAATGTGAACAAACAATTCAAACCCCTGTGTCAAAAGGGTGTTCTTATAGCCAAGGTATGTGTGGTAAAACTTCAGACGTTTCAGACCTGCAGGACGTGCTCGTGCACTCTCTGCAAGGTGTTTCTTTTTGGGCCAATTTAGGCCGTTCTTGTGGTGTTATCGATACCGAAGTCGATGAGTGGGCACCCAAGGCATTTTTTGCAACACTAACCAATGTGAACTTTGATCCTGAGCGTATCGTAGAGTTTGCTCAGCAATCACAAGCGTACAAAAAGCGCCTAGAGCAAAAAGTACAGGCGGCTGCCATTGCTACAGGTTTTGTTATTCCAGCGCTTTCAAACGCAGCTAAATTCAATCTTCCTACCGATGTTGACTCATTGTTGGCGCTGGCACCTATGGCTGCGGTTAACCGCGGACACGAATCTTTGCATGAAGACGTAATTGGCCTGCGATTATTATGTTTGTACGGCCTAAAAGGCGCGGCTGCTTATATGGAGCACGCGCTCGTTCTTGGCCAAACGGATACAGAAATTCAGGCGGAATACCATGAGATCATGGCGCTATTAGGAACGGATCCAACAGACTTACAACTGCTTCTAGACACATCAATGAAAATCGGTTTGATGAACTACAAAGTCATGGAAATGCTCGACAAGGGTGAGACTCAAACCTTTGGTCACCCAGAGCCTACAAGCGTAAATGTAAAAACGGTAAAAGGTCACTGTATTCTGGTTTCTGGCCACGATCTGCATGACTTAGAAAAGATTCTTCAGCAAACAGAAGGGAAGGGCATCAACGTCTACACCAATGGTGAAATGTTACCTGCTCACGGCTACCCTGAATTGAAGAAGTACCCGCACCTTGTTGGTAACTACGGTAGCGCTTGGCAGAACCAACAGAAAGAATTTGCCAACTTCCCTGGTGCCATTGTCATGACATCTAACTGTTTGCTAAACCCAGATGTGGGCCAATATCGAGATCGCCTGTTTACCCGCAGCATAGTTGGTTGGCCAGGAGTGGCGCACGTAGAGGGGGATGATTTCTCTCAAGTGATTAACTGCGCTCTAGAACAACCGGGCTTTGCACAAAATGAGATTGAGCAGCTCATCACCGTTGGCTTTGGTCGCAATGCGCTTATGGCAGCTGCACCTGCCGTCATAGAGCAAGTGAAAGAGGGCAACATTAAGCACTTCTTCCTAGTGGGCGGTTGTGATGGCGACAAAGCAGAGCGAAGCTACTACACCGACTTTACTAGTCAAGCGCCGGATGACTCGCTCATTCTAACGTTGGCGTGTGGTAAATTCCGCTTCAACAAAAACCAATTTGGCGAAATAAACGGGATTCCGCGTCTTCTCGATGTTGGTCAATGTAACGATGCGTATTCTGCAATTCAGCTTGCGCTAGCACTTTCAAAAGAGTTTGACTGCGGAATCCATGAACTGCCGTTAACTCTAGTTCTATCTTGGTTTGAACAGAAA
>NZ_MCWZ01000089.1:2910-5456 GCF_002877365.1 Vibrio sp. 10N.261.55.A7
CGATTGTCATACTACTTACTCTGTTTGCATTGGGCGTTAAAGGCATCTATACCGGACCAACAGCGCCTGCGTTTTTAACGGACAACCTTATTAAGATAATGCAAGATCAGTTCGACATGCGTTCTATATCGACGCCTGAACAAGATCTCGCGACCATTCTTGGTACAGAAGCTTAAGAGGCTAAATGTTAAGCCTCGGCATTGCTGAGGCTTTTTTCTTTTAAAGATGAGTCTAGAGAGAGCAATAAGTATGTACGCATGGTCACAAAACGATTCTATTGAGCTGACTTGCTTAAAGAAATGGCAAGAAACGCCGGACACCGTGAGTTTAGAGCTGGGCTGTAAGCATTCAGAAATGATTTTTGACTTCAAGCCTGGCCAATTCATTACACTTGGTTTAACCATGCCAAGTAAGCGAGATTATCGCGCGTATTCAGTCAGTTCTATACCGGGTGGTCGTTCACTAAAACTAACTATTAAGCGTGTTGAAGGGGGCGCAGTCTCTAACTACATCGTGGATCATTTAGATGAGGGTGATGATGTTGATGTCCTCAAGCCTGCTGGCCGTTTTAATAGCATTGATTGTCCTCCCACCGCTTCAAATAAAGTGACACTTATTAGCGGAGGTTGCGGAATAACACCCGTGATGGCAATGGCACAGCATTGGCTCTCCACCAATGCCGATGTTGAGATTGATTTCATTCATATGGCGAGAAATAAAGAGCAGACAATTTATTACTATGAGCTGCTTAAACTGAGTGAAAACCATGACAACTTCAATCTCAAGTTGTTGCTGAAAGACAACAGCGACACGCAATTCCCGCAAGGTCGCCTTAACAAAGAGTGGCTGCAAACGCTCTGCCCTGATATCAAATCCAGAACAGTATATTTGTGTGGCCCAGTCGGCTTCATGAAAGATGTTGAGCACTATCTAGAGCAGATGGAGTTTGATATGTCAGCATTCTTCCAAGAGAGCTTTACACCGGATTTCGACTCACCAACACCGCTTGATTCTGCTATTGAGCATGCCAAGCCAATGACTGAAAACGAAACCGTTAAAGTCATGGTCCCAAGCTTTGGTGTCGAAATGGACGTTGATAAAGAGACGGCGCTTATTGATGCGCTAGAGAAAGGTGGTGTCCCTGTCATCGCCGCTTGTCGAAGCGGGATTTGTGGCTCGTGCAAATGTAAGGTGACAAAAGGGAGTGTGTCATCAAGCAGTGTCGAGACGTTAACCGAGCGAGAAATTGAAGATGGTTTTGTACTGGCCTGCTCAAGCATCGTGAGTGGTGATGTGGAAATCGCGCTCAATTAGATCGCAGCTTCGATTCTACCTTAAAGATTGAGTTGCTGAGATTCAGTCATTTAGGCTCATTCGCCTATATGACTGAGTCAGCTTGCTGTTCATGGACGTAATACTGTGAACGTATGTCATGTTCAGTCTCTGCTGTCTCCTTGGCCGTTAAGTCATTGGGTGCCTCGAAGTAGAGAATCGTTAAAGGAGCAGGACTAAATGCATTTAACTTCCCTCTTTTCTCCTGTAAACCAAGATAACCACTTTCTTTTTGAGTTTAAAACGAAGCCCTCATCTTCGTTTATTCCGCTTACGATGAGTGCATCGGCGTTCTTCTCACCATGTTGCCTGGTGAAGTGCCAATCTTGATGATTCAATCTTTTTCCTCCTATCAGTGCTTTATTAAGTCGCGCACTTATTACCGCAATGGTTAATCCATTTGATTGGCTAAAGCCTATACTGGAGTCGGAAATACTCCCTATCGCCACCGGTATTTTCAAAGAGCACCGTCTTCCGCCTATCTCAGTAAAAGTATATACGCCTTCACCTACTCGACCCTTAAGCCAGATGAGCTGTCCTTGGGTCATTGTCTCTACCGTTAGAATACCAACTGCCTTTGAAGGGTAAGCCATTGCAACTTGGCTATGCATGGTTAGTAGCGCCGCCAATGCTAGGGAAATTGTTCGTCTATTCTTCATGCGATCACTACCTTATCCGTTAGAGCGTTTGATGGTTGTGAGAGTAAATAGATCAACATGAATGGGCCAAATACAGGAATGAAAAAGACCCACCCCCAATGACCTGATTTACCGATATCGTGCAGCCGACGGACCATCGCGGCTAAGGTGGGAATCACGCTTAGCCCGCTGTAAATGATGTCCAACCAAGTACCAAATACGATGTCTATTGAAACGCATCCGATGGTGACAATCAGATGAACGAACATAAACCCCCAAAACTCTCTTCGCGGTGAACAGCCAGAAAAGTCGAAACACCGTTGCCATGTAATAAAGTAGAACCCCATATAGCACCTCCGTCTGATAGTTTGAGAGGCCAGTTTGATAAGAAAATGAGGCAATTGCGTCCTGAAACAGGTATTAGGACGTTTCAAAAGAGGAATTGGTTTATATTTGGTTTTCAATTAACTTTCATGCAGTTATGATCGATAAAGTTCCATTAAGTACCATTTATATATCTAGGACTACTCATGTTGGCTATTCCTGTACCATTTATTGTTTCCATGTTGCTTGGAC
>NZ_MCWZ01000090.1:0-21247 GCF_002877365.1 Vibrio sp. 10N.261.55.A7
TTCGTAGATGATGTAACCATCGACTTCACCGTGTGTCGACACGATCCACATGTTCTCAGCCGCTTTGTCTACGCTGCGGCCGTTATCAGCTTCAGGTGAGCCAATGATTGGATTAGTTGGGTTGTTTTCTGTTTCAATTGGTTGGCTAGGATCGAGTTGAGGAAGGTTGATCCAGTCGTCAGAACTTGAGCTAGCACTAGAGCTTGATGAACCGCTAAGCAGACCCGCGGCCAAAGCAGTCGTTGTTGTTCCTACAGCGGCCCAAACACCATTACTGTCTTGCTGGTATACAGTATCTTCAATGATTGCGGTGGTATGACTTTGTGCATTCAATCGTTGAAGTGTTTTCGCGTCAATGCCTTCCATTTGAGCTGTGATAAGAGTGCGAGTGTGTAGCTCGGCTTGAGCAACATCAACTTGTTGGGCTTGGCTAAGAAAAGAAGCTGTACTTAGAATTGCTGTAGCAATAATGGTTTTTTTCATTTGAATTCTCTCATAGTGAAAGGAGCATTCCTGCGAAGTAAATGGCTTCCTGCCAATGAGAGAAAGTATATTGAGGTGCTGCTTTCACGACCAATGACTTGTAAGACACTGGCCGTTAACGAAAGGTTATTAATAAACAGGATGAAATAGGCTAATAACTACTGGTTATTACTTGGGACGATAGTTTGAATGATTTGGAGCAGCCAGTGGTGCAATGAATTGTCCGTATTACTGTTGTGGTAGTAACAATAAACCTCAGGTTTTAAGGCTGTGTTATTGAGCATTATTGGTAATTTCCGGAGCTTATCATCCTTGTTAATCTCTAGCATGCTTGAGGCTGGAAATAACATGTCGGAATTCAAGACGACATCAACAATTGCGGAAGGGAGCTCAGAACGAAAACTTATCTTGGGAATAAAGCCACTCATTTTCATGACTTTTTCTGCAAATGAGGTGTGTGAATTCCAGTCTGCTGCGATTATAGTCGCCATTTCAAAGTCAAAATGCTTATCGATATTCACCGAGTCTTTGTCATAGGGATGGTCTTCGCGAATGTAAGCTGAAAAGCTATCCGTTGTTATGAGCTCCTTTGCCAACGCTTTCGGTGCATGCCCAATTTCATAGTTGATCCCTAAATTTATCTCATCCTTGACGAGCTCTTCCATTGTACTGTTTGACCAGTTGAGTAGGTGAACTTGAACATTGGGTGCTTCGCTTCTTATCGCTTGAAATAGCTTGCTTGCGAGCGAACTCAATAAAAACGGCGCTAACGCAATTTTTATCACTCCTGTGAGTTCATTTGGATTGAATTGACTGGCTTGATTGACGGCAATCGACAATTCTTGAATCAGAGGCGATATTCTAACTGCTAGTGTATTTGCGAATTCTGTCGACTTTAGACCATGGTGGGTTTTTACGAATAGATCATCTGAGAAGTGATCGCGTAAACGCTGTAAAGCTTTACTTACTGCAGGTTGAGACACGAATAAGCGTTCTGACGCCTTACGCATGTTTTTTTCTTGGTAGAGAATAATGAACGTACGTAATAAGTTGAGATCAAGGTTCGCAAATATATCTCTAGCCATGAATACTGCCCGCCTAGTTAAAATGATGAGTGATTGTTATTTATCTTTACGTTGCTAGCTGAACTCTGCAACTTGAAAATAGTACTAATACGATTGAATACCATATTCCCTTAGGTTTTTCGGTAATATATCATCCAGTTCTTCTATATCTTCCTCCATAATCTCGATTAGATTTAAGTGGTTCTTTACATAGAGGTTTTTGACTTCAGAATTTGTCATCGTTTGATGCGCGGATCTGTCTTCCTCACAATATTGTAAATAAACATTACCAGTAGGCAGATAAAACCCGCTAATAAGAGTCTCTGCGATGGGTAACAGGCGCTGATAGGCGTGGGGAATGCCATTCATATAAAGCCAGTTATCGATTCTAAGCTCGCCAATGGTTCGTACATAATGCCCATCAAGAGTACGGTGTTTAGCTTCGAATTTTTGGCGAAAACTTGATATGGACTTATCTGTAGCTTGCCCTGATGCATCTTGACCTAAAAATTCAATGACAGACTGTTTTAAATGCTTATTCTGGAGTATGTGTGGGTGCCAAAGGACATATTGAGTTGAAGAGGATTTGTTTTCTTCCTGTACGCCACCATTGGCCGCACCTGTGATTGTGACGGTCCAATTTTTTGTGTGTTTGGATATCCACCCCAGTTCACTAAGTAATTGATTGATCTTTTTCGCGTTTAAGTCGAATTTTTTACCAATCTCTGTTGGTGAAAGGTTGTCTTGTTTTGATGCTGGTGACTCAATCAGTAGGTTATTTGGCCAAACAATATACGGACCATATTTGGGGTGTTCAAAGTACTCTCCGCCGAATTTGCTGCCAAGCTGAGTGAGCACCCACTTATCTTCAAATCGATTAATGTAGCCAGCGTCGCTCAGTTCATTGAAAAGAATTTTTGACTCGAGGCTTCGTTTTTTTGCAAGTGCTGTTGTTGAAAGTTTATTGCTGCTCAAGGTTGTACCTCAAACTGTCTATTTGGAAGGAAAAAGCGAGCATCACATGGATACTCGCTTATTAATGTTAGTGATCTAGGTAGAGGTAGTTTTGCCAACTCTTCATTCGTATCAGTACTTTCCGCATGATAGAGACATGAGTGAAACTTTCAGAGTAAACGGCGACTTCTACAGCTGTGCCCATTGGCAAATGATAATCGGTTAAATCATCAGTAATACGTAATGATACAAGCACGCGTCCATTAGTACGCAGCGCGTCTGTACCTAGCAAAGCTCCACGTGCCTGGAATTGGCCTTCTCCTATTGCAGGAAGCACCTCGACCACTTCCCCTTTAAACACTCGACCAGGTAAGGCTCTGAATAAAAACTCTGCTTGGTGCCCAGGTTGTAAACGTTGGAGTGAGTTTTGTCTAAACGCAGCCGTGTAGATTTTCTCCTCAGAGTGAACGAAAGTCATCACTGGCGCTAAAGGTAAAGGCACCGCCATCACACCCGGTCTCAAAGCCAATTGAGTCGCGTAACCATCGGTAGGGGCGGTTACGACCGTTTGTTCAAGGTTGAACTCAGCTTTTCTAAGGTCAGCCAATAAGCTTGCTACCGCTGTATTCTCACCACCTATTTCAGAGTTGAGAGAAATTTCTGCTTGCTCGACCTGAGCTTCAGCAACCTCTAGCGCAGCTTGACTGGCTTTAAACGCTTGGCGTCTGGTGTCCAGTTGTTGCTCGGTAAACGCGCCTCTATCATAGCCGCGTTGATAACGGTCATACTCACGTTGTGCCTTGTCTCTTTCTGCTATTGCCTTAAAGCGAGCTGATTGCGCTTCAGATACGCCAGATTCAAGACCAAGAGCACCTTGGCTCGCTTCTTTAACCTTGGCTCGTAACTTTGCTACCTCAGCTTCAAACGGAATAGGGTCAATTTTAAATAAAATGTCACCCTGTTTTAATGGCTGATTTGGTACGACCGGAACCTCAATGACTCGCCCACGAACACCAGAAACAACAGGAGTGGTGGAGTAAACTTGGTTACCGATTTGCGTGAATGGGTGATTGTAGTTCATCAGCAAGATCAGTGTACCAATAAGTACGACACCACCAAGAACGGCTGTTGGTACTGTCCATTTGTTGAGCGGAATCTTGAAGATTTTAAAAATGGCAATACAGAAAGCGGCGTAAGTAAGAATTAATAGTAAGTCCATTATTGTTCCTCCCCACTTTTATTCTTGTTTCCAACGGGTGAATCTTGATTGACCTTCAGTGTCGCTACTTCATTTTTGAGCTGCTCCACTTGGTCGATTAATTGATCGACCCGGTGATGGATATCATGTTGTTCAGCTTCAAGCTTGCTAAAACCCCAACCACGTTCTTTACGCCATAATGTCGCCCAAATCCAAAGGAATGGCCAGATTGCGTGCAAGGTAAATAGGCTTACCCAGCCAGCATAATGAATGGCATCTTGATGAGGATGTTCGCGTTCTTTCGCAATTTCATAGGGGATGTCGTGAATCACAATGATTCCGTAAAAAATAACAAGGGCGACGAAGATGAGTAGGCCGAGGGCAAAATAATCGAGAAACATAAATACTTCCTTGTGTCTAAAATGCTAACGTATGCAACGAGTTAATGCACAATGTAAAAGATATGTAATTACCTCTTAAATGTATAGGGAAATGTTAGTACTCTGGGGGTGTAGAACGTGAATTTTTATTTATGTCGCGAATGACCCCTTGTTTTTTGGCGAAAAAGCCCTGTACTCGCTACCAGGATGGAGTTGCGGATGTTTTATGGTGAAATTGCTGCTTTGTTTGCGGCTATTGTTTGGGCTGTTGCTACTTGGATATACAGTCGTTTTAGTCATCAGTTCACGGCGATGCAACTCAATATAGTAAAAGGGGTAATCGCATCGGTGATGATGCTGTTGGTTATGCCCTTCATTCCAGTTCCTGAATTTACATTAACACCGGAATACGTCGCGATTCTCGCCGTGTCAGGAGTCATTGGCATTGCGATTGGTGATTCAGCCTATTTTGCTTCACTTAAACGAATTGGCGCTAACAAAACGTTACTTCTAGAGTCTCTCGCCCCGCCATTGTCTGGTGTTTTAGCTTTGGTCTTTCTAGGAACCGCTATTTCAATTCAGGCCTGGCTAGGTGTGGTTGTTACTACGTTAGCGGTGGCGTCAGTGGTGTTTCAGCCTACCAGTGATGAGACAAATATGTCGTACTCTGGTGTAGGGTTTGGGTTGTTAGCCAGTGTGTGTCAGGCCAGTGGCGTTGTCATTTCTCATTACGCTTTAGTCGCCGGCGATCTACCACCGCTATTGGGTGCGTTAATACGTCTTTCAGTGGGTGTTTTAGCGGTAGTCTTGATCATTTTTTGGCTTGAAGATAAACCGCTTAAACAGATTAAAATGAATTTGTTCTCGATGGGTAATCGAGCTTTTCTTTGGCTCTTTAGTGCCATTTTTGTTGGGACATTTCTAGCGTTATGGCTACAGCAAATAGCCTTGAAGCATGCAAACCCTGCTATTGCCCAAACGTTAATAGCGACGAGCCCAATTTTTATTCTTGTTATCTACGCGGTTAAAAAAGAGGCGATTAGCAAGCAAAGTGTGATAGGTACGCTCTTTGCTGTGGCGGGAATCTCTTTGTTTTTTCTATAGCGATTGAATACATGCCAGAGCGGATTTTGTTCGTCTTTGGCATGTATAGATTTGATACATAAGGTTTATTGAGGGACGTTGTTATCTACTCTGTGCAAACCTGGTTCCGACCATTTGCTTTTGCACGGTAAAGTGCTTTATCTGCTCTGTAGAAGGTTCGCTGAGTGTTCTCTCCTTCACGATGAAGAGTAATACCCACGCTGACGGTGAGGCCACGCTCACCCAGAATATCATGCCAGCCAAATTGGAAAATGCGCTCACGGTAGTTTTCTGCATGCATCTCTGCTTGTTCCAGATTCGCTTTTTCCAAAATCACTAGGAACTCTTCTCCACCAAATCGGACGCAAGACGCGCCTCGAAAGCGGAAGTAAGCGGCGAGTTCGTGTGACACATTCACTATCGCTTTATCACCGACCAAATGGCTCAGTTCGTCGTTGATGGACTTGAAGTGATCGATATCGACGACCATAAGCGCGAATGGCGTTTCATGAAGCAGAAGGTCTTTCAGTTTCACATCCAACCATCGACGATTATGAAGTGATGTTAGTGGGTCCGTGAATACATCTTGCTGAAGCTTTTTCACCGTATTTTTCTGATTTTCTGTCGTTTCTTTGAGTTCACGGTTTTCAATTTCAGATAAAATCAGTTTGAGCTGTAACTCGAAGCGAGAAAGTCGTCGTAATTGGCTCGCACCAAGTTCGGTGATCGGGATGTTTTTCATCAAATCCGATTCAATACGATATCCCATTTTTTGATATTTCAATGCAAGCTGGAAATCCCCTTGAATCTCACAGATATCACTCAATGTGTCATACAATCGCTTGGACAAAATAGGCGTAGAATTGAGTTTAATGCGTTTATTGGCATTATGTAGAATGAGAGCGGCGAGTTGTGTTTTACCTATGTCACCCAAACAGTACGCCAGTTCCAATCTCACCATACTTGAAAGCCAGGAAGAGCTAATGTTTCCAGAACTGTACTGAACATTCGAAATCGAGAGGAGCGCTTCGTGGCTGTTGCCTTGTTGTCGGTGCAATTTAGCTTGATAGAGGTGAATCTGGCCGGCAAGAATTTTATTGCTCACGAGAATGCTCAACTCTTCACACTCTCTGATTAAATCGTTGGCTGCAGCCAATCGACCAAGCTCGATAAAACAAGACAGCATATAGAGTTTGTATCTTAATCGGAGAGAACGGCTTGATATCGCGTGGTCAATGCCATCAATTTTCTGGTAGTAACGCAGTGCACGGCTGTGATCGCCATAAGCATCACAAAGATTACCCATGCCGAGAATCGAAAGTGCATACTCATCGATGAATCCATGTTCTACTGCGATGGCAGACGATGTTGTGTATTCTGCCAAGGCTGCGGAATAATCGCCACTGTCGACAAGATGTTCGCTTAGACTATTTTTAACCGCTAAGATTGCCTGAGCATCGTTAGGCAGACGAAGATGTTCGAGTGCAAGCCTCAACTCGTCAATACACGCTTGAACTTGATGTAGCTCAGAGCGATATTCGGCGCTAATAATATAGGTTTGGGCACGCTCTTCGTTAGTCGTTGCTATGTGAGACCGAACGTGGTTCCAGAAAATGATGGCTTCTTCACCAGTCACTGAAGATGCATCAAGCCCAGAGTCGGAAATCTTATTTAGTAATACTTCCATTTTCTTCCTCTTGAGCTTGGCTTTCTTCTAATTGTTCCAATGTAAACGGAAAAGTGAGAATGTCTTGCAGCATGACTTTAGGTAAATGGCTCTTTAAGCCTTTGCGCTTCCATGGATAAATTTCAATCATTTTCGCTAAAATCTTGAATACCTCTTTCGCTATATCGTCTTTATCACTGAGAAGAAGAGCGATGCGATTACTACTCAGGCGGGATAGTAGATCTCGATGATTACAGAGAGAGTGAGCGAGTTGGGTACAGATATCGAGATAAGCGGGATCATTATGTTGGACAATGATAATGGCATGGTTAGAACGTTTTAGTTCCGTTTTGAACAGAACCAGCTGCTCCCACCAATATGTCTCAGACACCATGTTTGTTAGGTGTTTTTCGGGGTCAAATTCATGCTGACCTCGGATTCGATTGATCAGCTTTCTCGCGCGTTGTTCCAATTGCCGTTTAGAGGTTCTGGCTTTGTCCATGCTTACTCTAGCCGTCTGCTCGCGAAGCATATCGAGTGAGTGTTTACGATATTTCTTAAAGGCGATGAATGCTTGCTCATGATCTTTGCGCTGTTCTGCAACGAGCGATTGTTGGAAACAGATCTGGGAAAGTAGTTCTCCATTATCAAATTTCGTGGCTGACGCCTCGGCTTCGATGAGAAGTTTTGTTGCTTTGTCTGGTTGGTTTCGAAGCAGCTCTAGGCGCGCTCGGCTAATGTATGAATGCGCCTTCATCCATACTAGATCGTTTTGGACGGCAAGATCATGAGCCTTATTTGTGGCGATTTCAGCGTCATCTAAGCGTTCAAGCCCAAGCAGTGCTAACCCTCGGAAATCCCAAACTTCTGCATTCCAAGTTTTATCATAATGATTCTTTAATACTTCTTCCGCGCCATCGAGAACGGTGAGCATTTCAATAAAGTTGTTAAGAAGATAAAGATCCCAGGCAAGAAGTATGCGAGCTTTTCCCTCCAGCCAGTCGATTCTCATATTATTGGCGACTTTAACGGCAAGATCGTGGGTAGAGCAGGCCAGTTTATATTCATTCGTGATACGCCACACGTTACCAAGCCCAATGAGACACTCAATTTGTATCTCGACTTCTTCAACTAACGAGGCTTGTTCGAGAGCGTTAATCCAGTATTGTTGCGCCGAGTAATATTTTGCTTGCCCCCAGAATTGGAGAGCATGAATGTGAAGGATTTCTGGGAGAAATTCATCGGTATCGAGGGCGTTTTGACAAGAGAATGCTTCTTTAATGGATTTGAGCCCTCGACGGTAATCCATTAAGCACCATGAACAACGTGACATGATGATCAAGCTTTGAATGATGCCTTCCTGGAATTGAGTCTGTGTAGCGCGAATGTGACACTGCTCAGCTGCGACCAGAACCTTTTCTGGCTCGGATTCTACCCGAGCTTTGAGTTGCTCGATTTCAACTTCTAGAAGGTGCTGAGTTTTATCCAAATTTAATCTATCCCTAAATCAGTTTGAGGCTGTATCCTTTAGTAAGAATTATAATATCCCTTAGTAATTTAGCACTAACTAACTTACACAAGTATATACTACCTCACTATTATAAAACGAAAACTACGGTGTAGTTCACTTGTTCTATAGAAAAACTGCGTATATAGGATGCTGATAGCTTATGAGAGCAAATCTCGCAATGTTAGGGGGTATTCTGTTAACCCCAAATTTTGCGCCGCGGTTTTTCCTTGTTTATCTTGGTAGCATAAATTATGCCATGCTCTGAAAATATCGAGCATAGGAAGAATACCGCCAGGGCGTAACTTTCGGCGAGGTTCATTAATAAATTCGGCAAACAGCAATTGAAAGCGTTGCTGATAGAATCGCGTATGTTCAAGAGAAGCTGTTTTTAACCAATGAGTTGGGTCGCTTTTATCACCCGCAAGATAACAGACGCCTTTCGAGGCATTTGTCTGATTAGAAATTGCCCATCTGTCTCTCCACCATCCCATATGTACAATGTCAACTTTCTGAAAAGGCTCTCCATTTTGCCAGTTGGTATCTTCCTCTACGTACATTAAGTCAACATTTTGACTGGCTATTCGAGGTACGCTCACGCTCAGCGCTGCCGATCGTAGAAGAGGGTCTTGCGGCATGAAAAGGCTGATTCGTTTGTTGTCATCACACAGCTCCAAAATGTGCAAATAATGCGCATAAGAAGTGTACGGAGGACGGATCAACGCCCCTTTTGATGGGTAGTTAAAGTGCGTGAGGTTCCCCATAGGATCCTCAACGTTGCCCCTTGCCAGAATAGTTTGATATTTCTGATCAATTCGGCCGCGTAATGAGTGGTCATTAACCGACTCTACCTTACTCGCTTCGGAAGTATGTTGCTTAGACACAAAACGTGCAGGTAGCTCATATGGGTTGTGATCAACAGAGCCAACAGGCTGCTCATCAAATGAGTAATTTACGTGCTGGCATAGAATGTACCCAGTATTGGCTTCACCAGTCGCAATCCAGAATACGCCATTGTTACTGTTGAGCTGAAGCGTCACATAGTCAGAAGCAAGCTGATAGCTCTCTCTATGCTTCATCCACCGAGCATCAATCATTGCCAATTTTCTACGACATCGGCTTGCTATATGTTCGACGTGGTCATAAAAGGTTTTTGGATTGATATTGAGCTTTCTGCAGATTTCTCTTACTGAGTAACTCATAAAGAGCAAACCGAGTAAATTTTCTTGGAAGGTGAGGTTCTTGTTGCTTCCAGACCACTTGTCGACGAATGTTGACTGGCAAGCTTTACAACGATATCGCTGACGATCGCCACTGTAACCAAATGCGTGATAAAGGTTTTTGTGCGTATGCACCGAGAGATCAAAACTCTCACAGTCGGAGGTTTTACAAGCCGGCAAGCCTTCATTGTGAAGGTGTTGCAAGCGCTGAAGCTCGTTCAGAACTTCTTGGTTATTAAGTAAGGGGGGGAAAGCGCCACATTCACGGCATACCATCGCTGGTCGTTTAGGGTTCGTATGTTGCAGTACATAACGTTCTGCATTGCTCAATCCAAAGTTGTCACACGCCAATGTTTTACAAAAGTTGAGTTGTAACCCTGCAGCTTCCTTTGGTAGCTTGCCGTCAGACACGATCTCCCCCTCGAGAAATGAACGGCTATAAATGATTATCTATAGCCGAGAATTGATAGAACTTAGATGTTGATTGCTGTTTCTAGTGCAACTTTCATCATGTCATTAAATGACTTTTGACGGTCTTCCGAGCTTAGTTTTTCACCGCGAATGATGTGGTCCGAGACTGTTAGGATAGTCAGTGCTTTAGCACCAAGATCTGCAGCAACGCCGTAGATACCTGCTGCTTCCATATCCACACCTAGGATGCCTAGTTTTTCCATCTTTTCGAAAAGATCAGCTTCAGGGGTGTAAAAAAGGTCAGCAGAGAATACGTTACCAACTTTTACTGGAACGTCTTGAATACGCGCTTGCTTTACTGACTCTTCTAGAAGTCCAAAGTCTGCAATAGCGGCAAAGTCATGGTTGTTAAAGCGAATGCGGTTTACTTTTGAATCAGTAGACGCACCCATACCAATAACAACGTCCATTAGTTTTACGTCATCACGCACGGCGCCACAGCTGCCCACACGAATAACGTTTTTAACACCGTATTCTGCAATAAGCTCGTGAACATAAATACAGCAAGAAGGGATACCCATACCGTGCCCCATAACCGAGACTTTTTTACCTTGGTATGTACCGGTGTAGCCAAACATATTACGTACATCACAAACTTGCTTAACATCATCCAAAAATGTCTCTGCAATGTATTTAGCACGCAAAGGGTCACCTGGCATTAAAACTGTTTCTGCGAAATCACCAGGTTGAGCATTAATATGAGGGGTAGCCATTGTTCATTCTCCAAGTTATCAGCGGTATTGTGGGTTGATGTACCCTTAATTACCAATTTTGTTGAATCGGTCTGATTCTGTTGAAGCAATTCTAGCGAGTAAATATGGGGTTCCTTGAGAGATTTGTCACAGAATTGCTTTAATTGAAGTACAATCAAAGTGTTGATAACCAAATCTGTTGAAATTGGTAAGGCAATCGTTTTGATGAATGCCATTAATCGTAGAAATAGAGAAAAAGAATGTATTTGAGGTGTCTAGATAGAGTAAATAGAGCTAATTTCTATGTTTATTGCTTACGAAATATGACATTGAAATCCAAGACTGTAATGTGTGCTGATTATCCATCAGGCGCAGCTGAATTCATGAAGGCTAAGCCAAAGGAGATTCTGCCGCCTAAATAGGGTAGTCTAGAATTAATAATTCGTTGAAAACAATGATTTTAAGGATTGGGACATGTTCTACCGTTTACTGGCGCTATGTTGTGTGAGTGCGTCTGCCTTTTCTGCTACTTATGACATGCCAATTGAAGGAAGTAGCATTGTGGGTCGAACACAATACCATTCTATAAAGGAAGGTGAGAGTCTCGCGAACATTGCTAAGCAATATGATGTAGGTTTTCTTTCGCTCATGGCTGCTAACAAAGGCGTCGATCCTTTTCTTCCTCAAGTTGATCATGTCTTGACCATTCCATCTAAAGTTATTCTGCCTCAGGTTGATCATGAGGGGATCGTTATCAATCTTGCAGAGTTACGTCTCTACTATTTTGAGCCAAACACCGAGCTTGTGCATATTTTCCCTGTCGGTATTGGAAAGATTGGCCGTGATACCCCTGAGATGCAAACGCGTATTAGCCAAGTGAGAGCGAATCCAACTTGGACACCACCAATGTCTATAAGAAAAGAGTACCTAGCGAAAGGAATTGAATTGCCTAAAGTCGTGCCATCGGGCCCAGATAACCCACTTGGGGATTACGCATTGCGTCTTGCTTATGGTGTCGGGGATTACCTCATCCATGGAACAAATAAAGACTTTGGAATCGGTCTAAGAGTGAGTTCTGGCTGTATTCGAATGGAACCGAAAGACATAGAGTGGCTTTATAATCAGGTAAAGGTTGGTGTTCCTGTTCGAATTATTGATGAACCGGTCAAAGTTGCTCTGGAGCCAGATAGAAGTGTTTTCCTCGAAGTCCATGAACCGTTAACGCGAAGTGATGGAAGTAAGAAGAATCTGTCGATTCCTCAAGAATTGAGTTGGTGGTTAGACGAATTCAAAATTGCAGACAGCAAGGCAAGGGCTGCCGTGTTAGCTCAGAATGGTGTACCGATTGAAGTGGTTGCCGGTGAAGTCGAGTGAATACCCAAGTCAGGTATTATAGGAATCGGTAACATTTAAAACAAAAGGGCCAGTCGCAATGACTGGCCCTTCACATTTAAATCTATGTATCTAATGGATTACTTAGTGTAAGACTGAGCAATGTTATCGATACGCTCGTTTGCACGATCAGCTTCTTCTTGAGCTGACATTACTGAGCTTTTCGCTTTCATAGCTTCAGATTTTAGCATTTCATGTTCACTTTTCAGAGCAGAAACATCTTGCTGAAGTTGGCTCACTTGGTCATTCAGGCCTTCCATTTTTGCCATTGTTTCTTCGTCTGGACCTGATGCACAACCAGCAAGTAGAAGTACTGAAGACGCTGCAGCTGCGATTAACATCTTGTTCATATTTGAGTTCCTTTAATTATCAGTATCAATGAATCGCCCTATATATTTATTGAACAATATAGTGACGAAGTAAATTGTAGTAACAATTTAGCAGATCTCCTAGTTCTTAAACGTCAAAAAAATCCAAGAATTTAGGCAATTAGAGTAAAAAAGTAGATTAATCTCACAATTAAGAGACTTTTTTTATTCGGCATCTTCACCCTATTGTTAAGACGACAACGGTAACAAGGATTACACCGATGCTCATACACAGGACTAATCTATCGGATTGAATTCGTTTGCCACTATAGAAACAGGAAGAGCCTTGAAGCGAATGCAAAGGCAGTGACGTGACCAGTGCTGCCTGATTCTTTAGTGATTGTTTTTGTTTGAATTTAATGTTCTTTAAAGTTTCTGAACGTTTTGTGATCCGGTACAAGTTATGAAGAGCACCCGTTCGAGTGATGCGAATCAATGAATAATCATACGGTGTTTTATTGGAGGCTCGGTCCGACATCGTTGTTTCCACAATAGAGAGTGAACTGACGAAATAGACCAAGTAAACGCGCCCAACATTTCAGGCTATGTTGAAGAGCATGAAAAAATGTACGGAGCGTGAATAATTTTGTGTGATCTCTATCTATGTAGCACTAAAACGCGGTATTATGTCGCGTTTTTGTTTTCCCTTGTGTTTCGAGCATTCGCCATTAACACTCTAAGGGAGTTTATTGTTATCAACTGGAGAGTCCTTTGCACTTTAAAGATTTAGGCTTAGACAATCGTTTATTAAAAAACCTTAGCCACTATGATTTTAGAAAAGCGACCGAGATTCAACAGCAAGCCATTCCTGTGGCTATTGCTGGTAAGGATCTTTTGGCGTCGTCAAAAACGGGTTCAGGTAAAACACTAGCGTTTGTATTGCCAATGCTGCACAAATCACTAAAGAGCAAAGCATTTTCAGCAAGAGATCCGCGTGGCCTTATTCTTGCCCCAACTCGTGAACTTGCTAAACAAGTGTATGGCGAGCTAAAAACTATGCTCGGTGGGCTTTCTTACGAAGCGACGCTGATCTTAGGCGGTGAAAACTTTAACGATCAAGTCAATGCGTTGCGCCGTTATCCTCGCTTTATCGTTGCAACTCCAGGACGCTTGGCCGATCACCTAGAGCATCGTTCATTGATATTAGATGGTTTGGATACCCTTGTTCTCGATGAAGCAGACCGCATGCTGGATCTTGGTTTTGCACCAGAGTTGCGAAAAATTCATAACGCAGCGAAACACCGTAAGCGCCAGACACTGATGTTTTCAGCCACTCTTGAACACACTGATGTTAATGAGATAGCGGCTGAAATGTTGGACACGCCAAAGCGCATCTCGGTTGGTGTTTCTAACCAAGAACATAAAGACATTACTCAGAAGTTCTATCTGTGTGACCACCTTGATCATAAAGAAGCCATTTTAGAGCGTGCGCTAGAAGAGGCGGAATATCGCCAGGTCATTATCTTTACGGCAACTCGTGTGGATACAGAGCGCTTAACGGCCAAGCTTAATGAACAGAAGCTCAAAGCGGTAGCACTAAGTGGCAGTCTTACTCAGCCGCAACGTAACACCATCATGAGTCAATTTGAGCGTGCGGTATTCAAAATTCTTGTCACTACCGATGTCGCATCACGTGGTTTGGATATTGCTAATGTCACCCATGTGATCAACTTTGATATGCCTAAGCATACTGAAGAATATGTTCACCGCGTAGGACGCACGGGACGAGCTGGCAGTAAAGGCGATGCTATTTCCTTAGTTGGTCCGAAAGATTGGGATAGTTTCAAACGCGTCGAAACTTACCTTCAGCAAGACTTGAGCTTTTCTATTTTTGAAGGGTTGAAAGGAAAATTCAAAGGGTTACGACCACCGAAGAAAGATTATCGTGGTGGGAAAAAAGTGGCTCAGAAAGGCCGCCCTCAAGCGAAGAAAACACCGAAGAAGCCGATTAAAAGGGATAAGAGCTTCCATAACAATGTCGCTGTGGGTGACAGCGTATTTATCCCGAAAAAGAAAGTCGCTCCTAAAGTGGATGATGAGTAGATAATACATCGAATAAAAAACCGCCAGCTGGCGGTTTTTTATTGAGATAATGTAATGATTCTAACAATAGTCAGAATAGAAATTAGATTTTGAAGTAACCCAGCTGCTGTTTCTGTTTCTCTGCCAGTTCCGAGAGCTCTTGGCTCGCCGCAGCCGATTGAGTAATCCCTATGACATTCTGGCTCACCAACTCGTAAATGTTCCCTAGATTGGTGTTGATATCTGAGGTGACCTGACCTTGCTCTTCTGATGATACGGCTACCTGAGAATTAATCGTCGTGAGCTTAGAGATCGAGTCGCAAATCTCACTGAGCGCAGCACTGACTTTTCCTGATAGCAATTGATTATCTTGCAGCATGGCGAGACTTGAGTTCATGCTCATGTTGGCGCGGCCTGATTGAGATTGGAGGTCTTCAATGATTGCTTGGATCTCTTTCGTCGATTCTTGTGTTCTGGCAGCAAGCATACGCACTTCGTCTGCTACCACGGCGAAGCCACGTCCGCTTTCACCTGCTCTAGCCGCTTCTATTGCAGCGTTGAGCGCTAAAAGGTTGGTTTGTTCAGAGATACTTTCAATCACTTCTATAACCTTACCAATTTGTTCAGACTGATCTTGAAGTAAGTTCACGACTTGAGCGGCATCACTTAATTGATCCGCCATCTTGGCATTGGCTCTGTTACTTTGTTCAAACATTTCTAAGCTGTTGACGGCAAGAGTATTGGCTTGATTAGAGGCGCTGTCAGCGACGTTCGCGTTCGTTGCAACATCTTTCGAAGTGCTTTCAAGCTGGTTAATTGCAGAGGCCACTTGTTCGACTTCTGCTTTCTCTTGGTCTGAGTTGGTTGTTGATTGCACCATGACTGCGGCTAGTTCTGTAGAAGCGGCCGCGACATCAACGCTAATGCGGACCAGTGAATCAACGGTTCCATGCAGTTGAGAAACGGTGGAGTTGACATCTTTCGCTAATGCCGTGATTTCGTTGTTGCCCTCTTCTTTGGCTCTCACCAGAAGGTTTCCACTGGCGACCTCTTTCATTGTGCCTTGTAGCTCAAGTATCGGTTTAACGATGACACTGGCGAGTATCCAGCAGCTTAGACAGCAAAGAACAACCAAAACACAAAACGAAATGAGGGCATTGTTAAGTACATTGTCATGGACCTGAGCGTTATGGCTAACGTTTTCAAGGGAAAGCTCGTTGAGTTGGTCAGACAAGGCTTGAATCGCGCTGACCATTTGTTTTCCGAAGTCTCGGTATTCGTCTGCAGCGATCTGGTAGTTACGCTCAAAGTTTACCGGTAAAGCTGAGCTTTCATGCTTGCGGTTCAGCAGTGGGATCATCACATGAATAGAGTGATTAATGTAGTCATCCATGGCACGGTTCATGGCACGAACCTCATTATCCATGCCTTCTACTTTTTGTAACGACGCGAGCAGAGCTTGGTTCAATTCTCTTTTTTGCTTTAAGACGCTTGCGAGTATGCGTACTTCTTCGGGCTTGAACAGGCTGTATATCGCGCTTATACGCATAGCATAGGTGTTGTCGATAATGCTCGTTAGCTCGTCCTTGTGCAGTATCAGCTCCTCTGTTGATAGAGATACCTTATTGAAGGCCTCTTTTAGGTTTATGGTGCTGTACACAAACCCCGATAGTAGAAGAAGCATGGTTAAAATGACCGGTACTACTACTTGTAGCTTGATAGATAAGCCATTAAGTAACTGGCGCATTGAGATCCTCTCGATGTTTTAATGCAAACTGTTCTCATTTGCATGAATGGGTCATAGATTGTAATAATCTGGATCAATAGGTCAATGATAAGTTTGACCAAATACAGAAATTTTGCGAGGAGATGATATGCAACAAAAAACACTAATATTCATATGGTTAGATATAAATTGGGCCTAGGGTTGTCGAAAAAATGCCAATCGTTGGAAGAGTAATCGAGATCTGGTTGAAATTGCATCAAAGTCACATTTGTCATAGAGGCTTAAATTAACTGAAACACAACTGTCATATAAGGCGCCTAAAGTGAGCATCGTTCAGTAAAACACAACGGCAATAACGCCACTTAAGGAAAATGTGATGAAAAAGACAGTTATTGGTGCAGTAGCACTACTAGGCGCAATGGCAGTGACTTCAGTTTCTGCAAAAGAAACTATCTCTGTAGTTGGTTCTAACAGTGCTTCTCCACTGGTTGAAGTTTTTGCAGAAACATACATGAATGCCGGTGAGCAAGTGTTCATCGAAATTCAAGCTCCGGGTTCTTCAGCGGGTGTTCGCGCTGCTAAGAACGGAAGCGCAGATCTTGGTATCTCTTCTCGTAATCTAAAAGCAGAAGAAAAATCAGATGATTTAAAAGAGCTAATTATTGCTCGTGACGGTATCGCAGTTGTTGTTAACCCACAAAACGAAGTTAGCGGTCTAACTGCTGCTCAAGTTGCTGCTATCTACAAAGGCGAAATCTCTAACTGGAAAGACGTTGGTGGTGCAGACAAGCCAATCGTAACCATTACTCGTGATACTGCTTCTGGTACTCGTGGTGCATTCGAAGACATCATGAAGCTTAAGAAGAAAATTGGCGATGTGAAAGTATCAGCGATTTCTCAACGTGCTCAAGTAGCTAACGGTAACGGCGCACTGAAAGTATCAGTAGCAAGCAACCCATACGCTATTGGTTACATCTCTCTAGGTACAGTTGACAGCTCTGTTCAACCACTTGCTATCGATGGCGCTGCAGCGACTGTAGATAACGTTAAAAACGGTTCTTACAAAGTTGCTCGTCCTTTCCTAGTTCTTTACAAAGCAGGTACGCCATCTGCTGAAACTCAAAAATTCCTAGACTGGATGGTTGCTGACGAAGCTCAAGCCATTGCTGACAAGAAAGGCTACATCACAGTTAACTAATATTCTTTAAAGAATTTTAATTGCTCGGCCTACTTTTTGGGCCGAGCCTATTCTATCCCTTGTCGAATTTTTTTGTTGTTTCGACAGTTGAGATTTTTTTATGACCATCGCAAATAGTGAAAAGCTTATGAACACTGACGCAACTCAAATGAGTCAATCAGGACTACGAGCCAAGAAACGTGTTGACTGGAAAGAACGTATCTTCCACGGATTATTCCTTTCAAGTGCTGTTATTGGCATCGTCTCGTTAGCCGTTATCGCTTACTTCATCGTTAAAGAAAGTATCCCAGCGTTTCAAGCTGTTGGTGTTTCAGGCATTGTTTTAGGACAGCACTGGCTACCACCAGCTTTATACGGCGTAGCAACAATGATTGTTGCTTCCATTGTTTCAACATTAGGCGCCGTTGTGGTTGGTGTGCCTATCGGTGTACTAACTGCTGTCTTTATAGCTGAAATAGCGCCAAAGCGCGTCGCCAATATCATTCGCCCAGCCGTTGAGCTGTTAGCGGGTATCCCTTCTGTGGTGTACGGCTTCTTTGGCTTGGTTATCATCGTACCTTTGATTCAAAATATCTTTGATGTTCCAGCTGGTAACACTATTTTAGCGGGTATCATCGTATTGGGGATTATGATCCTTCCCACAGTGATCACTGTTTCCGAAACGTCTATTCGAGCGGTCCCTCGCACCTATAAAGAAGGTTCACTTGCTTTAGGTGCTTCAAAAATCTTCACCATTTTCAAATTGCTTGTTCCTGCAGCACGTTCTGGAATCATGACCGGTGTGATTCTGGGTATTGGTCGTGCTCTTGGTGAAACCATGGCTATCATCATGGTTATGGGTAACGCGCCTGCAATGCCAGAAGGCATTCTTGATTCGGCTCGTACGCTAACGGCAAACATCGCGATTGAGATGTCTTACGCGAGTGGTGTTCACTCAAATGCGCTTTACGCAACAGGTGTGGTGTTACTTGTGTTCATTATGATTTTGAATGCTGCACTGCTTTACCTAAACCGTGAGAAGGCGAAATAGCTATGTCTATAGAAACTAAGTCTGAAGTAAAAAAAATGGATTACGCAAAACTGAAACGTGCTCGTCAGTCTCAAGATAACATTCTAAATGCATTCGTATGGGCAGCGGCAGCTGCGACGGTTGGGTTCTTGTTCTGGATTATCTGGTACATCCTCTCAAATGGTTTACAGCACGTAGATTGGGATTTCGTCACTGGAGACTACAGCCGTACTGGAGACTCTCAGGGTATTTTCCCAATGATTGTTTCAACGATATACATGGTGATTGCGTCCATCGCGGTTGCTGCGCCATTAGGCATCATGACGGCTATTTATCTGACTGAATACGCGAAGGTGGGCAGTAAGCTGGTGAAAATTGTCCGTTTTTGTACGGAGTCACTAGCGGGTATTCCGTCCATCATCTTTGGTCTGTTTGGTATGACGTTCTTTGTCGTCATCTTAGGTTTAGGCTTCTCGATTTTATCGGGTGCGTTGACGCTTAGTATCTTGATTCTTCCGGTTATCATCCGTACGACTGAAGAAGCATTAATGGCGGTACCGCAAACTTACAGAGAAGGTTCATACGGTCTTGGCGCGCCAAAAATTTACACCATTTGGCGTTTGATTCTGCCAAGTGCAATGCCAGGGATTCTGACGTCGGTCATTCTCAGTATTGGTCGTGTTATTGGTGAGTCGGCTCCTGTCTTCTTAACAGCAGGTATGGTGGCTCGTATTCCTGACTCATTATTGGATTCAGGGCGCACACTGACCGTTCACTTGTTTAAGCTAACAACAGAGTTGTTCACCATTGAAGAGTGGAACCAAGCTTACGGCACTGCCACTGTGCTTATTGTGGTTGTCCTTCTTATCAACATGGTAACCAAATTTATTGCCAGTCGTTTTAATACTGCAACCTACTAAGCGCGTTAGCGCGTTTTGATATCGAGAGTTAATGATACGGCTAGTTAGAGAGTTGCCCATTGTTCCAGAGAGATACTCAAAGGTGAGTACTGGAAACCGACGAATGACCAAATTTTAGAGATAATGTGATGAACAAATTTAATATTGAAAACCTAGACCTTTTTTACGGCGACAACCAAGCACTGAAATCGATCAATCTACCTATTCCACTGCGTCAAGTGACTGCATTGATTGGCCCATCAGGGTGTGGTAAATCAACGCTTCTTCGTTGTTTAAACCGTATGAATGACTTGATTGAAGGCGTGACCATCAAAGGTAAGTTGGATATGGATGGTCAAGATATCTATGGCGATATCGATGTGTCAGATCTGCGTATTCGTGTCGGTATGGTTTTCCAAAAGCCAAACCCATTCCCAATGAGCATTTATGAGAATGTTGCTTATGGTCTGCGTGCTCAGGGCATCAAGGATAAAAAACACCTTGATGAAGTGGTCGAACGTTCTTTACGCGGCGCAGCACTTTGGGACGAAGTAAAAGATCGTTTGAAAGCGCACGCGTTTGGTCTTTCTGGTGGTCAGCAGCAGCGTCTTTGTATTGCACGTACCATTGCTATGGAGCCTGATGTCATCTTGATGGATGAGCCTACGTCGGCACTTGATCCAATTGCTACGCACAAAATCGAAGAGCTAATGGAAGAGTTAAAGAAAGACTATACGATTGTTATCGTCACGCACTCTATGCAACAGGCGCGTCGTATTTCAGACAGAACGGCTTTCTTTTTAATGGGAGAGTTGGTGGAACATAATGAAACTCAAGTTATCTTCAGCGACCCTAAAGATGACCGTACTAAAGGCTACGTAAACGGCGACTTTGGTTAATTAAAAATTGCTAGGCGCTGTGTCTGTAAAAGCGTCGTTTCATTTTTATTGTCACTGCGATTGAAATCTTCTGAGGGTTAAATATTTAGCCCAATTAACGGATTATTTACTGGCATAGAATTATAACTATAAGCGATGGAAACTTTGCCCCTCAAATGAGGGGCTTTTTTATATTCGCAGAGAGATTTGTATTCGTCGAAAGAAGCCGTGTTACGGAATCAGTACGCTATCAATGACATGAATAACACCATTGCTTGCACCTACATCAGCAGCAATAACGTTGGCATTGTTGATTCTCACGTTTGAACCCATTACATCAATGGCCACATCTTTTCCTTCCACTGTTGTCGCATTGGTTAAGTTCACCACGTCACTTGCCATTACTTTTCCCGAGACCACGTGATAAGTCAGAATATCAATCAGCTTGTCTTTGTTTTCAGGCTTCAAAAGGGATTCAACGGTTCCCGCCGGAAGCTTAGCAAAGGCTTCATCTGTAGGCGCGAATACAGTAAAGGGACCATCACCTTTCAATGTATCAACCAGTCCGGCCGCTTTAACCGCTGCCACTAGAGTATTAAATGATCCATTCTCTACTGCGACATCGACGATGTCTTTCGACATCATTGAATCTTTACTCGACATATTGTCACTGTTTTTCATGCCACTTTGACTTGAGCAAGCGACAAGAGAAAAGCTCACTAGAATGAAGAGAAACGCTGATATTGTTTTGTTAAACATAATGTTAATTCCTTTTTGGTAAGCATCATTACTGTTGTGTTTAGTATCGATGTTCATTACGGAGGGAATTTAGCAATGGATCACTTTTAATTTTGACCTCATGTGTGGAAGCACAATGATCTGGGAAAAGTTTCGAGTCTAGGTATTCGAGTAGAGGTATTTGAAAACAATAAGCGAATGGGGCAGCAAACTAGCAGCATGACTTTACTATTGTACATAAAGCTAGCTGTAGCTTGTCCCCACAAAATCAGTGCGTTTTGAACTGTGGGGGGGGGGGG
>NZ_MCWZ01000090.1:22015-27718 GCF_002877365.1 Vibrio sp. 10N.261.55.A7
GGGGGGGGGGGCTTAAACTGTGCAGAGTGCTTTGCTTAAAATTCGGCTTCTACTTGAAAGTTCATCGATTTCTTCGTGTAAGGATGTTCGAAAGAAAGCGTTTCAGCATGAAGGTGAAGACGATTCGATTTTGAGCCATATAAGTCGTCACCCACAATTGGCATATTGAGGCCTTTAACGTGGGCACAATGTACTCTTAGTTGATGGGTACGGCCTGTTTTAGGGTAGAGATACACTTTCGTTTGGCCATTGCTAACACTTATTTTTTCCCAATGAGTTTCTGCCGATTTGCCATGCTCAAAGCAAACCAATTGCCTTGGCCTGTCATAAAGATCACCTCGAAGCGGCAAGGTAACATCTCCAGATTCGTTAGTTAATACACCGTCAATAAGAGCGACATAGCGCTTTTGGACTGTACGAGTGATAAATTGCTTTTGAAGACTTTTGTTGGCTCTTCGTGTTAAAGCGAAGACGAGTAACCCCGAAGTTGCCATGTCTAAACGGTGCAATACAAATGGCCCCTCACAATCGGTAAATTGCTCAATCAAGCGTGTAAATGCTGAATCCTTGATATGTTTACCAGGTACAGAAAGAAAGTCGGCGGGTTTATGGACGACAACGATCGCGTCATCTTGATAAATGATGTCGAGATTTTGTCCCTCCGCTGGGTTCTCAAGTAACGGATTTGGGTCGACGCCCATTCCATCTAACATGTGAGTTAAAATAGGTAAGCACTTACTTTGGCAAGAAGGGTAGAACTTTTTATGTTGGCGGATCTCAGACTTTGGAGAGACTCCCCACCAAAATTCAGCCATGCAAACAGGTGTTAACTGATGCGCAAATGCGTATTGGAGCAATTTCGGCGCGGCACATTCGCCAGAGCCTGCTGGTGGTATCGGCGAATCTGTTCCAGCAAAAATGTCATTGAGCGATTTCGTAACCCCACCTACATTGAGAAACTTGTACTGATCAAATAGCTTATGTTGTAAGGCATTCGACATTGATTTTCTTTGTTCTACTAGAGCATCAATTGGTGCAGTTAATTGACTTAACTGAAGTGAAAGTTCAGCAGTAGAATCGCTTTGATGCTGTTTTAGCGCTTTCAGCTGATTTTTTTCGGTGACGCTTTCTCGACTCAATTGAATCAACGCCTGCTTATCTTCTTCACAGTGTTCATCGAGTGTTGAACGCTGCTGTTTCCGTTGAGCACGGCCGACTATCATTGCTTGTCGATGTTTTTCAATTTGCTGTTCGAAATCTACGCTTGTTTGTTTTAGTGACTGTTTCAGCTTATGTATTTCTGGATTCGACTGCTGATGTTTGAGTGCATTACTGACTTGCGTGATCTTTGATAGATCGGAGCGAAAGAAACTATCGCTAGTAAGCATGTCAAATACAGGTGGAACAAATCCAGGCAACAAATTTTGGTCAGCGATTTTTCCCGAAAACGCACTGAGGTAGCCCAACGTACCTTGATTGTTTCTCACTACAAGGACACCAAACATCTTGCCTGTTCCTTTCCGTTCTTCAGCTATATCACTTTCCTCAAGACCAAAGTCGTGTTGCCAGTCGTCTTGTGTTAATAGAAGCTGTTGCAGTTCTTTTGCTGCTAACTCGCTTAAAGCATGCGGCTGATAGTAAAAAGGAAAAGTGAACTTGGTTGGTAGCTCAATCCCATCTGTAGAAGATGAGAACAAAGTGAAACAGGGAGTTGATTGTGACATACGAAAACCAAACAAACACAGGGCCAAAATGAGGGCTAATGTTACTCCAATGACATTGAATTACTAGATATTATTGAGCGATAAGAATGACGTGTGCAATCCAAAAGAAAGAACATAAGTATCACGCTTACGATATGAGTAACTAGTCATAAGAAAATAAATTGAGTAGCGTGGGTAGAGTAAGTTTGCACTGGTTAATAAAGGGTCATGGAGGCAATATTGGGCTTGCCACTTCGGTGTTCGCTTAGAAATGCAGGTGAGTGAAAAGTATTTATTTTGTCTAGGGTTAAAGCTTAGCCATTGACCTGAATCTCATTTTGTAATCTGCTGCAAGCAAGGTGCTATATTGTTATGGCTTCTAGGTTCTAAAGAGGGAGGTAGAAATGCGTATTGTCATTGCGGCGTTAGTTTGCCTGCTGTTAGCGAGCTGCGGTACTAAGTTTGCTTATCGTAACATGGATTGGTTTATTCTTGAGTACGTTGATGATTTTGTTGATCTTAGTAGTGATCAGAATGACATTCTCACGCTTCAAATTGACAAACTGAGTGACTGGCATCGAGTGGAAGAATTACCACTGTATGTCGAGAATCTTGATTCGCTTTTAGCGATATCTCCAGAAACGATTACACAAAAGGAAGTTGCTCAACAGTTTCATCAAATTGAACGTCATTATGAGCGCTTGATAGCGAGGGTTGCGCCTGATCTTTATGCTTTCACTCAAACGCTAACTGACGAGCAAGTCAAACAGTTGCTTGAAAGTATCTCTGAGCGTCATGGAAAGTACCGTGAAAAGTATAAAGATCTGTCTGAAAAGGAGATTCATGAGCGATATCAAGAGCGAATTGAAGAAAAGGTTGAGAAATGGATTGGACGATTAACTTCAGAGCAAAGAAAGGTCATTGAAAACTGGGGCAGCGAATTTGAGATCTCAGCCTTCGAATGGATGTCCTATCAGGATACGATGTACAAAGAATGGGAAACCTCTCTCTATCGAAGAGAAGACCCGAGTTATTTCCAACTGAAATTTCAGCAACTCATATTCAACTCAGACAGTTTCTTCTCATCTGAGCTTACGGCGATGATCACTCACAACCGGAGTGTCAGTGAAAAGCACATTGTGGACATTGCTCAATCAATGAGTGAAAAGCAGTGGAAGCACTTTAGAAGTGAGATCAATGATTGGAAAGAGATTGCTTTAGAGTTGCAACAATAAGAAGTAATCACAGTCGCTTCGTACGTGAATGATCATCAAAATAAAATTCGGGGCTCGGCAAAGTTTCTTATCTTAGTGCTTGATTTGGTTATTGCGGATTCATCGACGTCGTTTTAGAAAGGGAGTTCTAATGATTTATGAGTGGTTCATGCTTTTTTGGGCAGGGATATTTGGGGGGATATTGAATTCAGTAGCGGGTGGGGGAAGCTTTATCACGTTTCCCGCTTTACTTGCTTTTGGAGTGCCCCCTATTGCGGCCAATGCAACGAATACGTTCGCGGTAAGTGCAGGTTATGTCAGTGGGGCTTATGGCTTCCGTCAAGAACTAAAGGGAGATTCTCAGTTACTTAAAACTATCCTGATAAGTTCCCTAGGCGGTGTGGTGGGTGCTTATATGTTGCTGAGCATACCGGATAGCACTTTTCTAAATTCTATTCCGTGGTTGTTAGGATTTGCGACATTACTGTTTATATTTGGAAAGCGTATACAATCGTTCTTCATGCTGATCCTACCAAGTAACAAAAGCCCATCCGTTATTACCTTGGTCGCATTACCTTTGTTACTGCTTTTAACGTCAGCGTATGGTGGATTTTTTAATGCAGGGCTGGGAGTAGTCGCACTTAGCTATCTAGTGCTTGCTGGCTACAGCAATATCCACCAAATGAATGGACTCAAGCTTGTTATTTCAACTTGTGTATCGGTATCTGCGATTTTGGTATTTGTTACTGAGGGGTTGATCGATTGGGCGAGAGGAAGTGCAGTCTTGACTGGTACTTTAGTAGGGGGCTACTTGGCAGCGCGTGTATCGCAAAAAGTACCACCAAGTTACATATGGTATTTTGTCGCAACGTCTAGCACTGTCGTCACCGCATATTTCTTTCATCAGGCCTATTTCTGATATACCTCTCTTTAAGTGCGCACCTACTCAAGGTATCAACACCGTTACTTAGCATCATCTAAGCATACGAGCATTCCTATGTAGCCCTTAAGCATTAGAAAGTATGAATTTATCGTGGCTTGAAATTTGCGGTATTTTTCATTCTTCTTGTCATGCTCATGTTTGGTTAAAATGGCAGCAATATGACAAGAGCTATTAATGATGTATGAGTCGAAACATTTCCCTAAGGAGCTTCCAATGAATGACGATCAGCGTACTAGGGTAACCTTGCTATCTGAGGTTAGTATGCAAGCCAACTTGTTGAAACAGTCCTTAGAGTCAAACTTAGATTTATACGTGGATATAGTGCCATTCTCTTCATTAAGTACCAATATAGACTTAAAAAACTCATTTCATTCGATAGTGCTAGCTGACTATTCACATATTACCGAAGAAGACTTTTCTATCTACAGTCAGTATCGAACTCAATCATTAAGCAATGTGAAAGAGGTATTGATTAATTGCCCTTCTCTAATTGAGTCTTCAGCCCTATTTAAGTGGCGTGATCTTGTAGGGGTCTTTTACATTGAAGACGACATATCAAATTTTGTTAAAGGCATGAATAGAATTCTACTTGGAGAAATGTGGTTATCTCGAAAATTCGCTCAAGACTATATACAACACTTTAGAGAGACTAGAAAGCATAACTCTTCTCGCACAATGACGCAGCTTACCAACCGAGAAAAACAGATCATTCATTTATTAGGTCATGGCGCGTCCAACATCCAAATCGCAGACAAGCTGTTCGTGAGTGAGAATACAGTTAAAACCCACCTTCATAATATCTTCAAAAAAATTAATGCAAAAAATCGTCTTCAAGCGTTGTTATGGGCAAATAATAATATTTAGTATTGAAACATATTGAGCAGGCGCGACAATAGGGTGCTTCTGATTGTATATAACAACATGCTCTAAGTTATAGTTTTATTTATAATGCTAAAGTTTATATTTGTATCTAATTGTGCCGTCTCACACTTGAGACGCTCATACTTTTCTAATGTAGATAAATTCCATTGATGATATATTTCCTATATATTTGCTCTCTGATAATTTGAGTGCTTAATATGGTAAAGCACCACTTGAAACTGTGGCAGTTTTGCTAGATTTAAGGGAAAGTATGAAAGGTTTAAAAATGGGCTTGGCTGAGTCAGATGTACAGATTTTAATGATGACGCAATATAGCTTGCAGAGTGAAAACTTTCGTCAGATGCTAGAAGAAGCAACAAAGCTAACAATCAGCAGTGTTGACCCTTCAAAAAAAATGGATGTGGCCTCTATACCAGATAATAGTATTGTAATTGTTGATGTTTCTTCAACGAATCAGTTAGATGAAGTAAGCAAGATTATTCAAGACTCAGAGAAGGTAGTTGGTACGGTGTTGTTCAATGCTGATGACAACATGAGTGTTGATGAAGTACTGAGTTGGAAATCGCTCCGCGGTACATTTAGTGCGAAAGATTCCATGGCCCAAGTTTGTCAAGGTCTTAAATCAATCGCAAATGGTGACAACTGGCTTCCTCGGAAAATCATTAGTAAATTGATTAGTTACTACGAGACAAACATTAGCTCTAGCCAAGATCTTGGATATTTAGCAACAGAATTGACAAGAAGAGAAATGGAGATATTAGAATCACTGAAAACAGGTGGCTCTAATATAGAAATAGCAGATTCTTTGTTTGTAAGTGAACACACTATTAAATCCCATTTGTATAATATTTTTAAGAAGCTTGAGGTGAAAAATAGAACTCAGGCGATGGCTTGGGCCAAAAAGCACCTCTGATTGTTAATAGTTGAAACTATCAATAGTTGGAAATAGAGCTTAAATTCT
>NZ_MCWZ01000091.1 GCF_002877365.1 Vibrio sp. 10N.261.55.A7
ACCTTTTAGATACTCAGGTTGGCAACCAATCGGGTGGTACGGGACAAACGTTCAACTGGGACATCATTAACCAAACACAACAAATTATGCTTGCTGGCGGGCTAAATGCTGACAACGCACAACAAGCCGCTCTACTTGGCTGCTTAGGTTTAGATCTAAATTCTGGCGTTGAATACCAAGCAGGCAAAAAAGATACCGATAAGTTGCAACAAGCGTTTGCAGCAATCAGAGATTACTAAGGATCATTATCATGGCTAAATTAGACGCCTATTTCGGCGAATTCGGTGGACAGTACGTTCCACAAATCTTGGTCCCAGCACTGGACCAACTCGAACAGGCATTCATTGATGCACAGGAAGATCCTGAATTTCGTGCAGAGTTCATGACCTTGCTTCAAGAGTATGCTGGCCGACCAACCGCGCTAACATTAACTCGTAACTTGACCAAAGGTACAAAAACCAAACTGTACCTAAAACGAGAAGACCTGCTTCACGGTGGCGCACACAAAACGAACCAAGTGCTTGGCCAGGCTCTGCTAGCTAAGCGTATGGGTAAAAAAGAGATCATTGCAGAAACGGGGGCTGGGCAACACGGTGTAGCAACCGCCTTAGCGTGTGCACTACTCGACCTTAAATGTCGCGTATATATGGGCGCAGTAGACGTTGAACGTCAAAGCCCAAATGTGTTCCGTATGAAACTAATGGGCGCAGAGGTCATTCCTGTCCATTCAGGTTCTTCAACACTAAAAGACGCCTGTAATGAAGCGTTGCGTGACTGGTCAGCTAGCTACGAAGAAGCCCACTACCTACTTGGTACAGCGGCAGGCCCTCACCCTTTCCCGACTATTGTTCGTGAATTCCAACATATGATCGGCGAAGAGACAAAACATCAGATCCTTACTCGCGAAGGTCGTCTTCCTGATGCCGTGATCGCTTGTGTTGGTGGTGGCTCGAACGCGATTGGTATGTTCTCTGATTTCATCGAAGAAAAAGACGTCCGTCTTATCGGAGTTGAACCAGCAGGTAAAGGCATTGATACCGACCAACACGGCGCCCCTCTTAAACACGGTAAAACGGGTATTTTCTTTGGTATGAAAGCACCTCTCATGCAAGACCCTGATGGTCAAGTAGAAGAGTCCTATTCTGTTTCTGCTGGGTTAGATTTCCCATCAGTTGGGCCACAACATGCGCATTTAAATGCCATTGGCCGAGCAGAGTACGACAACGTCACTGATGATGAGGCGTTAGAAGCGTTCCAAATTTTGGCACGCAAAGAAGGTATTATCCCTGCTCTAGAATCAGCTCATGCTCTCGCGCATGCACTAAAAATGGCCCATACAGAGCCAGAAAAAGAGCAGCTTCTTGTGGTGAACCTATCTGGACGCGGTGATAAAGATATCTTTACCGTCCACGACATTTTAGAAGAGAAAGGAGTCTTATAATGGATCGCTATCAATCAATGTTCACTCGACTTAGCGAGAAAAACCAAGGCGCTTTCGTTCCTTTTGTTACGGTTGGTGATCCTAACCCTGAGCAATCGCTAAAAATTATGGAAACCTTAATCGAAGCAGGAGCGGATGCACTGGAATTAGGTATTCCGTTCTCAGATCCTTTGGCTGATGGCCCGACAATTCAAGGTGCCAACATCCGTGCTTTAGACTCAAAAGTAACGCCAGACATCTGTTTTGAGCTGATTGGCAAAATCCGAGCTAAGCACCCTGAGCTACCGATCGGCTTACTCATGTATGCGAATCTGGTTTACTCACGCGGCATAGAAAACTTCTACCAACGTTGTGCTCAAGCAGGTATCGATTCCGTCCTTATTGCCGACGTACCAACAAACGAAAGTGAAGAATTTGTGGCTGCTGCTGAAAAACACGGCATTCACCCAATTTTCATTGCCCCACCAACCGCAAGCGATGAAACACTCTCGTCTGTTGCGAAGTTAGGCAGTGGCTACACTTACTTGCTTTCTCGTGCGGGCGTGACTGGCGCAGAAACAAAAGCAAACATGCCTGTTAATGCTCTGCTGGATCGCTTAAATCAGTTTGATGCGCCACCCGCATTGCTTGGATTCGGAATTTCAGAACCAGAGCAAGTAAAACAGGCTTTATCAGCCGGTGCAGCCGGTGCAATTTCTGGGTCAGCCGTTGTGAAAATTATCGAAAACAATGTCGATCAACCAGAAACAATGCTTTCTTCACTGCACAGCTTCATTGCATCAATGAAGAGCGCAACACAAAAGTAGTTCCATCGCTTTCTGATCAAAAGGCCTCCAATGCAACATTGGAGGCCTTTTTGTTAACATTTCATGTGACCTCCAGCAAATTTAAAAATCCAGAAGCATTCACCAATCCAAGCACTCGATCGAGACCAATTCACCACCCGCATAGCAAACGATTGCATCAATCAATAAAAAGCCTACTTAAGTCAAACAATCTCATTTAAGTGTGAAAATCTTTATCTCTTTTTGTTGCTAACACTCACTGATAAGTGTAAAAAGCATAGCGATATATTTATCTGATAATTCAAGAATAGTTAGAGTGTAATATTGGAATTTTACATTTATGCAGCACAGGAGTAACAAAAGTGTTAAAAGATAAGAATTTACTAAGCAATATTGGCGTACAAGTTGTCATCGCTATGATTCTTGGTACTGTCATTGGCGGTCTGATGGGTGAAAGCGCGACTGTCTTTGCTCCAATGGGTGCTATTTTCATTGCATTGATTAAGATGCTCGTCATCCCACTTGTTGCCGTGGCTCTAATTTCTGGCGCAGCGGGCCTAGGTAGCAGTCAATCCGCGGGTAAAGTTGGCCTAACCACTTTGGGCTACTTTGGTATCACATCCGCTCTAGCCGTTGCGCTTGCACTTGTTATGGGTGAAGTCTTTAAACCAGGTATGGGTATTGATGTATCCGCGGTTGAAGGCATGTTTTCTGCTGGCGATTTAGCAAGCAAAGGTGAGCTTCCTACTTTTTGGGCAACCATCACTGGTATGATCCCAACGAACATTTTCAGCTCACTGAACGACGAAAATATTCTTCAGATCTTGGTATTCTGTCTATTCTTTGGCGTCGCTCTTTCACAGCAAGCGGCAGAAAAACGTGACCCTATCATTAACGGCGTAAACACGATCGTTAACTCTATGGTTTGGATGATCAACAAAGTGATGATCATTGCACCACTAGGGGTGTTTGGTCTAATGGCAGAAGCAGTAGGCACATTTGGCTTTGCTGCACTCATGATCGTATTCAAACTGTTCATGGTTTACGTTGCGGCCATTCTTATCTTTGGTTTTGTAGCATACCCACTGATGATTCAAATCTTTACTAAGACATCAGCGAAGAAGTTCTTAAAAGCAATGAAGAAGCCTCAAGCTGTCGCTCTTTCTACTGCTTCTTCTATGGCAACACTGCCAGTGACTATGGATACAGTGAAGAAAGAACTTGGTGTTCGTAACTCTACGGCCTCATTCGTTCTTCCGCTAGGTGCCACCATCAACATGTCTGGTAACGCGATTTACTACGGCCTAGTTGCTATCTTCTTTGCCCAACTATTTGGCATTGATCTAAGCATGGGTGCATACATTGCGATCATCTTGACTTCAACGCTTGGTGCAGTCGGTCAAGCTGGTGTTCCTGGTCCTTCATTCCTTGTCGTTGCGGTACTTCTAGCAGCGGGAATTCCAATCGAAGGCCTACCTCTTCTGTTTGCTCTAGACCGTATCTTTGACATGATTCGTACGGCACTGAACATCACTGGAGACGCTGCGTGTGCTGTTATCGTCGATTCTCTGATTGAAGAAGAAGCGGTAGAAGCTGAACTTCAAAGACAGGAAGCATAGAGACTCTAGAAACCTATCACATGCGCTAAACAACTGTTTTAACGTCTAGATAAAACGAACAAAGCCCTAAGGACAATCCTCTAGGGCTTTTTGTATTTCCCATTGTTGGAATCTACCGCACGCTTCGATTATTATGCATTCGATCACTCTAATTACTGTTGTTATGCTACTGCACCAATATGATTAATCGCCCCCTATACCGGAGGATTTAGCATGGCCGCAATCGAACCGTTGAATGACGATCAACGTAACTATCTCTATCCATCCTATCAAGAGCGCTGTTTCCATCTTGCTCAAGCCATAGAAAACAAGTATTCAACATCCTTCTTAAAAACTATTTTGTTCGAGCGAATTTCTCTCACCCACTCGATTGACCCAGCTACCGAAGCCCTAAGTTTTAAATCGTGTATCGAGACCTCGGCATATCAGAAGGCCTTAGATGTTGATATTGCCGCTTGGCCACAAGAATACAAACGACTAGAGTCTACCGTAATTGGTTGCTTTGGACACTGGGCTAGATTCTGGTGTGAATACGAAATTTACAAAATTAAAATTCGTTACCCAAGTCCATCTTTCTCTATGCCAAATTACTTACCCATGGACGAAGAAAAATACGACGCCAATCTCGTTGAAAATATAGAAGAATCTAAGCAGTACTATCTAACGCTTCATCATCAAGCACCCATGCCATTGTCTGATTCAATCGCTTTGATCAACCTTTGCACTCTCGTCTCAAGTAGTCAATGGTATGAAATACTTCCGAGCCTTGATATTTCGAAGAAGGGGTGCCATTTCATACTTACTCATCGCGTTACTGAACAATGCAAGAGCCCAAGTATTATTGTGTCGTCTGCCAGAGTGCAAAACTGGTCAACAGCGGAACAATGGCTTTACTTTACACCGTTTTTTCGCAATCAAAACTGGAAGCTTTGCCTACCTAGCAATTACAACGAACGCTTCTTAAGCTTAGGCCTTTATAGTCAAAATTTTAGCTTTGATAACCGCTCTATTAAGAGTTTTGAAGATAATCTAAATAGGCACATAGTCGATAAGCAAAAAATATGTGAAGTATTACGCTTGACGGTAAGTGGCTCCGTCACTCAAGGGGCGTTTTTCCTATTTCTAGCTCAAAAAAGAATCATGCCGCTACTTGATCGAAAAAATATAAGGCTCGCTTACACTGTTATTGAACAACCCTGGATGATTCGATTCTATGAAACGTTGCTAAATGACGGATACTTCCACAGTAGTTGTAGAAAATTAGACGACTCTCACAACTACACCTACAAAGGGTTTTGGGAAATTCCAAGCCTTCGCTTAGAATTGGATAAACTGAGTTACCAATCGTACAAGCGCCGCGTTATTAACCAGGCCAAGAAAGTAAAAGAGCTAAACTATGTTTGATACTCTAATTGCACCAATACTGCACCCAAAAGCTTTGGTTCTAATTGGAATATCTCTACTCATACTTGGCTGGGTAGGATATTTCCTTTTCTCGTTAAAAAAGCAATCCAACTCGAGTAAAACCAACACTTTCCGCTTTTACGTCATCTATTCTGTCGGCCTATTTTTCTGGATATTGAGTAACGCCTATTTTCACACCGATTTCTTAGTTACTTTCCACAGTGATATGGCCGTGTTTATGGCGGTATTTGCCAACCTATCCGCTTTTTTTGCATTTACCTTTGCTTTTTTGTTCTCATGCCAACTGCGTTCTGAGCTTTCTAAGACACCGACACCCAAGCTGCACTATTTCATATTGGCTGTGTTCGTTCTCTACGCACTTACAGTAAACCTCATTCCTGATTTAACCATTGTTGACGTATATGTAAACAGTGCTAGCGACTTTATCATTGTCTTTGGCGACCACACTCAAGGCTTTTTCACCGTCCTTATCTCTTTGATTGTACTCACCCTGACTAACCTAGTTTATATCAGACACAGTGCGAGCAAGGTTGGACAAGCTAGAATCAACTATATGATTCTAGGCATCACAGTTTTCATGCTGTCTACCGCAATCATTCAACTTGGTTTTACTTATCTACTCAATGATTTTTCGTTGACTTGGTTACCACCGGCACTTTCTATCAGTGAAATGCTGATGGTGGGCTACGCCCTGATAACAAAACGATTCTTTAGCGGTAAGTACATTCTTTTTATTGGTTCAGCATTACTGATAACAAGCAGTCTTTATACAGGTATTTACCTTCTGACCTCCCACTTTGTGTCACCAACACACATCACTATCAAGGCGATCATTTGGTGTATGTTCATGGGGGGCACGTGGCACTATGTGTACAATTTTATCAAGAGCTACATGAGCCTCGTTGTCTATCAATCGAAAAAGACACCTTTAGATGATATCAATGCTCTGGTGTCCGAATTTCAATCTTCTCCTTCTGTTGCGATGAACAAGCTATCTCAATTGCTCGATGTTCCTCAATCTCAAATCCAGCTTATTCAAACCAGTGACGATGATGATCTTTACACAGAACAAATACACATGTACGGCAATGCGCTTATTGCAGATGAGTTAAAAGATCAAATAGACCGCTCCACCAGCGAGAATCCAAAAGACCTCGCCAAGCTTTACAGTAAAATGAACAACACTGACGTCGCGATGATGCTCCCTTTGTTTGACGATAGCCAAGATGTGTCTCATTTTCTGATCTCTACTCGCAAGAAAAGTGGCCGACTTTTTTCTCAGGAAGAAGTGGCAGCGCTACAGCGAATGCTTAAAAAAGCACAAGGCTACATAAACATGGAATGTAAGGTGCGCCAATCACAAGCCCTTGCCAATACCATTGCCCATGAAATGCGAAACCCACTCGCTCAAGTTTTAATTCACTTTGAAGCGCTTAGAAAAAACATAGATCAAGGCGCACCGGTTCAGGTTATTGAACAAGAAATTGATAAAGGAAAAGATTCTGTCGAACGTGGAAAACAACTAATCGATATCATACTTCGAGAAGTAAACAGCGCATCTCTAGATGATGAGCCGTCTTCCCCATACGACATTGAATCTTTGCTTGAAACCGCACTGAACCAATATGGCTTCGAAAATGCGCAGCAACGTTCCCGAGTGCACCTGAGAATTGACAGCCATTTTGAGGTTAAAGTGAATGAAACGCTCTTTAACTTCGTTATCTTTAATTTGTTGCGTAACGCGATTTACTACTTCGACTCATATCCCGACAGTCAAATTGAGATTAATGTTTCTCAAATTGACAATCAGAATACGGTAACGATCAGAGACACCGGTCCTGGGATCCCTGAAAAAATTCAATCTCGCATTTTTAATGACTTCTTTTCCCACAATAAAAGCGGTGGCAGCGGCTTAGGCCTTAGTTACTGTCAACGCGTTATGACATCATTTGGCGGCGCGATTCAATGTATCTCAAAACCGGGAGAATACACTGAATTTCAACTCATTTTTCCGTATGTCTCACCGTCATCGACAGGCAACGCAATTGAAAAGCCAGCTCAAAACAAGGCCGCCTCAACTATTGATAAGCTGCAACTCCACCATAAACATATCCTCGTCGTGGATGACAAAGAAGTGCAACGAGCACTCGTGACACTTTACCTCGATCAACTCAATATGGGTCTCAATATTATTCAAGCAAATAATGGTAAGACGGCGATAGACATTTTCAACACGAACCCAATTGACTTGGTTATCATGGACATACAAATGCCAGTGATGAATGGGTTTGATGCCTCTATTGAACTGAAAAAAATATCCCCTACCACCCCTATTATCGCCTTATCAGGTGAGTCGGGTGAAAAAGAGCTATCAATGATTAACAACCTCATGGATGACCACTTAAGCAAGCCTACTGGGCAAGAAGCGTTAGAAAATAAAGTCATCAAATGGTTGGCAAAGAAAAGAGATGTTCAAGCTGTGCATTAATTGGCATTCATTATGCTTAACTCCTAATAAAGCGACTGCGGCATTTTCTTGGCTACTCAATTACTAGGTAGCCATTGAATTAGGAGTATTCATATGGACATTTATCGACACACCTATTATGGCTTAATACATCATGGCATTAAATCTCTGCTCGTGGATCGAATTGGTCACTTCACCGAAATGGAATACCATGAATACCTAAGCCTCATGACGGGCAAATCAAGCTGCTTCGCAATGAGTGACGAAGAATTAAGATCAGCCGTAGATAACTTACGTTGTGAAGGCTATTTGGAAGACATGAAGAGGCTGATCCCCGAACTACAAACGACCGGCTTAGAACGTTGAAAAGTAACAAACCTTGCCAGTTAGCAATTCTGTATGACCAAATACGCTGGGATAGTTACGTTTCTATACTTTGAGTTTAACTGCCGTTGAAAGTGACATAAGGTAAATACAGCCGCATTATTACCTTGAATGCGATGACCTCTTTGTCACTTTTTACCTTCAAATCTATCGCCAGCGACAATCACCATTCCTCATTACTTCAGTATCTATTACACTAGGGGCGATCAATGTTCCGCTGCACTCGCAGGCGGTAATTGGATCGATTACTACGTTTTTTTCAGCGTTCCAATATGAACACTGTTATGTATGGATAAACAATGAACAATCAAATTAATGCTCCAAAGGGGCAGCTTTTACTTCGCACTCTAGCCATGCCTGCGGATACCAACGCGAATGGGGATATTTTTGGTGGTTGGATCATGTCTCAACTGGATTTGGCCGGGGGCATACTAGCCAAAGAAATTTCGTCGGGTCGCATCGTAACCGTGTCGGTATCGAGTATTACCTTTAAAAAACCAGTCAAGGTTGGTGATGTTGTCTGTTGCTATGGAGAGTGTACTAAGATAGGTCGCACATCTATGTCTATTCAACTGGATGTTTGGGTTAAACCTGTCCGAGAAGAAGGGGTAGGAGAACGTTTTCAGGTGTGTGATGCAACGTTTAACTACGTCGCCGTCGACAATAAAGGCAAGCCTCGCGCTATCAAACCGTCGTAAACTCACATTACCATTACATTGACGCTGGAAAATCCTGTTACTTTCGGTACATTAACGTTTCAGGAAACACTTTTCGGCGTGTTTCACTCTTTTTAATAAGGACATTTTATGTGGTATGTAATCTTCTCTACCGACGTGGAAAACTCTCTAGAAAAACGATTATCTGTACGCCCTCAGCACCTTGAACGTTTGCAAACCTTGCAAGATGAAGGTCGTCTACTTACTGCCGGGCCAATGCCAGCGATTGACTCTGATAATCCAGCCGAAGCGGGGTTTACGGGTTCAACGGTGATTGCTGAATTCAACTCTATCCAAGACGCACAAGCGTGGGCCGATGCTGACCCATATATTGAAGCTGGCGTATACGCAAATGTGGTTGTAAAGCCATTTAAAAAAGTATTCTAATCATGCGAAAGATCATCATAGCTCTACTGCTCCCCTTCATTCTCCTCGGCTGCTCTTCCAATGCAGAGCAACAGCGCCACTTAGAATTGCTAGCAAACAATAGGGCCAGTGTGTTGAGCTCTGAACTACCGCTAGAGCATGGGCCTCTTTCGATCATGCGAGCGTCAGCGAAAGGAACCACCATTGAAATCATGATGGTCTATAACGATGATGCGCGTGGCGCTCTACCTGTACAACAGGTGATGAAGATGAGCGTTAATAGCTATTGCAGTAACCCAGAAGTGAAAAGCAATCTTGAGGTTGGTATCAGTTACCGAATTAAGATTCGCAATAGCAGAGGCCAATTAATGGTCGATGAATATATTGACAAGAATACCTGCGTATAACTATTTATGGCACCTAAATCTGAAAATCAGAGCCTGTCATATGTGATACTCATACAACCTCTCTGTATTACACACTTGCATACTCTATAACACACATATACAGTATGCGAGTCAGCTCTCATTTCTAGATTCTGATCACACTAGTATTAATCAAGTTATCTTCTTTAGTTTGGAGTCTCCATGAAAAAAATAATTTCTGCTCTTGCCGTTACTGCAGCCCTATCATCTTCAGTAGCGTTTGCGTCAACTCCAGTGATGTTCTCATCGATTAATAACTTTAATGCTCCCGATGAAAATGCAGTAGGCGGCGTTCGTGTCGCTGCTCTTTACGGAAAAGTTGACGACCTAAAGGGTGTTGATCTCGCTATCGTTGGATTATCAGAAACCAATAACACAACAGGCGTAAATTTAGGCTTTTTCGGTGCATCAAAAGTGAATGAATCCATGACGGGTGCGTCTTTTGGCTTCTTTAACTGGAACACAGGGCAAACAACGGGTGCTAACTTCGGTGCAGTCAACGTTACAAATGATGTAAAAGGCGCTAACGTCAGTTTAGTCAACTATTCAGAAGGCAATACAATGGTTGATGTCGGTGCCGCAAACCTTTCTGAAACATCAACGGTTCAGGTGGGTATCTTTAATAAAACAGCGAAAATCGAAGGTGTCCAAATTGGCCTACTTAACTGTGCTGATAACGGATTCTTCAAATGTTTCCCAATCATCAATTTTGCTAAGTAAAACGAAATAAATAGCGGATTGAATCACTCATCAGCTATTCAATTGAGTTTAAAAATGCCGCTTATCGCGGCATTTTTTTCTTCAAAAGCTTACCAATAGGTACGACGCACTTTTTAAGCCGTTTCAGCCCACTCTTTTCTTAACGATTTAGCCGCTGAAACCAGATTGGTCAAAGCCTTCTCTGTCTCTTCCCAGTTTCTCGTTTTCAAACCACAATCTGGATTCGCCCAAAGGCGCTCGGCAGGGATCTTCTGTGCGGCTTTTCTAAGAAGATCTTGTATCCATTCTTCAGATGGAATGTTTGGAGAGTGAATATCATACACACCCGGACCAATTTCATTCGGGTAATTAAACTCCTCAAAGGCGCGAAGCAACTCCATATTTGAGCGAGACGTTTCTATGGTAATCACATCGGCATCAAGTGCGGCGACTGAATCGATAATTTCATTAAACTCGCTGTAACACATATGAGTATGAATTTGCGTTTCTGGTTTCGCACTTGCCGCCGAAATTTTAAATGCGTCTACCGCCCAGTCTAGGTACGCTTTATGATCTTGCTTTTTAAGTGGTAGACCCTCTCGAATCGCGGGCTCATCAATTTGAATGATGTTAATGCCAGCATCTTGAAGATCGGAAACTTCATCACGCAGTGCAAACGCCAGTTGCTGGGCTATCTTCTTACGAGAAATGTCCTCTCGAGGGAACGTCCAACATAAAATAGTGACAGGCCCCGTTAGCATTCCTTTCATTTTCTTCGAGGTTAATGATTGTGCGTAAGTCGTCCAGCCTACCGTTATTGGATTTTCACGCTCAATATCAGCAACAACAATCGCCGGTTTAACACAGCGTGAGCCATAGCTTTGCACCCAACCGAACTGAGTGGTTTGGAAACCAGATAGATGCTCAGCAAAATACTCCACCATGTCGTTACGTTCAGCTTCACCATGAACCAGTACATCAAGATCAAGTGCTTCTTGACGTTTCACCGCATCGGCAATGTGGCCTTTCAGCGCTTGTGTATACTCTTCGTCATTCAACTGCCCTTGCTTAAACGCACTGCGTTGTGCTCGAATCTCGCCCGTTTGAGGAAACGAACCAATGGTTGTGGTGGGCAGTAAAGGCAATCCAAGAACATTGGCTTGATGCTCTGAGCGTGTCTGGTATTGCTCACTGCGATCAACAAGCGATTGAGTAATACTGTTCACCCGCGCTTCAACCTGTGGTTTATGCACTGACGTAGATGACAAGCGAGCTATGATCGGTTGGCTATACGTATCACACGCAAGAACCGCATCGTTGTCTCCATCAAGGGCGGCACCAAGCAGTGCCACCTCTTTCACTTTCTGTTTTGCAAACGCAAACCAAGAGCGTACCTCTGCGTTGAGTTCTTTTTCTAGCTCAAGGTCAACAGGGCTATGCAGAAGTGAACAGGATGAACCAATCCATAATCGTTCGCCTAGCGCCTTTTTGACTGGTTTCAGTCGTTCAACCCAAGAAGTAAGATCAGCACGCCAAACATTTCGACCGTTGATAACACCAGCAGACAACACCCAGCTTTCTGGTAGCTTAGAAACCACCAAATCCAACTGCTCTGGAGAAGCCGCCAAATCAACGTGTAAGCCCTGAACTGGCAGTTCAACTATTTTATCAATCGTATCAACGACAGAATCAAAATACGTTGTTAGAAGCAGCTTCACATCGCTCTGTATCACTTGATAAGCAAGCTTGAACGAATCAAGCCATTGGCTTTCTAATTCTAGAGACAACACAGGCTCTTCAATTTGTACCCATTCAACACCCAGCCCAGAGAGCTTTGACAATATCGCTTGATACGCAGTCAAAAGACGTGGCAGCAGCGTTAGGCGGTCAAAATCTTGATCGACTTCTTTGCCAAGATAAAGGTAACTTATTGGTCCAAGTAAAACCGGTTTTACCTGGTGCCCCACCTTAATCGCTTCATTCACTTCTTCAAACAATTGCGGCCAACTCACTTCAAAACTGTCGTCTTGGCTAAACTCTGGGACGATGTAATGGTAGTTAGTGTTGAACCACTTCGTCATGTCTGAAGCGGCATTCCCACTGTCACCCCCCGTCGAACTGCAACCGCATTGATGTTGAGACTGGCCTCGGCCCACTTTGAATAGGGTATCTAAGTCTGGAAAGCCTTCTCGGTGGCGTTTGGGGGTATGCCCGAGTAGCAATGTCGTGGTCAAGACATGGTCATACCATGCAAAATCACCAACCGTTGAAAAACTCAAATTCGCATCTTCTTGTACAAGCCAGTTTTGCTTACGTAAAGAGGACCCGACTTCTTTCAATGCGCTCTGGTCGATCTCTCCACGCCAGTATTGCTCTAACGCAAATTTCAGTTCTCGTTTTTCACCAATTCGTGGGTAGCCAAGTATGTGTGTCGTCGTTGTCATGTCCCTATTCCTCTTAAGATATTTATAAT
>NZ_MCWZ01000092.1 GCF_002877365.1 Vibrio sp. 10N.261.55.A7
TTGATAGGCCAAGTTCAAGACGCCCAGTTCGGCCAAGCTTTCTTATCGATATGGCTGTCTGAAGAGACCTCGGAGCCGCAGCTTCGCAGGCAGTTACTCGGCTTAAGAAAGTAAAAAGAGGGGGGGTCACCAAGTCAACACCTCTGAACCTGTCACTCAATAACCAGACCGCCATTTCACTCGCGACGGTTTTGGGTGACCGCAAAATCTATCGAAAATCTCACCTTGTCACAACACACTAACGTAAAGGCAATCTCATGAAAAAATGGGCCATTTTATTATTAACGCTCAGCTTAATTGGCTGCGGAAACGCGAGCTTAGACGCACACAAGAACACCCTCCCCGCTTTTTCATTAGAGCAATTTTTTGATGGTGAACTCAAAGCCTATGGCATGGTACTTGACCGATCTGGCAACTTATCTCGGCGCTTTGAAGTCAAATTGATTGCGAGCTGGGAAGGAGACAAAGGGGAAATAAAAGAATGGTTTACCTTTGATGATGGTGAGAAATCAACGCGAGTATGGAGCCTTACCAATGTCGGTAATAATGAATACCAGGGAACCGCTGGTGATGTTGTTGGCATTGCCAATGGCCGCGTCGAAGGTTCGGCCTTGTATTGGAATTATCAGCTGGAAATCCCAGTCGACGGCACGATTTACGAAATCACCCTTGATGATTGGATGTTTCTGATTGATGAGAATCGACTATTCAATAAAACAGACATGTCAAAATGGGGTTTCCATGTTGGCGAAGTCATTCTTTACATTGAGAAGATCTAACCATCGCGAGCCAGTATACAAACGAGAGTGGAACTCATCGCTGTGACACTCTTAAAATATTGCCGTCTTTCGGTTTTTAACATAGAAAAACACACTAATGGCGATAAATAACAGGGTAAAGTAATAGAAAAATGAAGAGAGAGACGCCAAGAAATCGATGTTCTGTTCGATCTCTTGCTCCGTGTAATTCTGCGACACCAGCTTATAGTAATAAGCATACAGAATGCCGATCATGCCGTACCCAAGGTTGAACATCAGGCCCTTGAAGCTCAATACGGTTGCTCGGTTGTGTGATTCGGTCTTTTTATTAAGGTGGTAACTAATAAAAATGTTCATCGTCATGATGATAAAGATGAGCGCCAACGCTGGAATAACCCCGTAAATCGACCAACCCAAGCTGATGCAGTAATAGGTCGCCATGGTGGCTAATCCCATCACCGCAATGAAGGTTTTGGGGGCCATGCTTTCTGCGAGTTTTCTGCTTTGCCCTGCCAATACAATTTGCAAGATACTGATCCCAGCCCCAATAAAACCAAAATAGAGAATCGGGATATCAATCGCCAAATAATATTGGCTGTTCATGGTTAAGAACATTCTAGAGGTGTGTTCGAACAGGCTGTAGTACAGCAAGATAAAGAACACGTAAGGCGTCGCGAAAACCCAACGAGCAGTGCTGGCCGTCAACTTTAGGCTTGCTATCGTAGTACCGAGTTTGCTCTGATCGCCGGGTATGCTTTTTCTCTCTTCCCGCATGTTTGTGGCCGCATAGATAGCGATGATCGCGACAAATAGAGTGGCGTACACCGGAATACGCATGAGATCTTGAGTGGTCTCTGGCTCGGCGAATCCGAATAAATGAAATAGGTGGGCCATGAAACTCACATCGTACATGGCCGCCCCGATTAAGGTCACGAAGATGCCCACACTAGAGGAGAGACGAAGTTGGATTTGCAACACTCTCGGCCACACATCCTCTTTTCCTTGCTCTTTTAAGGTGTCGTAAGCCAATGCTTCATCCGCGCCACTGGCCAATGCCATGGCTAGCCCACTCAATACTCGATTAACTAGAAAAACGACAAAAACAAAGTTGGGGTTGCCCGTTGGTACAACGGCAATCATGGCAATTTCAATGAACATGACAACCGACGATAAGACCACCAGCTTTTTGCGCCCTAGGGTATCGGCAAATGCTCCCGATGGCACTTCAGCAAGCACAATGGTGGCAGCCCAAACCACGTTAAGCATGGCGAATTGAGATAGGGTAAGGCCGTAATCAAGATAGAGCAGAGTGAATACAGGGTAATAAAAACGCGCAAAGTAGCTGCTGCGAAATATTAAGAAGCATCGTACATTACGAATCTGGAGGATTTCTTTGAGCGTCATGAGGGGTTCGCATTTTTACTACATACGTTATGTATAGACCTTTTTGCTCTCAAGGGTAACCGGTTTAGTCATTAAAGCGCCTCCCAACCTCGAATCACTGTATTGAACGCACCAAACTCAATCAGCCTGGTGCGACGACGTTAAGAAGCAGTACACATGAAAACTAAGGAGCGCTAAACCCCCACACATCACTTCAGTTTATGAATCACCTAAAGTTCGCTTTCTTTTTTATGGTATCGGGTATTCCTACAATAGCGTCACTTCCTGAATCAATGAGAAAACAACATGTCACCTAAACACATACTCGCAATGAGCACTTTATTACTCATGCCTTCAGCCGTACTCGCACATGGAAACGTCGACATTTCGAATGGGTCACTCATTGATGTTTACGTCGCAAATGAGGAACACCACGGCCATGACGATTCAGAAAAATCCTATGGCATCGAAGCCGTTTGGATGGATGAAAGTGGCTATTTTGTTTATGCCGAAGGAGAAACGGGCGCACACGATTTTTACCAGCTAGGCGCAGGTAAATACTTTAAACCAGCGGAGAACATCGGGCTTTTCGCCTATGGTGCTTATGCCCAAGGTGGATATGAAAACAGCAATGAAGTTCGTGCTCGACTGGGTATCGACTACCAGGTAACCCACGACTTCTCACTCAATGGACGTATCGGCTATGACTATGGAAACAGCAAAATATCGACTTCGAGCCATGACCATGACCATGACCATGACCACAGTTTACACAGCGAACACTCAGATGCACGCAGTCAACTTGGCCGAATAGACGCAGGTTTCAGCTATGAATTGGGACATTCTGCCGTATTTTCATACAATTATGTGGTGCAAAAACAGCTTGAGTCAGCATTGGTTTCTGACAATGACACCAATCTCCACTACGAAGCTCGCTTAACTTATACCGAATCAAAATTGCAGCCTTACGTAGAATATCGCCAAACCAACAAAGCGTTTGATGAGCATCACTTTGAAGATAGCGTGGTACAATTTGGTGTCTCTTTTAGCTACTAACTTTTTGTCATAATCTCTAATCTAGCCCCGTAAACAATGACACGGACGTCTTAATTTCTCGATAACCTCCCAATAAGCCCTCAATAAATTTTCACCAGCAATACCGCGCAATGTCAGTGCCAATGCCAGTGCCCATGTAAGTACGAATGTAAGCGCTAACGTAAGTCCCAATGTTAACTGCCAACGCAAATAGCAATGAATCACTTTCGAGCAGAGACACACCCCAAACCGCCCACTCTCTTGTGCTAGACTGTGAAATCCATTCCCAACTTTCATTGAATAGTTATGTTATTAGAAGGCATCGAAACACTGCTCGTTTTAGCTCAGGAAAAAACCATGAGCCGAACCGGAAGTCGACTTTATATAGGCCAATCAGCCGTCAGTAAACGCATTGCCAACCTTGAAAAAAAACTGGGAAAGAAGCTTATTGAGCCAGAAGGTCGTCAAATAAAGCTGACGTCTGAGGCGTTGATTTTGATAGAACGCGTAGGGCCAAGCCTGAATGAGCTGAAAGGGTTAATCTCAGAAGAGCAAAACATAGAAAAGCAGTCCGTGATTCGAATTGATTGCTCGGAAACTCTTGTGGCGGGGTATCTCAGTGAAGTGCTGCCAGGGGTGCTGAAAAATGACCCGTACATTACGATCACCACCAATCATACGCCGAGAATTATTGAACATGTAAAGGCAGGAGATGCGTTGATTGGCTTATGTGCCGGTCACCTCAATGCTCGACTTGGTCTCAATGCTACCCACCTTTTCAATGAGCCATTTAAAGTGGTAAGCAAGTACCCACTTAGCGCTCCGCCTAGTGCAGTCATCACCAATGATCTCGACAATCCGGCCAACACTTATCAGGCCGGACTGCTACAGCAAGCGGGGATTGCACCCAGCATGCAGATGGACTCGTACACCGCTGCAGCCCAGTTGGCGATTCAAGGCGTCTCGCCTGCACTTGTGCCACTGTCCATTATCAAAACTCTGCACATTGACGAAGCCCTCTGTTTCGATTTTGAGTTTCTACACTCGCTCACTCGTCCAGTGCATGTGATTTATCGACCATCAGCACTCAAACTATACAGGGTTAAAGCTGTGATAGAAGCCATTGAGAATGCTGTCCCCAAAGTAGCTTTAATGCCATCACCATCGACATAATCACCACGAGCGGGCGAATGTATTTTTTGCCCTTAGACACCACAACCTTTGCCCCCATTCTCGCGCCAATAAAGCCACCTGCCGCCATCACCAAACCAATTTCCCAAATAGGCAATCCCGCCATGATAAAGAACAGCAACGCAGCCAGATTAGAAGTAAAGTTCAGCACCTTAGTTTTAGCCGTGGCGTTAACGATGGACAGTTGAGCGATGGCAACAAAACAAATCGTGAAGATAGAACCCGTACCCGGCCCGAAAAATCCATCGTAAAAGCCAACACCCGTGCCGACAGAAAATGCAAACATTGACTCGGAAAGTTTCGGCTTACCGCCACCTTCTCCCGCTTGTGGCGCCATTAAGAAATAGAATGAAATACCAAGCAATAAAAT
>NZ_MCWZ01000093.1 GCF_002877365.1 Vibrio sp. 10N.261.55.A7
TGATTTCATATACTGGGGAAGTCATTCGTATCGGGCATTTTGGCAGTAAGAATAGCATGTCAGCTTTTGCTGCTTTCTCCGCAATAGTTGGAATTAGTACTTGGTTGATGGATTCAATTCCTAAACCGATAAAAATGCTCGGGGCGATTTGTGCTGCTCTTTCGATATTGGTTTTCTATTTTGCAAAATCACTCGGTACGAATCTCACTTTTTTCATCATGCTTGCGATATCCATTACGTTGTATATCTACTCCAATCGAAATTTTTCCATAATTAATCGTAGTACGCTCAATTCATTATTAATTGGTTATTTTCTGTTATTCACAGTGACCATCTACTCTACTTTTGACTTCAACTATTACGAAAATTTAATGGTTTCTATTGGCAAAGACCCAACAATAACTGGAAGAACTATCATTTGGCAGATCGGTTTTTATTCCATTGAGGATAATCCAATTTTTGGGGTGGGTTACGATGCCTATTGGAATGAATACAATTCAGGAGCACTCGAAATTTGGGAAAGAATGCACAAAGAAGTTGGTGACCCATTTGGATTCCATAACACTTATATCAATTACTATGTAGAGCTTGGGATCTTAGGTCTTTTATCCATACTGATGGTTCTACTTAGTTGTATTAAACATTCATATCAACGTGTTACACATGGCATGGACCCGTTTGATATAGCAGTATTCATGTTGCTTCTTTTTTACTTGTCGAAAAGCTTCTTTGAAACAAGTGGCTTTGCACCGTTCAGTATTAACCACTTTAGCATTTGCTTAATTTGGGTGACTTTAAACAGAAAAACATTTTTCGATTGTGGTAAGAAAACAATCATTGTATTCGAGGGAAAAGAATGAAAATTTTGTACATTGTCCATGACCTAAATGACCCAGCAGTAAAACGCAGAGTGTCAATGTTTAGGCATGGCGGTGCAGAAGTCACCGTCGTCGGCTTTTATCGAGGAAAACAACCGAAAGATACACTTTGTGGATGTCAAACACTATCAATTGGTGAAACATTCGATGCATCATTCGCCCAACGCATACTAAAGGTCATTCAAGCGTCAGTGAAACTGAAGCAAACACTTAAACAATCGGAGAAGTTTGACGTCATCATTGCTCGCAACCTTGATATGCTGGCCATAGGCAACCGTGCAAGGTCCATCTTGGGTACCCCATTGGTATACGAGTGCCTGGATATTCATCGCTTTTTAATCAATAAAAACTGGTTAGGTAAGGTGTTTCGCTCCCTTGAAAAGAAGTTGTGCCAATCAGTGTCTTTATTACTGACAAGCTCACAAGGGTTCATAGACGAGTATTTTGACAAGCTGTCTCTAACTTCACTCCCATATCATATCCTTGAAAATAAGGTTTTCAGTACTGAAGCTCTGCCAATCGTCAACCAAAAGCTTTTCAACTCGGAGCAAATTACGATTACCTGGAATGGTGCAATTCGTTGTCATCGTTCTTTAGAAATATTATCCGAAGTCACGCGTAGGCTAGATGGAAAGGTAAAAGTCACGATCTGGGGAAAGCCAGCCTATACTGAATTTTCAGATTTTGACTCCCTGGTAGAAAACGAACCTTATATCGAGTTTAAAGGAGCCTATCGCTTTCCAGATGACCTAGATAAAATCTATCAACAGGCCGACTTTAACTGGACATTGGATTTTTTTGAAGAAGGCGGAAATTCTGAATGGCTATTACCTAACCGTATCTATGAAGGTGGTTTATTCAACGTACCTCCTATCTATCGAGACAAGACATTCATGGCTAAAACCTTACAAGGCCTCGGCCTCGGCTTTCCACTCAAAGATAACTTTTGTGATGAGCTAGTGTCTTTCTTAAAAGAGGTTGACGACAGTCGTCAAGCAAAACTATGTGCTCAAATGCGCACTGTACCCTCTTCTCGTTGGGCGTACGATGAACAGCAATGCCAGGCTCTTCTACGGTTAATTGCAAACTCAATTGCGAAAGAACCACTTACAGATCACCAGGGGCTAGCACGTGTCTCTAAATAAGAAAACGGTGACGATAAACGCTCTTTGGCATTCGGCTGCGAGTCTCTTTTCGACCGGTATACGTTTTCTGACAATCCCGATTCTGGTTCGTATACTGAGCCCTGAAGACTTTGGTAATGTTGCGCTCGCTATGGCCGTATTGATGTTCATTAGCACTGTATTGGGTAACGGTGGTGCGATTGATACCATGGTGTACTTTAGTAAGAAGCGACAACATATTTTTTCGACACTGTTTTGGTTCAATCTGCTCCTTGGCTGTTCGTTAGGGGGGCTTGTTTACTTTCTATCACCTAGCCTTACTATTTGGTTAAATGCGCCTGGAGCCCTGCCCTACATCGAAGTTCTTTGTCTGTTGTTCCCCATAATCATGGTTCAGTCTGTTTATCAAGGTCACTTGATTGCGGATATGAAGTTTGGCTACATCGCTAAAGTAAGTGCTTTTGCTTCGACTACTTCCACGGCCATTGCTGTCGTATTAGCATTTTCAGGTTTCGGCGCATGGAGTTTGGTTGTTCAACACCTATTGATGCACTTAGCATTGACCGTTTCATTTGTCTACGCGTCAGATAAGCAACCTCAAAAGTTATTCGACGTACCCACATTGAAAGCGTTTCTGCCTTTCTATTATAAAACTTCCGCTTTCAATACCGTGATGTGGGCGGGAGATCAGGCCCCGCTCTTGATGACTTCAAAGGTAGCCGGGACCGCAAGTACAGGCATCTATAACATGATGAGTCGAACGTCTTCGCTACCAAGGGAGGTTTTTGGCCAAGGATTCATGATGTCGTTTTTTGCAGGGCTTTCAGACAGCAATGCAGAGGCATCAGGTAAAGCGAATCAACAACACAATTTATTCTGGGCTGTAAAGGTTAACCTAATTGTATTGGGCTCTATCTATTCTCTAGCGGCAATATTGTCTCAGCCAGCGGTAGAACTCCTGTTAGGCGACAAGTTTTCACCGCACTGGGAAATGTTTCGTTGGCTTTGCTTAGGTATGCTATTTATTAGTTCAACTGGTGGTTTCATCGGTTTTTTAAAAGGTACAGGAAAGATAGGTTTGATGACGCTACTTAGTGTGTTGCGTACCACTCTCATCATTGGTTTTACTGCTACAATGTGGTTTCACTACCACACGTTAGAAGCTATTTGTATTGGATTCGCCATCGCTAATATTCTTCTAACGGGCTTCTATTTTCTCATTATGATCTTAGTGCTCAAATTCGATTTCAACGACCTAGTGAGATGCATTGCTCCAACAAGCCTAACGCTCACTTTTACATCGATTTTGACGTATGTTTCATACACATATTTGGCCTACCAGTTACCAAGCAACAATTTCATTTATTTACTTTATGGCGGAACTCTCTTTGCCGCATTCTACAGCCTATTCAGCTTGATTTTTGCTAAAGAAGAGACCCTCATTTTAACTAAGAATATCCACCGACAATTGACTGAAAAGTTGGGCCGTTAAATGCAATTTACATCCAAAGAACTTATGTGTAAAACAAGCTACGTCATTGATCATGTTGTAGCACGAACTCAGAAAACCACGCCTATCTTGGTAAGTGGATTTTGGCGTAGCGGTACGACATGGGTGCAAGAAGTATTAGCACAAGCAATTCATGCAAAAACGCTTTTTGAGCCTCTTGACCCAAGCTCGTTCCTGCCACTCCATGATGGGCGCCCTATAGAGTCGTCTTCACATATACCGTTAACGAGTGACATATTAAGCACGGAAGATTTAAAGCTTCTGGATCGCTCTTTTTCCGGGATCAGCCCCAAGCGCTCCGGTTTTAATTACCTTTGCCGTAATTCATTGAGTGAAGCTCTACGCGGTAAAGTGGTTATTAAACTTGTTCGAGGTCAGTTTCTTATTCCGTTTTTAGTTGACCGTTATGAGTTATCAACGGTGTTACATGTAAGCAGGCACCCAATGGCTGTGGCATACAGCATGCTTCGTACTAATTGGAAGTGGCATATAAAAGACGTTGATTATCAACAGATTTATTCAAAAGAACAACATGTTGAGCTACCAACAGTTCAGGCTCAAATCTTAGATTCTTTACTGCATTTTAAAGCAGAAACCCCAGAGCGAAAGATTGCTGCACTTTGGGCTCTAAGTGAACGCTTTACTTATGAGCAAGACCACGTTAAAGGATTCAAATATGAAGAACTTTTGCGAGATCCAAGCAAAGGGTTTTCTGATATGGCTCTAGCAGCAGGCCAACCAATAGTTGGTGCTATTGAATCAAGTAAAGCCACTGCAGTAACGGAGTCTGACAGAACAAATATTGATATGTCCGCACGTTTAAATTCTTGGCAAGAAAAGCTATCCCATCAACAGCAATCGGATATTCGTTCAGTGCTATTAGAAATTTGGCCTGAAGTCACACAGCAATGGGAACTTTAAGCCCAATCCAAATTGAGTATAAGGATATAAAATGAATACTGACCAAAACGGAATAGTGGTCGTTATTCCTTGTTTAAACGAAGAAGACTACATTCAAGATATCGTCGAATTTTGTTTTAACGAAACAAAGAATACAGCATCTCACATTATCGTTGCTGATGGTGGCAGCAACGACAAAACACTCACCATCCTAAAACAGTTGGTAGAGCAGGTGCCAAACTTGACCGTTTTAGATAACCCTAAAAAGATCCAGAGCGCTGGCGTAAACCTAGCAATTGAAAAGTTCGGACATAGTTGTGATTACTTTGTCCGAATTGATGTACACGCTAGCTACCCTGTGGGGTATATCACGACACTGCTTGAGCAAGCAAAAGAAAATGAAGCAGATTCGGTCGTAGTATCGATGGATACGCAGGGAAAACGCCCTATACAGTCCCTCATCGCTCTTGCTCAAAACTCAGCGCTAGGTAATGGCGGCTCAAGCCATAGAAACTCCCAAGAGTCTGGTAAATGGGTTGAGCATGGACATCATGCATTAATGAGAACTCAAGCATTTTTGCAAGTTGGAGGATACGATGAGTCATTCTCCCACAATGAAGACGCTGAGCTTGATGCTCGCCTTACGAAAGCAGGGTTTCGAATTTGGCTAACCAATGAAACCAACCTGATTTACTACCCTAGAAGCCAATTCCTGCCATTGGCTAAGCAATATTCAGGGTATGGTAAGGGCCGCTGCATGAATTTACTCAAACATAAAGAGAAACCAAAGCTTAGGCAATTAGTCCCTGTATTTGTGTTTCCATGTGCTTTATTAGCTACCTTGTCCACTGTTCACTGGATTTTTTCAGTTCCACTACTTACCTGGTTTTTCGCTACTTTGGCAGCGGGTTTAGCTGTAGCAATGAAGACTAAGACTTCTCATTCAGCCCTCAAGTTCGCCATCGCCTTGCCCGCAATGATCATGCATATGTCGTGGTCTTATGGCTTTTGTAAACAATTATTGAAGCACTCAATCACTGCATCAAAAAACAAGCGTGAAATCAGCCATGAACATTGATATTTGCATATGTACCTATCAAAGAGAGTCACTTAAAGACACGCTTTCATCTATCGAGAAGTTGCAATTAAGGCCAGAATGGAAAATTAGAGTGGTCATTGCGGATAATGATGTGACACCTAGCGCCCAACCTTTAATTACTCGATTCATGAAGAATTCAGCACTCAACATTCACTACGTTCATGCTCCGAAGCAGAATATCGCCATAGCTCGGAATGCATGCTTAGATCATTGTACTGGTAACTGGGCTGCATTCGTAGATGATGATGAAATGGTGAGCAAGAAATGGTTAATTGAACTATTCAAAACCGTTGAGGGTGTAAAAGCTGATGTCGTATTGGGCCCAGTAAAAGCTCAGTATCCTAGTCATTTGGCCGAGTCCTGGATGTCTAAAGGGGAGTTTCACGCAACAACGCCTACTTTTAATGGTGAAACAATTTGTTCAGGGTATACCTGCAATGTCCTTGTAAATAGAGATAACCCTGTCATAGCCCCTCTGCGTTTCGACCTTCAGTTTGGTCGAACCGGAGGAGAAGACACTATGTACTTTGAAGCAATCAAGGCCGCAGGTATACCTCTATATTTTTCTCCACAGGCATGGGTATACGAGCCTGTTCCAAGCTCCCGTTCAAGCTTCAGGTGGCTCTTAACACGCCGTTTCCGCTTTGGGCAAACTCATGCTCGTCACCTGTTAAGTGTCAACGATGGCTTAACATATAGAATAAAACAGGCAGGGCTCGCAACAGGTAAAGCGACAGCATGTTTCACAATGGCACTAATGAATTTATTTGATCAAGTTAAATGGCGCCGATGGACAATTCGAGGCAGCCTTCATATTGGGGTTATTTCCCGTTTAATTGCACACAAGGATGTAGAACTCTATGGAAACTAAACTTCCAAACACGCTAGCTCACGACAGTGATGCTTGGCCTAAAGTGAGCATTATCATTACTTGCTACAATTATGAGAAATTTATCCGCACAAGTATTGAGAGCGTACTGAATCAGGACTACCCAAGCATAGAGCTTATAGTCGTAGATGACTGTTCGAAGGATAGTTCAAGGTCCATCATATCTGAATATGAAGACCAACTCATTCCTGCGTTTCATGTTAAGAACAAAGGTCATGGAGGCGCATTTAATACTGGGTTCGATACAGCGACAGGCGATATCGTTATGTTCCTTGATGCCGATGATTTCTTACTACCAAATTCGCTCAAAAAAGCGGTATCGCTATTTCCAGAAGAAAGTGGCATGTGCCAATTTCGAATGCACTTAGTTGACGATAAAGATAAACAGTTCGATATATTCCCCAAGCAAGAGTTACTTTTTGATGAAGGTGATGGAGCAAGGAATAAACTTCTCTATTGTGGTGAATATCAATCTACGGTCACGTCGGGGCTGTTGTTTCGCAGAGCCTATATGGAACAGGTGATGCCTATGCCTGCAGAATCTTTTCGTCAAGGTGGAGATGGATATCTAGTTACTTTAGCCCCTGTATTCACTCATATTTCTAGTAGTGACTATTGTTTATCTGCTTATAGACAGCACGGACTAAATCACTCTGGTTTTGCTAATCAGTTAACCGATCGAGCTAAATGGCTGCTAGAACACAATAAAATGCGCCACAGCGCTCTTCAAAAAGCAACCAAAGAGAATCAATTGCAACTACAAGAAAGTTTTTGGTACAACGATCTCAATCATCTAACTCAGCTAATGTGCTTGTCACTCTACGAGCCTCGTAACACTCAAATAGATCTAGCAAGACCAAGCTTAATGCGTAAGGCAATTAGCAATGTCAAAACTCAAAACCTGAGCGCTGCAAACAAATTCATTATAGCTGCATGGTGGAGCACTATCGGCTTATCACCGAGAGCGATTGCAAAGCCTTTATTTTCTTGGAGAATGCTAGCCTCTAGCAGACCTAAAGTTGTCCAGAAAGTTTCTTCTATCTTGAGACGTATATAGCGCCAAAGTTGCTAGATAAATCATTGATTACTTGAGGTATCACCATTCATGAAAAAATTCGTTTATGGATTAATCACCCTTATTTCAATTTCATACCATGCAAATACTGTCGCTTCAGAATGCATGGAAGAAGATTACAAGCTAGTTTGGTCTGATGAGTTTGACTACACTGGTTTACCCGATAAAGTTAAATGGAATTATGAAGAGGGCTACCTTCGAAACAAAGAGCTGCAGTATTACCAAGTCGAGTCTCTTGAACACAGTTATGTTAAAGATGGATTTCTAACATTAGAAGCGAATTACACCCCTAGCCTCACTCACCCTTACAAATCTGCAAGCCTTAAAACCGAAAACAGAGCTACCTGGAGGTATGGTAAAATTGAAGTTAGAGCAAGCCTGCCAACCGCCCCCGGAACATGGCCCGCTATATGGATGATGGGCGAGAATATCAGGCAAGTGTACTGGCCAAGAACGGGCGAGATAGACATCATGGAACATGTTGGAAAACACCCTAATCGTGTCCACGCTAACGTCATTTACTATGACTATGAAGAAGAGAAGAAAAAGGCAAAAAACAATTCTCACATCACCATTGATTCAGTTCAATCTTTTAATACTTACGCGATTAAATGGACAGAAGATGAGATTATTTTTCTATTGAATGACGTTCCTTACCACCGTTTTGACATAGATGAAGCTGGCGGTGAAAAAAACCCATTTAGAAAACCTTTCTATCTAATTTTGAATCTCGCATTGGGCAGTTGGGGCGGAGAGTTAGAGGATGATTTTTCTTCTGCTAAGTTTATAATTGACTATGTACGAGTTTATCAGCAGCCTTGCTTCTAGTCCTTTTCTAATCTCTTATTTTAGTTCTTCATCAAATTTTGAGTCTACAGATAGCCTACTTTCTATAAAGACGTAAAAACCTTTAAAAACAAAGGAATAAAATTAGTACCATTATCGTACACAGCACTGTTTGAACTCCTTTAGACTTAATCTGTCCATTAGACATTTCAACATCGACTTATGAAAAATGGACCTGCAGTTACCGCACTATTTTTCTAAGCAATGAAAGAGGAATTCAAATGTTCAAAGAAATGTATGATATTCGTGAAGACGCAAAACTAAACCCAGATGCTATTAGAGGCACCTATGATCATGACTATATTCGCACGGGTCAAGACGACGCTGTAGCGTTTGGGCATCATGGAGATGACTATATTAGGGGCGGAAGAGGTGACGACATTCTAATAGGTAATACTGGTGATGATATCCTTGCTGGTGGAACTGGAGACGATGTTATCTATGGTGGTGTTGGCCAAGATACTCTACGCGGCGGCGCAGGCAATGATAAACTAATAGCAAGCGTTGATGATTTAATGGTTGCCGGTGGTAAAGGCTTTGACACTGTCTATGTTCGAGCAGAAAGTAATGGCGACAACTTTTTCGACCTAGTTTCACAAGCGCGTGCTGTCGAATCTATAGTAGGACATGGTGTCGAGGATGTTTACGCCAACGTGAGCCTTGCCAACATTCTATTCCAATCGCAAGATGACGGTAACGAATCTACTCCGGATACTGACAATACATTTATCGCCGTTGGCTTGGAAGGTCTATCGTTAGAAGGACACTGGCGCTTTATGGAAGAAGGCGAACTACAATTCACTTCTGCAGAAGTATCTGATGAACAAGAGGATGCCTATATTGAAATGCTAGGTCTATCTTATGTTCGAGAAGGCGCTATTGACCTTCAAGCATACACGTTTGGTACTGGCGAAGACGCTGTTACTATTATCACTGACCTATCAGCATCTGAAATCACTGTCGGTGGCGAATCATTAGCTGAAATGTCAGATACTATGCCTGTTTAATCTCCATAAACAGCACAACTAGACAAAAGGTGAAAGTGTCTGCTTTCACCTTTTGTTTGTTAACAAACTAGTAAATGTTGAGGGATTGACGTTGCACCCTAATACTACTCCAAACCAATCACCTCGAGACATCTTTGCAAATGCTGCAAAACAATTAAAAATCAGTGGTTATTGGTTACTCTTTTTCTCATTGTTCATCAATCTGTTCGTTCTTGCCCTTCCATTTTACTCGCTACAAGTTTTCGATAGAGTGTTGACTTCTCAAAGCTTGGATACTCTTTGGCTACTCTCTATTATTGCCATCGCATTCATCATCCTGCACGCTACCTTAGATTGGATACGAAATCGGATGCTATTGTCTATTAGCGAAAACTGGAGTACGAGTGTTGGCTCATCACTGCACAATACTGCGATTTACGCTAATGGCCACCAAACATCAGGAAAATCACAGATCCTTGACCTGATGAAAGGTGTGAGAAGCGCCATTTCATCTTCGCTTGCTCCTCTATTTGATCTTCCATGGACCCCTCTCCTACTACTATTTCTCACCGGCTTGCATCCTCTTTACGGTATCATCTGCGCAACAATGATTGCCTTGCTAATTTCGTTTTCATTTATCAACTGCAAACAAAAAATGAGACATAGTCAACAGAGCCTATCCAAAGGGCCATCAAGCCTAGAAGAAACCAACACCGTGAAGGCGATGGGAATGACTCAAAATGTCGCTGCAATTACACACGCTCAAGACACAACGACTTATGCAAAAATGATCAAAGGCCTAGGGGAGACGATCAACATAACGAGTACAACTAAGTTTATTCGTTCAACCGCTCAAGTCAGTCTTGTTGCTATTGGTGCCATATTGGTTATCGATAGAGAAATTACCGCAGGTGCTATGATTGCAGCAACAATGCTATCCGCTAGAGTTTTCTCTCCTTATGAGTCCATGGTCAACAACCTTTATGCGTGGATAAATGCCACTCGCTACTGGAAAGAGCTACAAACCATTGTTCAGCATAGCCCTATGTCTAAAGAACATGTAAACCTGCCAACAGCTCAAGGCAACATTAATGTTGAAAATTTGATGCTACTTTACCCACAGAGCAAAAAACCGTTTCTCTCGCGCATAAACATAAATATTCCATCAGGCTCTAGCATTGCGATAGTCGGCGAGTCAGGTAGTGGGAAAAGTACTTTACTAAAAGCAATGGCAGGGCTAATCAAACCAAGCCTAGGACAAGTGCGCTTCGATGGGGCGAGTTATGAACAATGGTACTCTGAGGGATTATCTGAGTTGTTAGGGTACTATTCTACTGATGCTAAGTTTGTCTCAGGGACCCTTATTCAAAATCTTTCTCTCTTTAAGTCAAACTACGATGTAAATAATGTTTACAATGCTTGTAAAGTGATGGGAGTTCATGAGCAAATATTGAAGTGGCCGAAAGGTTATGACAGCGACGTCGAGCTAGAACTGATGCCTTCCAGTTCTGAATACCACAAATTGTTGCTTGCCCGAACACTATTCAGCACTCCGAAAGTACTTATTTTGGATCAGCCTGACGCATTTCTCGGTCCATCAGGAGAAAAGGCACTTCATCAGATTATCGCGACTCGCAAGCATTTAGGGTTAACGACCATTTTCTCAACCAATCAATCTTCATTACTTGCTTATTCAGACAGGATAATCTTATTGGAAAACGGTAGCGTTAAGAGTGACTCTGACACTAGAAAAGTAGCTGCAGCTCAAAAAATGGCAATGAAGAAGGTATCGAATCATGACTAAGAACCATAATGTCGAGCCTGTTCAAGGTGAAGGTATCAGTGGCTACAACAATATTCGATATTGGATAAAATGTGGTCTTAGCTTACTGGTTTTCGGTGGTGGTCTTGTGTTCAGCTGGATCTACTTTGCTCCTCTAAGTAGCGCAGCCATTGCTCCAGGGCAAGTTATCGTCGAAGGGTATCGAAAAAAGATTCAACACTTAGATGGCGGAATCATCGAAAAAATTTATGTTAAAGACGGCCAATTGGTATCTGTAGGCGATCCATTAGTTACCCTTAACTCTACGACAGCAAAAACTAGATTTCTCCAAATAAAGTCCCGCTATTACAATGCTTTATCTAAGTACAATCGACTTCAATCTGAAATAAGTGAATCAGCGACAATTTCGTTTCTTGATTCATTAGACACATCAGATCCTCTCATAGCGCAAGCCATCGCAACTCAAACAAAACTCAAACAAATTCGCTTAGAGGCACTAAACGGCTCAATACAAATCGCCAACCAAAAAGTCGAACAAGCAAAACAGAATCTTAATTCTTATATAGCTCGTAGCAGGATTGACCAACAAGCAGCATCTCTGCTGGACGAACAAGTCAGCATGCTTGCTAAACTTTCAAAAAAAGGCTTCGCTTCTCGTGAACAACTCTTATTCTCCCAGCGTGAGAGATTAGATATTCAGAGACGAATTGATGACTATGATGCGGTAATGGCAAGAGAAGAGTTGGTTATCGCAGAGGCCAAGCAGAATATCGCTAACCTCAGACTTGAGTTTATCAAAGAAGCTTCAGAGGAGCTTGAATTAGCTGAACGAGATATTATTGAGCTCAAAGAGCATTTATCCCAGGCAAGAGAAGAACTTGCGCGTTCAACAATTATCAGTCCAATAAATGGAAAAATAGTCGAGCTCAATGTTCATACTCTGGGTGGTATCGTGACTAGTGGTGAAGTGTTAATGGAGGTTATCCCTGTTGATAGTAATTTGATAGTGGAGGCTAGTGTTGCGCCTGCAGACATTGATACTGTACAACTTGGACAACTCGCTGAAGTCAGATTAACATCATATAACTATCGTCGCTTGCTGCCCATCACAGGAAAGGTTGTGTTTATCTCTGCAGATAGTATCGTTGATGAGAAAAGTGAGCAATCTAGCTATACTATCAACATAGAGTTGGATATGAATACAGTGGAGAGAAATAGCCACATTAAGCTATATCCAGGCATGCCTGCTGAGGTTTTGATAATTCTTGATGAACGAACCGTTGTCGATTATCTTTTGAACCCGCTGCTTATATCACTAAATAAAGCTTTTCGAGATTCAGATCTGTAAGATCTAAATAGAAAATAAATAGAGCTTAAATTCT